>JAURVK010000172.1 GCA_030655535.1 Methylobacter sp. | reverse complement strand
GGTATTTAGCGGTGTAGACTACCTGGTAATTGTATCACCCCACTTTGAGCTTCTTTAAAACACCTTCCGGCTTTAGGTGGTTACTGCGCTAACATGGCGCCTAACGGGAACGCGGGTATACTGCGGTTTTGTTTTTCAGCTTTCCGTGGCCGCGCCCGGTTAGCTTTACGTTAGGCATTTTCTTTGGATTTATCCCTCTAAAAAAGGAAAGCATTAATGAATCGCTTAACCGCAGTATCTCTCTTAATCGCTTTATTGATAACAATTCCCGCTCATGCAGTGGGAAAAGCCGGCGAACAACGACTGGATAAAGTAGTACAGCGAGGCTCTCATGTGATGCCTTTTGATTTAGAACAAACTACCCATGTTTTTTCTAAAACAGCGACAGGCGGAGTGCAACAGGTTATCGTTAAAGACCCAGCCAACGCCGAGCAAATTAAATTAATACGCGGGCATTTGACTAAGATTTCCGATGAATTTCAGCAAGGCGATTTTTCTAATCCTGCGAAAATTCACGGCGACGCCATGCCCGGCCTGGACGAATTGCGCAAGGCAAAGCCCAATCAAATCGATATTGGATATAAAGAGTTACCTAACGGAGCAGAAATTAATTACTCAACAGATGTCCCCGTCCTTATCAATGCCATTCATCAATGGTTTGATGCCCAATTAAGCGACCACGCACGTCATGCGATATCAGGCCATTCGAATCATCAAATGCGCAAATAACAACAGCCCCGCAAGTTGCCGGAATGTTATAGCTGCCTCCATTTCTGCCATAAGAGATTTATATGACTCAACGCACTCTTTCGTTTCCCATTAGCGGCATGCACTGTGCGGGCTGCGAGGCGGCTATCAGCGCTGCGGTGAAGGAACTGCCGGGGATCGGCATGGTTAGCGCCGATCACGTAGCAAACAAGGTGCAGGTTCGTTTTGATGATGACCTTATTTCACCGTCTACAATCCTTGCCTGTATCGAAAGCAAGGGTTATAGCTATGGAATCCCGGTCGAAAAAGCTTCATGGCGTCCTCGTTTAAAGCAAAGCGCCGTGTTTTTAGTGTTGCTGGTTCTGGTGGGTGGAATTGCCTTCTGGGGCAAAAGCCTGATGCCTGGGTTGATGAAGCAATTCGATGCCCGTCTTGGCTATGGCGTAATTTTCACGGTGGGATTTCTCACCGGCTTTCACTGCATCGGTATGTGCGGTGGTTTTGTGATGAATTACACCCAGGGCGTACAAGGACGCGGACGGCGAGCGGTATTTTTTGCCCATTTATCATACGCACTGGGCAAGAATATTTCCTATGCCCTGCTTGGCGCGGTATTCGGCGCTTTGGGCGCCGTTCTCTCCATCACGCCCCATATGCGTGGGATCGCCGCACTCGTGGCCGGCATCTTTCTGGTGCTGTTTGGCTTGAACATGCTCAAGCTGTTTCCAAAATTCCGTCTGCCATCGCTGCACTCCAAATCAGGAACAGTTACGCAACGAATCTATCAAGATATAAAACCCAGGCGCAATCCCTTCATTGTCGGCTTTTTGAGCGGCTTCTTACTTGGCTGCGGCCCACTGCAAGCTATGTATATCATGGCACTTGGCACCGCCGATCCACTGAAAGGCGCTCTGTTGCTGCTGTGTTTTGGCACGGGCACCCTGATTCCTTTGTTGACCTTCGGCGTGTTCGCCAGTGCATTGAGCGGCAAGACCCAAAATCAATTACTGGCTGTGTCCGGTATTCTGGTTATCCTGATGGGGCTAATGATGATTAATCGCGGACTCAATCTGACCTAGTACTCAGTCAACTCTATTCTGACGGTTAAGCAACTGGATGTGAGGGCGACTTCAGTCGCCACTGGGCGGCTAAAGCCGCCCGTCATTTCTAAATTGACTAAGTACTAGTCCGGTTATAACTCGCGGCAAAACATGGCAGGGTCTTGCATTGTGCATCTATCCGCTATTCTCAGCGATATGTTTGTGCGGTAATTCAACTTCGGTAATCACACCCGCTTCCGGGTCGTTAAAAATAGCATCGTCTATTTCGTTTTCGCCGCGTGCGACGATGCAGGTTACCGTTGCATCGCCGGTGACATTGACGGCGGTGCGTACCATATCCAGCAATCTGTCGACGCCTAAAATCAGCCCGATACCTTCTACCGGCAGGCCGACTTGATTAAACACCATCGCCAGCATGATTAAACCGACTCCCGGCACGCCCGCTGTGCCAATGGATGCCAAAATTGACATGCCGACAACGGTTGCATATTCACCAGGCCCCAAGTCTATGCCGTAGACATTGGCGATAAAAACCGTCGCCACGCCTTGCATAATCGCGGTACCGTCCATATTAACGGTTGCGCCCAGCGGAACGGTAAACGCCGCCGTGGCATTGTTAACGCCCAAGCGTTGTTCAACCGCTTGCAAGGTGATAGGAATAGTGGCATTGGAGCTGGCGGTACTGAAGGCAAAAATATGCGCCGAACGCATTTTTTTGATAAATATAAGCGGGTTCAGTTTTGCGAACACCGCCAGTAACAGGCTGAGCGTCCCGAAAGCATGTATCAATAAGGCGACGATAACGACGCTGAAATAACCGATCATCGGCACGATTAAACCGAAGCCTTGCTCCGAAAAGGTTTTCGCCATCAAGAAAAATACGCCTATCGGCGCAACATCCATAACCAGAGTGACGACTTTCATCATCACTTCATTGAGTTTTTCGGCTAATTGATTCAGTTCCCGGCCGATTTCTCCGCACATCAGCATGGCGATGGCAAATAAAATCACGAAGAAAATAATTTGCAGCATATTGCCTTCGGCAAAGGCATTGATCGGGTTGCTGGGGACGATGTTAATAAAAACGTCGGTTAACGGCGGCGCGGGTGTTGGGGTAAAGGTGCTCGCGTTGGCAACCCGCTCAAAACCTTTACCTGGCGCCACGATAATGGCGATCAACAAGGCCAGCGTAATCGCCATTGCAGTGGTAAGGATGTATAAACCGAAGGCTTTAACACCGATTCGCCCTAAAACGCTGACATCGCCGATGCCGCAGACGCCGCAAATCAGCGAGAACGTCACCAGCGGCACGACCAGCATTTTCAAGGCATTGACAAAAGCCGCGCCGACTACATAAAACAGTCCGTTGACCAGATAGCTTTGTACCCAAGCGACTTCGCTGAAAAAGACATTAATCAGGCTGCCCAAAATTAAACCGATGCCCATAGCAATCAGTATTTTGGTGGAAATGGACATTTTTTTTATCATTATTATTTATTCTTGCTCCCCCGTAGCGCGACACTGCCATTACGTTAAGGACTTGGCCGTTACGTGGGCGCGAATTTATTAGCGCATTTAGCGGGCACCCCGCGAATAAATTCGCGCCCCCCCGGTTCAGTCATCACTTGCTTTTCAGCTTAACTTAATGACAATGATACAGCGCGATGAATCGGCATATCACCCAACAGGGCGTACAAGGCTGGCCTTGTACTAACAACAGCGCTTAATGCCATTCCACTTTTCATCCTGCC
>JAURVK010000171.1 GCA_030655535.1 Methylobacter sp. | reverse complement strand
TGCAGGCAAAGCCTGCACTCCACACTACGCCGGATTGTCGCTTTTGTATGTCCCATTCTATCGATAAGGCGGGCAAATGATAAAACTATTTGCCGTATAAGCAGAGGAGTGCAAGCTTTTCTTGCCCGTTAGCAATAGGTCGCATAAATTGCAGGCAAAGCCTGCACTCCACACTACGCCGGATTGTCGCTTTTGTATGTCCCATTCTATCGATAAGGCGGGCAAATGATAAAACTATTTGCCGTATAAGCAGAGGAGTGCAAGCTTTGCTTGCCCGTTAGCAATACGTCGCATAAATTGCAGGCAAAGCCTGCACTCCACACTACGCCGGATTGTCGCTATCGATAAAAAAACACGCCACTCCAAATTGCTGCCGGGTTTTTTCCATTAACGCCTGGATGCCGAATTGTTCGGTGGCATGGTGACCGCCCGCAAACATATGTATGCCGGCTTCCCGGCTTTCATGCCAGTCGTGTTCGCTGATTTCGCCGGTAATGTAGGCATCGAGCTGTTCTTTTTCGGCCATGCGCCACTCGCTATTTGCTCCGCCGGTGATGATGCCGATTGAGCTGATCAACGCGTTGTTATCCGGCGTTGCCAATATGACAGGGTGTTTGAGCACGGTTTCCAGTTTTTGTTGCAGCGCGACCGCAGTTAGCGATGGCTCGAATACGCCTTTAACTCCGGTCGCCGAGCCTTTGTAATCGCCGAAGGGCTGTTGCTGTTTACAATCGATCAGCTGACCCAAAGCCGCCGCATTGCCTATTTCAGGATGGCCGTCCAGCGGCAAATGATAAGCAAACAGGTTGATAGCGTTTTTTACCAGCGGGAAAATCCGCTGTCCGAAAGCGCCGACCAACGGTTTGGCTCCATGAAATGTCCAGAACAAACCGTGATGAACAACCAGGGCATCGGCCTTGTTTTCGACCGCCTGATGAATCGAATCGCGGCTTGCAGACACCGCAAAAGCGATACGCCCGATCTGCTCGGCCCCCTCTATTTGCAAGCCGTTAGGACAATAGTCGGCGTAGGTTTCGGGGTGTAGCAGAGCCTGATAATAGTCGTTCAGTTGTTGACGGCTGATCATAGGGTTAATGCCTTAAGTTGTCGCTAGATGGCTTTAAAGGTTTCAGCGGAGAAGGCACGCTCGGCGCGCCCTACTGTGTGGAATTAAGCCATGCTCATATCCTGGGACGTGAGCATGTTTGAACGGTCGTTAGCTAGCTTTGCCAACTTCTGTTGCAGCAGGCACTTCAATTAATCGACCTGATTTGCAGTCGTAGATATAGCCGTAAACAGGGATGTCGGAAGGAACCAGCGGATGGTTCTTAATCCGAGTGACATCTTCCAAAACACTTTCTTGTTGATCTTTAATAGTCAGCCAATCGATATATTTGGCTTCGGCAGAACCCGGGCCTTCGTTGCAATCATGCCAGCCGTCGGCATCGACAGCGGATGTTTTTAAACTGCTGGCCAGCAGACCGCGCATGATGTCGTCAGTAAATGTTTCCATGCCGCAGTCGGTATGATGAACGACAAACCATTCGCGGGTTCCCAATAATTTATAGGAGATCACCAAAGAACGGATCGCATCGTCGCTGGCACGACCGCCGGCATTACGAATGACGTGAGCGTCACCCTCTGCTAAACCGGCATATTTTGCCGGATCCAAACGGGCATCCATACAGGTCAGAATGGCAAAATGCCTTCCGGGAGGCATAGGCAATGCGCCTTTATCACCGAAATCATTCACATAGTCCCGGTTTGCTGCTAAAACTTCGTTAAGAATTTTACTCATAAACACCTCTCGTTGTTATTATTGGGCACTAAAAAAACCGCTTGATCCTAATCACCAAAGGGAATGAAAAAAGACCAAGCGGCAGTTAAACTACTATCTCCATCGCAAAGTCTACTCCAATAAAGCAGGGTTTCAAATAGCGATATAGGTTATACAATATAAACTTAAAGTTTATAAATGAGCGGATATGGCTAAATTAAATAACACTCAGGTCTTTTGCCGGATTGTCGAGTTAGGCACTTTTGCGGCGGTTGCCCGCGAGATGAATCTTTCGGCGATGATGATCAGCAAATATATGGCCCAGCTGGAAGAGTCTCTGGGAGTTGCCTTGTTAAACCGGACAACCCGGCGACTGAGCATGACCGAAGCGGGCAAGATCTACTATTACCGCAGCAAACAGCTGCTCGATGATTTCTCAGAGCTGGAAGAATTCACCTCGCAGCTGGGCCTACAGGTAAAAGGGACTTTAAAAATCAGCGCGCCTATCGATTTTGGCGGACTTTATATGGTGCCCGCCATTGATGCGTATCAACGCGAATATCCCGATGTCAAGATTTTGATGACCTTGCACAACAGCCAGGTTAATTTAAGCGAAGGCGGCTTCGATTTGTCTATCCTGGTGACGGATACGCTTGATTTGGGCGTGGTCGCCAGAAAAATCGCCCAAACCCGCTTGTGCGCCTATGCTTCTCCCGGTTACATAGCCGAACATGGTGAACCGCAAACCATTGCCGAGTTAAGTTCGCATCGCTGCCTGCATTATACGGATACCCCGCATAAAGATTATTGGCTGTTTAATGACTGTGGCAAGGACGTTAAAATCAAAGCGAACTGGCATTTTGCCTCAAACAATGGCAGGGCATTATGCCAAGCGGCTGCGTTAGGTATGGGCATAACCCAGGCCCCTGAATTATCGGTAGTGAATTATTTGGAACAGGGAAAGTTGATAGAGATTTTGCCGGATTTTCGTATCCCATCGCTGGAAATTTATGCCACCTATCTGCAAAGACGCTTTCTGCCTGCCAAGTTGGCAACATTTGTGGATTTTTTAATCAAGTACTTTGCAGAAAACAATAAACTGAAATTCATCTAAAGGCGCGCAACATGGCAAGACGAAACAAACACAGTCTGGCAGAAATCAGGGAAATGGTGCTGGATGCAGCAGAAACCATCATCATCAATGAAGGCTATTCGGCATTAAAAGTGCGCAGGATTGCGATGGACATCGGTTATACGGTCGGCAGCGTCTATATGGTATTTGATAATATGGCCGATTTGGTCATACACATTAAAGCGAATACCGTCGACAACCTTACCGAGCAGTTGCAGCAAGTGCCCGACTGTGTTCCAGAGCAATATATAGCGGAACTGGCCAAGGCTTATTTACAATTTTCCAGCCGAAACTTTAACCGCTGGAGCATGATTTTTGTACAGGATGCCGAAATTCCCGAATGGTATCGGCACAAAATCAATCAGATTTCTAGTCAGATAGAAGCGCCGTTTGCAAAACTTGCGCCGAGCTGTTCAACGCAACAACACAAACAGGCGGCACGGGCGCTCTGGAGCGGTGTTCACGGAATTTGTACCTTGTCCCTGACCGGTAAGCAGAATGCCGAAGATATTAGCGATATGGAAAACACCGTTGAATTGCTGGTGGAAAGTTTTATTGGCGGCTGGGTGGGTTCGTTTCCTTCTAAAAATCAGCAACGCTAATAAAAAAGCCACGATGACAATTATCATGTTCAGCTTTGATACCCATGCAACATCTGTTTAATTCGCCGATTAAACACGGCCTACACTAATTCCCAAGCGCTCAGGGACTGTGAAAGCATCCGATATAGAAGAAATAACCATGAAGCACATGAAGATCTAATGAATTGATTGACTTAGCCTTTTCTTCATGAACTTCATGGTTAATAGTACTTTTTACGCCATACTCACTCATTCTTTCACAGTCTCGCTCAGCCCGGGAACTGTTAAAAATCTTCCTCAGTTAATAGTGTTGTTATCTTTCTATCCGGATCGGTGATAACCCATAATTTTTCGGTGCCGATGTTATAAACAGACATGATTCTTTCCACCGATTCAGGCAGTAATGCTAGCGTGTTTTCACGCCAATCAAGCTCTGATACCTCCCCGTAGTCACCTTTTTCATGCCTGTCCAGCAAATCGCCAACGGCTACTTTACAACTGGCTATTATCGAAATAGCCGATGGAGTCATGGTGATTTTTCCAAGTTCAAATAGCTTCATTGTGTTACTCCTTATATTGTTATTATAATCTAAAGCGTGCTTTTGGTGAGCATCCATTTTTATTTATTATCAAATAGATACAACGACACCAGAAGGGTGCTGATGCGTAACAATGTCTCAATGATCCTTTATCCAGTTTATACCTTGTTTTTATGAACATGAAGATAATGAAGGAAAGAGAATTGGGCGATTTGTCGAATAAGGATTTCTAATCA
>JAURVK010000162.1 GCA_030655535.1 Methylobacter sp. | reverse complement strand
GTATGAATATGATCGCAATATGGCGATGATTCATATTGACGATGCGGCCAAGTTGTTCCGCCTGGAAAGTTCGGTTTCAGGCCTTCGGATCAAACTGGATGATTTGTTTAACGCCCCGAAAATAACCCGTGAACTGTCAACGGCTTTATATGGCGATTATCAGGTCAGCGATTGGACGCTGGCGCACAGCAATTTCTTTCGGGCGATACAGACGGAAAAACGGGTGATGTTCATTATCCTGTTGCTGATCGTGGCGGTGGCGGCGTTCAATATTGTTTCGACCTTGGTCATGGTGGTTACCGATAAGCGTGGCGATATTGCTATTTTGAAAACCCAAGGATTAACCTCAGGTTCGGTGATGGGGATTTTTATGGTGTTGGGCGCCGTTATCGGCGTGGTCGGCACTGCACTCGGAACCGTAGGCGGGGTATTGCTGGCTTTGAATGTTGAAACCATTGTTCCGGCGATTGAAAAATTATTTCAGATTCAGTTTATGGCGGCGGATGTGTATTACATCAGCGAACTGCCTTCCAAGCTGGTTTGGTCGGATGTTTATACGATAGCGGGCATGGCCTTTTTCCTGTCATTATTGGCGACTATTTATCCTGCCTGGCAGGCAGCCAAAGTCAATCCAGCGGAAGTTCTCAGATATGAATAATACCAGTATTTTGCAATGCCGGCAGTTGACCATGCGCTATGACCAAGGCGGGTTGGATGTTGAGGTTTTAAAAGGGGTCGATTTAAGCATCGGTGTCGGTGAGCGTGTCGCTATTATGGGCGCATCGGGTTCGGGCAAAAGCACTTTGCTGCATTTATTGGGCGGACTTGAAAAACCCAGCGGCGGCAAGGTGGTTTTGAACGGTGTTAATCTCAATGAAGTCGGCTCAGGCCAACTGGCTAAATTAAGAAATAAATCCTTAGGCTTTATCTATCAATCGCATCACCTGTTGGGCGAATTCACCGTGTTGGAAAATGTGGCGATGCCTTTGTTGATTGCCGGGTTGTCGGTAAAACTGGCGAGTGCTCGTGCGACTGAATTATTGAAAAGGGTAGGATTGGGGCATAGAATTGAACACAAACCCGGTGAATTATCCGGAGGAGAAAGGCAGCGTGCCACAGTTGCCAGGGCGTTAATTAATAAGCCCTGTGTGGTTCTGGCGGATGAGCCGACCGGAAACCTGGACAGCAAAACGGCTGACCAGGTTTATCAGTTAATGCTGGAATTAAATCAGGAGCTGAATGTCAGCTTTTTGGTAGTGACCCATGATCATGAGTTGGCTGCAAAAATGGGCAAGGTTCTGCACATGGAAGATGGGGTTATATTAGGTTAAAGGTACAAGGTACAAGGTGCAAGGCTAACCCCTTTAACCTTTAACCTTTAACCTTTTTTCTTTCCTTTCTTTCCATTTTTTGATTATATGATGTTCCCAGTAGTATTTCATGCCGAAATAGCCGGCGGCTGAAGAGGCTATACCCATAATCAAACAGCCTAATAGAAAAGGCTGCCATATATCGCCAAGCCCTGAGAGCATGGTGCCAAGTGAAAACTCGATGTCATCGGCGTTGGATGTCTGTCCCATAGCCAAGAGTCCGACTCTATAAGCAAAATAAAACAGCGCCGGCATGGTGATAGGGTTGGTTATCCAGACGAGTCCCACCGAAAGAGGCAGGTTAGCGCTGAAATAGATGGCGCCTGCTGCGGCAATAATCATTTGCATTGGAGTCGGAATCCAGGCACAAAAAAGACCCACGGCAAAAGCCATAGCGATAGAGCGTCGATTTAAATGCCAGAGGTTAGGCTGGTGCAGTTTATCGCCAAGAAATTGAAGGCTCTTATGCTGTTTGATGAAGTCAGGATCAGGGATGAGCTTGTCGATCAGCTGTTGTATGTATTTTTTTGGCATCGTTATTTCTTTATTTAAAGTTACACTCGCCCAAGTCTATCAGGTTTTTGTTAGCCTAAAAAACACCAAGGTGCTAAATGGTTATTTCCGCCCTGTCATTTTTAGCCGGACTGCTGTTAGTTCAACAGTTTCCGGTATTGCCGGATATTAAATGGCTGATAGTCGGTGCCGTAGTGGCGGGCATTATTGCATGGTTGCGTTATTGGCAGTGGCTATTTTTTGTTCTCGGCGTTCTGTGGGCGATAGTGTTTGCAATGCACCGATTGTCTAACCAGCTGCCCGAGCAATTAGAAGGTGTCGAGGTTCAGGTGACCGGCACCGTAGCCGATTTACCCGAACAGGATGAAAGGCGTGTCCGCTTCGACTTTATCGCCAGGGATGGTGTGTATGCCGCAAGCCAGTCGGGAACTGGCGCGGCGATCGCCAGGGATGGTGTGTATGCCGGTAGCGGCGACCGGCCGGTCGCCGCTACAAACGCGGCGACCGTCACCGCAACTGACCGGCAATTGCCCGCTAAACTGAGATTGAGTTGGTATTATCCTGATCAACAAATCAAGGCGGGGCAGCATTGGACTTTTACGGTTAAATTGAAGCGCATCCACGGCGCCATGAATCCCGGCGGTTTTGATTATGAACGTTGGCTATTTACCGAAGGTATCGGTGCGACAGGCTATGTGCGTCCGAGTCAAAAGCCTGTTTTGCTGGGTCGCGATTCGGCCTGGAACAGCATTTCCGTCTGGCGGCAGAGCATCGCCGATAAACTCGCAAGCCTATTGGGCAACAGCCCGAGTTTTGCACTGATAAAGGCACTGACTATTGGCGATGGCGGCAGCATCACTCAAAAACAATGGGACATTTTTCGTAAAACCGGTACGGTCCATTTGGTGGTGATTTCCGGTTTGCATATTGGTCTGGTTGCCGGGCTGGTTTATTTTTTGGTGCTTAAATTGTGGGCGTGGACAGGGTTGCTGGCATGGCCGCCGCAAAGAGTTGCGGCAGTTTCGGCGGTGCTGGTTGCGGTTTTTTATTCGGGGCTGGCCGGGTTTTCGGTGCCGACCCAGCGCGCCGCGGTTATGTTGGCTATCGCGATGACCGCCATTATTCTGCAACGCAACAGTCGCCCCTTTAATACTTTAGCCATCGCACTGTTCGCGGTGTTGATGTTCGATCCGTTAGCGGTGTTAGCGGCGGGATTCTGGTTGTCGTTTCTCGCTGTGAGTGTGATTGTTTATGCCGTTTCCGGGCGCCTGGGCAAGCTCGGTTTGTGCTGAATATGCCGGAGCCGAAAGAGTCGCCGTTTCCGGGCGCCTGGGCAAGCTCGGCTATTTCTGGGGCGCAATAAAAATACATTGGGTTACGTCGCTGGGTTTATCGCCGTTGTTATTGCTGTTTTTTCAGCAGGTTTCATTGATTGCGCCGCTGGCTAATGTGGTCGCCGTACCGGTCGTCAGTCTGCTGGTTGTGCCCTTGTCGCTGCTGGCGGTCATCGTCATGTTCGTTTCATCAACGCTGGCCGGCAAGTTGTTCTATTGGGTGGATCTTGTGCTGCAAGGCTTACGGTGGCTATTGGATTATTTGGCGGAACTCCCGATGGCATCGATAACGCATGCGCCACCCTCGTATTGGGCTTTGTTTTTTGCTGTGCCGGGTGTGTTGCTGTTGCTTGCTCCAGTCGGCATTCCGGCGCGGTGGCTGAGCTTGGTGATGTTTTTACCGTTCGTGGTTACCGATGCAAAACGACCTGAAAGCGGCGACATCAATATGACTTTGCTGGATGTCGGGCAAGGGTTATCGGTGGTCGTGCAAACTACTGATCACCTGCTGGTTTACGATACCGGTGCGAAATTTTCTGCTGACAGCGATATGGGGCAACGGGTATTGCTGCCTTTTTTGCACTCGCAAGGTCTAGCCAAAATCGACAGCTTAATTATCAGTCATGGCGATAATGATCATATCGGCGGCGCGACATCGTTAATGCACGGCATGGATACTGAAAAAGTGTTGACCAGCGTTCCTCAGTTGCTAAGCGAGTATGCGCCAACCGAGTGTACAGCCGGGCAATCGTGGCTATGGGATCAGGTCAAGTTTACGATGCTGGCGCCGCAGCAGGCGTTTGTGTCGGAAAACAATAATTCCTGTGTGCTGAAAATCCAATCGGTACACGGTACGGTATTGTTGACCGGCGACATTGAAGCTGCAGCAGAATCCTGGCTGGTCGAGACTTACGGCGAGGCTTTAAAAGCCGATGTGTTAGTCGCCCCGCATCACGGCAGCAAGACATCATCGACAGCCGGTTTTCTGCGCGTCGTACAACCTGACTACGTGTTGATTCCGGCAGGTTACCGCAATCAATTCGGCCATCCGCATAAGGATGTTTTAGCGCGCTATCGGCGAGTCAATGCTAAATGGCTGAGTAGTGCCGACAGCGGGGCGATTGTCGTTAATGTTGAAAATAATGCCTGGGTCGTGCAGGGGATGCGTCAGACGGAAAGTAAATATTGGAATGTTAGATGAACTGCTCAGCAGTTAAAGAGATGGAACGCGGATGACGCTGATGAATATGATAAACGCGGATAACTGTAACTTCTCATCAGTGCAGGTCAAGCCAAAGAAAAACGATGGACAGGCTTAAAAAGCATCGCTACGGACAACTCAAGAAAATCTTGTTTTTGTCTTAATTATCAGCGTCATCCGCGTTCTATTATATTGATGGCTGAGTAATTGCTTTTAGAAAGTAATTCCCAGTACTTTACTCTGTAATTAAATAGGACTAAAATAGTCCTTAATCAATAGGGGTAAGGTATGTTACGGCTGAGTAAGTTAACCGATTATGCAACAGTCATTTTAAGTTTTATGGCTAAAGACAAAATACAGGTGCATGCAGCTATGGAAATAGCGGCGGTAACCGGCATTGCTTTGCCCACGGTCAGTAAAATCCTTAAGCTGTTGGTGAACGCTAAGGTGTTAATTTCTACACGCGGGGCCAAAGGCGGTTATATTTTAGCCAGAATGCCGGAAGAAATCAGTGTTGCGGCGGTTATCAGCGCTCTGGAAGGGCCGATTGCGCTGACCGAATGCAGTATTTCCCATCAGGGCTGCGAGCAGGCTTCGGGCTGTGATATTCGGGGGAACTGGGGTTTGATTAACCAGACTATTCATAACGCATTAGAGTCGGTGACTTTGGCCGATTTAACCAGACCTGCTGCTGTGCCGGAAGACGTGATGATTCCGGTCGCCAGTTTATATCGATAGGAAGTTTTTATGTCAACAAGCACACAAGAAATCAGTAATCTGATCAGCCAGGGTTACAAGCAGGGTTTTGTCACCGAACTGGAAACCGACACGTTCCCGCCGGGATTGGATGAAGCGGTTATTCACCGGCTATCGAAGGTCAAGAACGAGCCTGAGTTTATGCTGGAATACCGGCTGAAAGCGTTTCGCCATTGGAAGACCATGAAGACTCCCCATTGGGCGTTCGTCAAGTTTGAACCTATCGACTATCAGGCGATCAGTTACTATTCGGCGCCTAAACGCAAGGAAGACGGGCCCAAAAGCCTGGATGAAATCGATCCGCAAGTATTGGAAGCCTACAAAAAACTGGGCATTCCTCTGGATGAACAGGAGCGTCTGGCCGGTGTTGCGGTGGATGCGATTTTCGACAGCGTGTCGGTGGCGACTACGTTTAAGGGCAAGCTGAAAGAAGCGGGCGTTATTTTCTGTCCCATTTCAGAAGCCTTGCGTGAACATCCCGAATTGATTAAGCAGTATCTGGGTTCAGTCGTGCCGCATACCGACAATTACTTTGCCGCTTTAAATGCAGCGGTATTTACCGACGGCTCGTTCGTCTATATTCCCAAAGGCGTGCGTTGCCCTATGGAACTGTCGACCTATTTCAGGATCAACGCCGCCAATACCGGGCAGTTTGAACGAACGTTAATTATTGCCGACGAAGGCAGTCACGTCAGTTATCTGGAAGGCTGCACCGCGCCGATGCGCGATGAAAACCAGCTGCACGCAGCAGTGGTTGAGTTAATCGCGCTGAAAGATGCGACGATCAAATACTCGACCGTGCAAAACTGGTATCCGGGCGATAAAAACGGCTTGGGCGGCATTTACAATTTTGTGACCAAACGCGCCGATTGCCGGGGCGAAAATTCAAAAGTATCGTGGACGCAGGTGGAAACCGGTTCGGCGATTACCTGGAAATATCCAAGCTGCATCCTGACCGGCGACAATTCAACCGGCGAGTTCTATTCGGTGGCGCTGACCAATAATTATCAGCAAGCCGATACCGGCACCAAGATGATCCATATCGGCAAAAACACCAGCAGCACTATTATTTCCAAAGGGATTTCGGCAGGCAAAGCGCAGAACACCTATCGCGGTTTGGTCAAGGTGTTAAAAAGCGCGGAAAATGCCCGTAACTATACCCAGTGCGACTCCCTGTTAATCGGCGATAAATGCGGCGCGCATACCTTCCCTTATGTGGAAGTCAGACAGCCGTCGGCCCAGGTCGAACATGAAGCGACGACCTCCAAGATCAGCGAAGACCAACTGTTCTTTTGCCAGCAACGCGGACTGTCGGCAGAAGATGCGGTGTCGATGATCGTCAACGGCTTTTGCAAGGAAGTGTTCAGGGAACTGCCGATGGAGTTTGCGGTGGAGGCGCAGGCGTTGTTGGGGCTTAGTCTGGAAGGTTCGGTTGGCTAGTGGGTAAGTACGACAAGATTTTTCAGAAAATCATTCATGGACGTTCTGATGCCAATATTTTATTTTCGGAATTGAGGCAATTGTTGTTACGTTTAGATTTTCAGGAGCGAATTCGTGGTGACCATCATATTTTTAGTAAAGATGGGATTGCCGAGATTTTGAACATACAACCGATTGGCTCAATGGCAAAAGCGTATCAGGTTAAACAAATTCGCCATATTATTATTCGCTATCGTTTGGGGTTAGATGATGACTAAATATGAAATGATTATTTACTGGAGCGAAGAAGACCAGTCTTATATCGCCGAAGTACCGGAATTAGCTGGTTGTATGGCAGATGGAAGCAGTTATCAAGAAGCGGTTAACAATGCTGAACGGGTTATTGCTGAATGGATTGAGACAGCAGTGGAGCTGGGTCGGTATGTTCCTGAGCCTAAAGGGCGTTTGTTGTATGCTTGAAGATTTACGGCATTAATTAAAATAAGACTGGGAGCATTATTTGAGTATCTTAAAAAATGCAGTTGATTCAATCGCGTTAGGATTGGAAGATTACGAAACTTCAATAGCAGATGAAAGAAGGATTATTTCATGCACGAGAAATATTTATGCAGGAATACTTTTACTTTTTAAACATAAACTTTCATCTTTAAGTGATCCAAATACTGATGAGGCTCTAATAAAGGAACGAGTTAATCCTAAGGTTGTAGATAATAAAATTTTATGGGTTGGCAAAGGAAAAAAGACTGTTGATTATCAAAATATTAAAGATCGATTTGAATCATTAAGTATTAATGTTGATTGGAACAGAATTAATAAAATCAATGATTACAGAAACAATATCGAACATTATTTTAGTACATCAAGACACGAGGCGGTTCAGGGTTGGATTTCAGATTCATTTATCATTATTAGAGATTTTATTTCTGAACAATTAAAAGAAGACCCAAAAGACTTGCTTGGTAGTGATTCTTGGACGACGTTAGTCGCAGTTCATGAAGTCTATGAAAGAGAGAAAGCAGACTGCACTAGTTCATTAGAAACTTTAGGTTTTTTTAGTGAAACAATATTGGATGCTTTTGTTTCGTATTCATGTAAGGAATGTGGTTCAGATTTAATTTATCCAGATGAATTAAATAAAGAAGCAATAGAGAGTCAATTCGTATGCAAAGCATGTGATGTTACTTATTCCTACGAAGAAATTGTTAGTCCAGCGATTGAAGATCATTACTATGCTGAAACATATTTAGCAATGAAAGATGGCGGCGATTCCCCTATTGCGGATTGTCCATTTTGTGGAGGAGCTTATCTTTATGAAGAGAAAATATGTGCTGAATGTGGCGAAAGTGCGGTGCATGAGTGTGAATTATGCGGTAACGACATTCCTCCCGAAGAATTAAGCGAGGATAGTTTATGTGGTTGTTGTTCTCATATAATGTCAAAAAATGACTAAAAATAGCTGGATGGGTAAGGCGCTCGTCAATCCTTTGTTTAACATTAAACTTTAGGTCAAGTTATGAATAACAAATACACAGCAGTAATAAAACAAGACGGTGATTGGTGGTTGGGCTGGATTGAAGAAATTCCTGGTATCAATTGCCAAGAAGCAACTCATGATGAATTGATTGAAACGCTAAAAATCACCTTGCAAGAAGCATTGGCCTTTAATCGTGAAGAAGCATTATTAAATGCGGGTACTCATTATCGAGAAGAGCTTATTGCATTGTGAAACGTTCTGAACTGATTAGATATTTGATAGCCCAAGGCTGTGAATTATTACGAGAAGGCGGGCGACATTCATGGTGGCATAATCCAGAACAAAATAAACGTTCAGCCATTCCAAGGCATGCCGAAGTTAAAGATATTTTGGCGAATAAAATTTGTAAAGATTTAGGTGTGAAACCCGTTAAATAACAATGTCTATTTGCTGTTTTCCGTAGAAGGATAAAATAATGAACACCGCGCAATTATTAAATGACATCGAGCAATTACCCCTTGAAGCGCAACATCAAGTCGAAGACTTTATTGCTTTTATCAAAACGCGTTATCAATGGGTAAAAAATAGCCCTAGACCTGATATAACTAAAGGCGATAAAAATATTAATCCAGAGGATTTGTTTGGATTATGGTCGGAACAGCCTAGAAATTTAACTGATATTAGAAAACATGCGTGGCAACGTCCAGGATCAAAACAATGATTTTATGCGACACCAATGTTTTTATTCACGCGTTTAATGGCAATGAAACAGCGGTTGAAGAATTAAAAATAATAGGTTTAGAGCGAATAGCTATGTCAGCTATTACTCTTATGGAGCTTTATCAGGGTATGGGAAATAAAGCCGAGTTAGGGCAAATGAAAAAGAAATTACGTTATTACGACACCGTGCATGTTGATAGCTCTATCTCAAAAATAGCGATTGAGCTACTAGAAAATTTCAATCTTAGTCATGGCTTACAAATTCCTGATGCAATTATTGGTGCGACAGCGATTGTTTATAATATTCCGCTTTATACCTATAACATTAAAGATTTTAATTTCATGCCTAACATTACTATTTACACCGTTTAGACAATTTGGAACTCTTATGCTCAGCATTAAAAACTTAACCGTCAACGTAAACGACAAACAAATCCTCAAGGGCATCAATCTTGAGATCAAAGCCGGTGAAATCCACGCGATTATGGGGCCTAACGGCTCCGGTAAAAGCACCTTGTCGCATGTGCTGTCGGGCAAGGGCGGTTATACCGTGACCGGCGGTTCGGCGACTTATCAGGGTAAGGATTTGCTGGAAATGGCGCCTGAAATCAGAGCGCGTGAGGGTGTGTTTTTGGCGTTCCAGTATCCGGTGGAAATTCCCGGTGTCAGCAATATCTATTTATTGAAAGCGGCGTTGAACTCGATACGCAAACATCATGGACAGCCCGAAGTCGATGCGATGGATTTTTTGACGCTGGTTAAAGATAAAGTGCGCTTGCTGGAAATGGATGAGAAATTTCTCTACCGTGCGGTTAATGAAGGCTTCTCCGGCGGCGAAAAGAAACGTAATGAAATCCTGCAAATGGCTATTCTTGAACCCAGGCTGTGCATTATGGATGAAACCGATTCAGGCCTGGATATAGACGCTTTAAAAATCGTCTCGGAAGGCGTTAATTCCTTGCGTTCGCCGGAGCGCGCGTTTGTTATGGTGACGCATTACCAGCGCTTGCTGGATTACATCAAACCGGATAAGGTCCACGTTTTGGCGCACGGCCAGATCGTCAAATCCGGCGGCGCCGATTTGGCATTGGAGCTGGAAGAAAAAGGCTACAGTTGGGTTGAAGAGGCGGAAGCGTAATGACGACGGCAACAGCAAGCCGTTATGCGGCTGAATATCAAACGATAGCGCCTGCATTGCCGGGGCAAACCTTGCCTTGGTTGCAGGCGTTAAGGGCTGAGGCATTGATGGCATTTTCAGCGCAGGGATTTCCATCGCCGCGTGAAGAAGAATGGCGCTATACCAATGTGTTGGGCATTGAGAAGAAACTGTTTGCACCGTCGATAGATTTAACTGGCAGTGATGTCGATGCCGATTGGCTGAAAGCGTATCAACTGGAAGATACCTGGTCTGTGGTTTTAGTGAACGGCCATTTTTCGGCAGAGCTTTCAGTCTTGGAAGGGTTGCCCGAAGCCGTTTCAGTCATGAGCATGGCTGATGCATTGGCAAAACAGCCGGGCACAGTGGAAAAATATTTAGGTCGGGCCGCCGATCAATCAGAGCACAGTTTCATTGCTTTCAATACCGCGTGGTTTACCGACGGTTTGTTTGTGCATGTACCGGCCAAGGTAGTTTTAGACAAACCGATACAGTTGCTGCATATTGTGACCGGCAGCAATGCAATGGCTACCACCCGCAATATCATTATTGCCGATGCTTTGGCCGAAGTTAAAGTCATAGAGACGTTTGTCGGAACGGATATCGCCAAGGATGGCGTGTATGCCGCAAGCCTGTCTGGAACAGGCGTGGCGAACGCTTATTTAACCGCCGCAGTCACCGAGGTTTTTGTCGGGGCTTGTGCCGATGTGACGCTGTATAAAATGCAAAGCGAGTCGGAAAAAGCCTACCATTTTGGCGGCAGCTACATTAAGCAGGCTCGGGATGCGCGGTTTACACATCATAATTTTGCCTTTGGCGGCTTGCTGGCGCGTAGCGATATTCATGTCGATCTGGATCATGCTTCAGAGTGCGAGTTGAATGGTTTGTACCTGGGAGTGAAGCGGCAACATATAGACAACCATACCCGCATCAATCACCTGAAACCTTATGCCGTCAGCCGCGAGCTGTACAAAGGCGTGATGGACGACAGGGCTAGAGGCGTGTTTCAGGGACGGGTGATTGTGGCCGAAGACGCCCAAAAAACCGATTCGCAAATGAATAACCGCAATCTGCTGTTATCGGATGATGCCGAAGTGGATACCAAGCCGCAACTGGAAATTTATGCCGATGACGTAAAATGCGGGCATGGTGTGACGGTCGGGCAGCTGGATGAAAAATCCATTTTCTACCTGCAATCACGCTGCGTTGATGAAGAAACGGCGCGTAACATGCTGACCTTTGCGTTTGCCAACGAAATGGTCGATAAGATCAAGATTAGAAGCTTGCACGACAGAGTCTTAGAGCAGGTATTGGCACGCTTCCCGCAGCAAGGCGTGGACAAGGAATGGCTATAAAATATCGGCAATGTTGATGGTAATCTGGTTTAACTGAGACAAGGTGACGCTATCGCCGATGCGCAACGTGGTTTTTTCGCCGTAACAATCGTCATGCGGTTGGCGGTATACCTCAAGGCAGGCGTCGTTCAGGTTCATCAGCCAGTATTCAGGGATATTATGACTGGCGTATAAACGCAGTTTCTGGTTTTGGTCGAAACTGAGCGAACTGTCGGCGACTTCGATCAGCAGCAACACGTCATCGGCAGTAGGGTGGCGGGATGAATAGAAATCGTCATTCGGCTTTAACAGCATAAAGTCGGGTTCGGGTTCTGAAAGATCGCCGAGTTGCAAGGGGCTATGAACACTGAGTATAGCGTTGTCGAAAACTAAGGCTGAAAGAAAATGGGTTAAACGTATTACATGGCCTGAGTGATTGCAACCAATAGGCGCCATTTCAAAGATTTCCCCTTCGATGAGCTCAAGTCGAGTTCCGGGAGGGAAAATATTGGCTTCACCCATTCGTTGCCATTCGTTAATATCGGTCAGATGTTTACGTACGCACATAGTTGCTATTGAGTCTAACGTCAGATAAAAATGCTTGAAATATAATGCCTTGTAATAGAAGAATCAATAAAATCGTAAATAAACTATGACAAACTTTCCCGTAGAAAAAATCCGCGCCGATTTCCCCATATTGGCTGAACTTATACGCAACAAGCCGCTGGTTTACCTGGATAATGCGGCCACCTGCCAAAAGCCGCAGGCGGTTATCGACAGCATCGTGAATTTGTACAGCCATGATTACGCCAACGTGCATCGCGGCGTGCATACCCTAAGCATCCGTTCTACCGACAAGTTTGAAGGCGCGCGAACCAAGGTTAAAGACTTCATTAATGCCGGTCACGAAAAAGAGATTATTTTTGTCAGAGGCGCTACCGAGGCCATCAATCTGGTCGCGCAGAGCTATGGCAAAGCCAATATCAAGGCCGGTGACGAAATTTTGATTACCGCGATGGAACATCATTCCAATATCGTGCCCTGGCAAATGCTGTGCGAGCAAACCGGGGCAATCTTGAAAGTTGCGCCGATTAATCTGCAAGGCGAATTGATTTATGCCGAGTTTGAAAAGCTGATTAGCGATAAAACCAGGCTGGTTTCAGTCGTGCACATGTCCAACGCGTTGGGCACGATTAATCCGGTTAAAAAGATTGTCGCAGCGGCTCATGCCAAAGGCATTCCGGTATTGCTGGATGGCGCACAGGCTATTCCGCATATGGCGGTGGACGTGCAGGATCTGGATTGCGATTTTTATGTTTTTTCAGGACATAAGCTTTATGCGCCTTCAGGCATAGGCGTGCTTTACGGCAAACAGGCTTTACTGGAAGCCATGCCCCCGTATCAGGGCGGCGGCGATATGATCCGAAAAGTCACCTTTGAAGAAACCGAATACAATACGCTGCCTTATAAATTTGAAGCAGGCACGCCCAGTATTGCCGATGTAGTCGGCTTGGGCGCGGCCATCGATTATCTGAACGCAATCGGCATGGATAAAATCGCCGCTTACGAAGCCGAGTTGCTAGCCTATGCGACAGAAAAAGCCAGACAAATTAAGGGGCTTAGAATTATCGGCGAGGCTGAGCATAAAGGTGCGATTCTGTCTTTTGTACTGGATAAAATACACCCGCACGATATTGGCACCATGCTTGATAGTTTAGGTATTGCCATCAGGGCAGGGCATCATTGCGCGATGCCGGTCATGGATTTTTTTCAAGTCCCCGCGACGGCGAGGGCATCCTTTGCCATGTATAACACCAAAGAAGAAATCGATGTATTAATGAAAGGCATAGAGTCCCTGATTGAGGTATTTGGCTAATGTTTGATGATTTACGCGACCTTTATCAAGAGGTTATATTCGACCACAACCGCAACCCACGCAATTTCCGCGTCATGGAAAATGCCGACCGGCAGGTTGAAGGCTTCAATCCGCTGTGCGGCGACCGTCTGACCTTGTATTTGAAAATGGATGGCGATAGGATTGCCGATGCCAGTTTTCAGGGTTCAGGCTGCGCTATTTCTACCGCTTCGGTTTCGTTAATGACCGAGATAGTCAAAGGCAAAACCGAACAGGAAGCCGAAGACTTGTTTACAAAATTTCATGAAATGACCACCGGTAAAGATGAAAACTTTAATCTTGAAGCGGTCGGCAAACTGGCGGTACTAGCCGGCGTACGTGAATATCCGGCGCGAGTTAAGTGTGCGACCTTGGCCTGGCACACCCTGGATGCGGCGTTGAAAAACGAACAAAAATCCATTTCTACGGAGTAATACTTGGTCGCGCAAACTTCATCGCAAAAATACGCCGGCACCGCGCCTGTTCCCGACAGGCTTGCGGCATACACACCCTCCCTGGCGATAAAACTGGCCGTACTTTATCAAGGGCAGGGCGATAGCCTGCCGTTCCAGCAGCTTGCAGAAAGATTGGGCGTTCCTTTATATCTATCGCCCAATAATGACAGCCCGGAAGATTATTTTTTAAGCTGGCGGGACGGCTGTTTAAAACTGCTAGACTGCCGTGCCTGCTCCCGGCAGGCTGGCGGCATACACACCATCCATGGCGATAAAGAGCTGCTTAAAAAAGGCGGCTTGGCCGTCGATATAGAACCGCGCAATGGCGAACAACGTTCATGGCCTGCGCCCAAAGACGGCGCTTTGGCTCAGGCGCTCGGGCGCAAAACCAGAACCGTTGTCGATGCCACTACCGGCTGGGGCCAGGACAGTCTGCATATTTTTCGAATGGGTTACGAGCTGTTGTGTATCGAACGTTCTCCTGTCATGGCGGAATTGTTGACAGACGGCTTTGCCCGATTGGCGCAACAGGACTGGATGCGGCGGCTTAATCTCCAGCCTCCCCGGTTACTACAGGGCAATGCCATCGACCTGCTAGCCGATTTGGAAAGCCAACCGGATTGCATTTATCTTGATCCCATGTTTCCGCCCAAACGCAAAAAATCGGCATTAGCCAAAAAATCGATGATGGTGTTGCGCGATCTGCTGGGGGACGATCAGGATAAGGAACAGCTTTTTGAGGCTGCTTTAAAGACCGCCGGAAAGCGAGTGGTGGTAAAAAGCCCCGATTACGCAGAACCATTAGGCGGCAAGCCCAGTCAAAGTTTTCAGGGTAAGTTGTTGCGTTATGATGTTTATTTGAAGGGTTAGAATAAAGGCGAAAGGCGAAAGGGGCGGCTGTTTGGTCGTTTTTTCAAACTAACGATAACGGATAAAAAATGTCAGACTGGATAGATGTAGTAGATCAAAATGCCTTGGCGAATGGCGAGCACGTCGTCATAGATGTAGAGGGTACCGATGTCGCGATCTTTAAAATTGACGATGTATTTTATGCAATTGAAGATGTTTGTACCCACGACGGCGCTGAAATCGCCAGCGGCATACTGGAAGGCGATGAGATTATCTGCCCTCGCCATGGCGCCCGTTTTTGTGTAAAAACCGGCGCAGTAACATCCCCGCCCGCCTATGAGAACATCGACTGCTTTCCGGTCAGAATCGAAAACGGTAAGGTACAGGTCAGAGACAATTGCTGGGATTAACGTTGTTCCGTGCAGTAATACCCTATTGGAAAATGTAAAGTGGGCTTGCCTATAAAATATTTTTCAAATCTGCGCTGAGTATTCTTACCGATATTCCGCATCCTTAAAAAATAATCATTTAAAATCAGTCGATTGAAAATAATATCATTCAATATCAATAGGATGCCAAGGGGTGCGGAGGGTGCTGATTCCAAAAAATGTCATTTATTTTTACCATGAAGGACTTGAAGATATTGCTGTATTGAGTTCATGCGTGATATTGAGACGATTCATAAAACAAAGTTTTTTAATCCTTGCTTTAATCGCTTTACATTACTCCCATCTGAGTCAGAAACCGTAGACTTTAAAACCCTGTAGCCCTTGGCTAACAATGGACTTGTGTTGTCTAAAAGGGGCTTTCCACTTAAGACGGGACAAATCGGTGTACAGGCTTTGCCTGTTCGCAAGCAGAGCTTGC
>JAURVK010000158.1 GCA_030655535.1 Methylobacter sp. | reverse complement strand
GGGCGACGCTACCACAACCTTCCCGCAACGGCAACGACTTAAACCAAACGCCCCCACAAATCATAGTCATCCGCTTCTTCCAGTTCGACATCGACAAAATCGCCGACTTTCAGATGCGTAGCATTATCGATAAACACCTGTCCGTCGATTTCCGGCGCATCGGCTTTACTTCTTGCCACCGCGCCTTCTTCGACCACTTCATCAATCAGTACCGTTTCGATTCTGCCTAGGCGTTGCTGCAAACGCGCCGCGCTGATTTCGGCCTGATGCGCCATAAACCGCGCCAGACGCTCCTGTTTGACTTCTTCAGGAACCGGATCGGGCAAGTCGTTGGCCACCGCGCCTTTTACCGGCGAATAGGCGAAACAGCCGACTCTATCCATTTGCGCCTCGCTCATAAAGTCCAGCAGCTGCTCGAATTCCTGTTCGGTCTCGCCGGGGAAGCCGACGATAAAGGTGCTGCGCAAGGTAATATCGGGGCAGATTTCACGCCAGGCTTTAATGCGCTCCAAGTTATTCTCGCCGGCCGCCGGACGCTTCATTAATTTAAGAATGCGGCTGTTGGCGTGTTGAAACGGTATATCCAGATAAGGCAGGATTTTGCCCTCGGCCATTAACGGAATCACTTCATCCACATGCGGATACGGGTAAACATAATGCATCCTGACCCAGATGCCCAAATCGCCCAGCGCCTCGGCTAAATCGTAAAAACGGGTTTTAACCGAACGGCCTTTCCAGTACCGGCTTTGATATTTTAAATCCAGACCGTAGGCGCTGGTATCTTGAGAAACCACCAGCAATTCCTTTACCCCGGCATTAGCCAGACGCTGGGCTTCCAGCATTACATCATCAATCGGCCTGCTGACCAGATCGCCGCGCATCGAAGGGATGATGCAGAAAGTACAGCGATGATTGCAACCTTCGGAAATCTTCAAATAGGCGTAATGCCGGGGCGTCAGTTTGATGCCTTGCGGCGGCACCAGACTGATAAACGGGTCATGCGGAGGCGGCAAATGTTCATGCACGGCCGCCACGACTTCTTCCAGGGCGTGCGCCCCGGTCACTTTCAAGACTTGCGGATGACGCGCCCTGATTTCATCTTCCCTGGAGCCCAAACAGCCGGTCACGATGACCTTGCCGTTTTGAGCCAGCGCTTCGCCGATGCTGTCCAGCGATTCTTCGACCGCCGCATCGATAAAGCCGCAGGTATTCACCACGACCAGATCGGCGTCCTGATAAGTCGGCGAAATGGTGTAACCCTCTGAACGCAGCTTGGTTAAAATCCTTTCGCTATCGACCAGGGCTTTGGGGCAACCCAAACTAATAAAACCAATTTGTGGGGCAGTCATTTAAATCTCGGTTAATGGTAAAGCGCGTTAGTTTATAGCAGTGCCCGCTTGAATAAAAATTTAAAATACGCCACTTGTCTTAATCGCGCTCGGATGACGAATCAGCATCGACCAATGTCCCTTGTTTTTGCTTAGCCAGCCGCGCACTTCGACGGTTTTTCCCAAATAGCTATTCACATCGGGAAATAAGGCTAGCCATTTGCGCTCAATACGCGCTTCAAATGCGTCGGAAAACTCCAGATAGACCGACTTTCGAGTCGTACGAACATTAACCACCTTGCCTAGCAAACGCGTCCAGCCCGGATGTCCGTCCTCGGTAAGACGACTAACGGGTATTGCGGCATATTCAGGCCGCCCCCAAATACCGAGTTTGGCAAGCTCTGCCTGATCCTGAACTTTAACCAACTCATTAACATAAAGCAGATTCGGCGGATAAATACTGACCGCCGCCAAACCCGCCGCAACCAGTTCCAGGTTAATATGCTGTTTTTTTTCGGTGAACAAGTGCGCCAGTGTCCTGCCGTATTTATCGGTTTTTTCCGCACTGACTTCCAGGCGGACTTTGGTGTTTTTCAGCTTGTCGATCAGCCAGCGTTTGGCCTCGTCTCCGCCCGCATCGGCCGGTTTGTCCCGATGCTGAACTTCCGGCGTATTGATGCCCAAAAAGCGGATTTTGCGCCCATCCTCCAGCACCACGGTATCGCCATCGTAAACCGTCTTGACCCTGTAAAAATCATAACCCGGTTTTATATCGACTACTTTTGCATCGGCAACCGGGCGATCGGAAAAATGCTTGCTGCCGTCCGCATCCTGCCATTGGTAAATTTCCGCGTTAATCCAGCCGGGTAAACATAACAATAAAACCAGTAAAATTCTCATGAGCCTGCCTGTTTAACCATTGAGATGACCAGTTGTAACCTGTTTTTCTTTAACTTGATCTTCAAGTTGTTAATTCTTGATTTTCAACAAAGTCAGCTAAAACGGACATTATATTTTTTTGTGTATGCCATCCACCGCTAAAACGTGAAGGTCGGATTTAACGGTTTCTGGAGTGCAGACTTCAGACATGAAACGGTATTTAAGCCATCCCAACTGGACTGTTAGATGAAAGCAAAAAAGGCCAGACAAGATACGCTCACCGTAAGAGAGGTAAGCCATTTTACTTTTTGAATTGAAGATTGTTCACTCCAGTAATCCTTAATATATGATTTATATTCTGAGCTGACGGCAAGGAGTTGTGTTTTAAATCGGCTATAAAGACCCGGCAGCGCGCGCCATAGGCAATAGAGCACGCAAAGTGCCATCAACCATAGCAAATAAAAAACGATAATCTGGCTTTGTTGGCGGGTAGTGTGAAAAACATGTTCGATGATTTCTTCAAGACCGAGCTCGAACCACTCAAAAGCAAGGTGTATAACTACGAGCAATGAGTGCAGTATCATATCGTACAGCGTTACAACAATGCCAAATAGCATGAAACGGCTCAGTATTTTTCGGTTAGCTAATGGAATCATGGCCTGCTCCTAAAATAATAGTCTCAATAAATTTCGCTATTAATAGCAACGCAATGCGCATCGCTGTTAAACATCCTAATAGAATTCAACTTTTCCGGTTTCAATGTTGTACATGCCGCCGACTATGTCAATTTCACCGTTTTTTAACATGGCGTCCAGTAAAGGGCTTTTGCTTCTGATTTGCTCGACGGTCAGTTGCACATTTTTATCGGCCACTTTTTGCACGAGTTCGTCATTACTGGCGCTGATTTCGATAGACTCTTCGGCATGTACCGCATCCACAGCCGGTTTTATTTTGTGCAACAGTCCGCTTAAATGATCCAGTTCCACATTTGCGCAAGCGCCTTTGACGGCGCCGCAATGCGAATGGCCCAGCACTACGATCAACTTTGAACCGGCCAGCTTACAGGCATATTCCATGCTGCCCAGGATGTCGTCATTGATGACATTGCCCGCCACCCGCGCACTGAATACATCGCCCAAACCCTGGTCGAAAATCAATTCGACCGAGGTGCGTGAATCCATGCAGCTTAAAATAATCGCAATGGGAAATTGTCCTTGCCGGGTATCGTTAATTTGTTCCAATAGATTCCGGTTGGACTTCAGGTTATTAACGAAACGTTCATTGCCTTCTTTCAGTAATGCCAACACTTTAGCCGGCGTTAATGCTTGCTGGGTATCGTAGGTTGGCGCCCTTGCATTCTCGACCGGTTCGAGTACGCCAAACCCGCGCAGGTTTTCAAGGGTCAGTTTGATGTGCTTTCGTTGCGCTTCTATTTTGAAGTTTTCGATGATTTCGTAGACATCGTAATCAATGTATTTTGAACGGGTTGCGTCGATCACGACTTCCGAATAATCGGGTAACTGTTCAAGGGTTTGTTGAATATTGGCTTTATTCAGAAAAGAGATATGCTCGGATAATCGGAGTATGGTTTTATTGCCGATGTGCGACTCATTCAGATAAAAAGCGCTTTTATAATTTTCCAGCAATATCGAAAACATGGCAGCGACCAGTCCCATAGCAAGACCGATCAGCAGGTCGGTAAAAATCATGCCCAAAATAGTGACGCAGAACGGGATGAAATGATACATGCCCGCTTTGTACATGATTTTAAAAGCTTTCGGTCTAATCAATTTATAACCGACGACCAGTAATACACTAGCCAAACTGGCTAAAGGAATCTTGTTGATCAGTACTGGAATAAGAATGACTGCAAACAGCAATAGCAGTCCATAGATGATTCCTGACGTTTTGGTTTTTGCACCGGATTGAATATTAATAGAACTGCGCACGATGACTTGAGCCAGCGGCAGACCTCCGATCAAGCCGCTGCAGGTATTGCCGATGCCCTGAGCAATCAGCTCCCTATTAGTGGAGGTTACTCTTTTATAGGGATCCATTTTATCAACCGCCTCCACAGAGAGCAGTGTCTTTAAGCTTGCCACAACAGCCAGCGTTAACGCGGTCAGATAAACAGCCGGATTATTGAGCTGGGAGAAATCAGGGTAATGCAGCTGGCCCAATAAATCACCGGTGTTTTTCAGCACCGGAATCATAACCAGATGATTGCCGCCCAACGCCAGTTCGGGATAAAAATTTTGCAGGCCTTGATTGATCAGCGTGCCGACTAAAATCGCGATTAAAACGCCCTGGAACAATTGAAAAAACCGCTGTTTTTTCATGAACGGCTGTTCCCATAAAATAACAATCGCCAGTGATATCAGCGCAATCATCATTGCCGCAGGCGAGCTGAATTCCAGCATATTGGCCAGTTCAGAAAAAGACGAGTAGCTGTCAGCCTGAAAAAAGGAGGTATCGCCTTCGTAATCCCGGTCATAACCCAAGGCATGGGGAATCTGTTTAAGAAAAAGAATGAAGCCCATGCCCGACAACATGCCGTTAATGACCGATGACGGAAAGTAATAGGCAATAACCCCGGCTTTGGACAGCCCCATGATAATTTGGAAAATGCCCGCCACGACCAAGGCGAGTAAAAAGCCATTAAAACCCAGTTTGTCAATGGCTGACCAGACAATGATCGCAAGACCGGCGGTTGGGCCGCTGATACCCAACGAAGAACCGCTTAACGGCGCCACTATGATTCCGCTGATAATGCCGGCAATCAATCCTGAAAACAGCGGCGCGCCCGAAGCCAGCGCTATCCCTAATGATAACGGTATAGCTATCAGAAAAACGGCAATACCTGCCGGTAAATCGTATCTCAGGTTGGCAAACAGGCTGCCGTTATTCATTTTAGGATCTGAGTTCATTTGTTTTCTGTTGCTTGCGCTTTCATAAGAATTAGCTTTACAGGCGTTTATGTTTTAATGGTTATTCAAAATCAGTGGTCTCCTGTGTGCGGCAAATTTACCTGTCATCATTTAATATCACCATCGCCTCATGCTTATTGATTTTATCCTTGCCGTGCAGATCAATGAGTTCGACCCTGATATTGCCGTCCGGCGCAGCAGCCAGGAAATCTTCAATCGTCTCCATAATATCGTGATCAATAAATTTGGCTTTGCCGGCGTCGATAGTTACCGTGCTTTGTTCAGGGATGCTCAAAATAAATTTTCTTAATAACGCTTTATTCAGAAAAGAAACATCCTTATTCAGCGACAACAGATAGTGCGAGCCATCCTGAATGAGCGTAATGGCCGCGTGATAATTGGTTTTGATCACAAAAAACAGACCGATAACCATACCTATGGCCATGCCCTTTAATAAATCGGTTACCAGAATCGCAATCACGGTGATGACGAAAGGAAGAAATTGACTCATGCCTTTTCGGTAAAACGACTTGAATAAAACCGGATTGGCCAGTTTATAACCGGTATGCAATAAAATGGCCGCCAAGCAAGCGAGTGGAATATAGTTCAAGTACTGCGACAAGAACATGACGCTGAGCAACAAAAACACACCATGAGTAAAACAGGCCACGCGGGTTTGTCCGCCTGCGTTGATGTTGGCCGCACTGCGCACGATGACGGCGGTCATTGGCAAGCCGCCAATTAAACCGCTGATAATATTACCGACGCCTTGCGCTTTCAGTTCGCGGTTGGTGGGCGCGAGACGTTTCAACGGGTCGAGTTTATCGGTTGCTTCCAGACTTAACAGGGTTTCCAGGCTGGCAATAATCGCAATCGTTACGGCAACCATATAAACATTCGGATTGCCAAGATGACTGAGATAGCCGGCGTTTGGCAGTACAAAATTATCGAAAAAGTCGATGGCTTTTTCCGAAACCGGCAAGCTGACCAGGTGTTCGCCACTGACCGCCCAGTCAGGAGCAAACTGTCTGGTGACCACGTTGTAGGCAACGCCCCAAACCACTGCCACTAAGGGGCCGGGGATCAGTTTCAACAGTTTTTGTTTTTTAAACCATGCCGTACTCCATAAAATTAACAGTAACAATGCCACGACGCTGATAATAACCGAACCTGGCGATATACCGCCAAACGCATCGAATACCTCAAGGAAGCTGGATCCGGCGGTTTCCTTCATATAACTCTCATCGCCTTCATAACTGGTATGGTATCCCGTTGCGTGAGGAATCTGTTTGATAATCAAAATTAAACCAATTGCCGCCAACATGCCTTCAATGACTGCGGCAGGAAAAAAAGCGCCGATAATCCCGGCTCTCAGAAATCCCAACACAAGTTGCATGATGCCCGCTAACACACAGGCAACCAACAAACCTTGAAAACCGTCGAGGGTTTCAATGGCATTAAAAACAATAACGGTTAAACCGGCCGCAGGGCCTGAAACAGCCAGCTGTGAACCACTGAGCCAGGAGACAATGAGCCCGCCGATCAGGCCGCCGATTAAACCGGAAAATAAAGGCGCCCCTGATGCCAGCGCTATACCCAGGCATAAGGGCAAAGCCACTAAAAACACCACGATACCTGCCGGAATATCATCTTTCAGATGACGAAAATAATATTGGGTGTGTTTGTGTATCATAGCTAAGAGTCCGTTAAAGGGATTTGCTGTTATTGTAAGTAATATCGAATCGAAATCAAAATATTAATTGTCCTGCTTATAGAATCCATGAAACAAATTTATAAGGCGCGGTCTTTTACTTTGTGGCCCTGCTTTTCGACTGTATCATTGTCTATTTGTAACGGCTCAGCTTACAAGAGAACACGAATTATCATCCGTGTTCTATTTTTCAGCGAATACCCTTACGTTTGGATACTGAAGTAAAAGTAATGGGAGCCGCTTTAGTTCATCAAAAACTATGATTCTAATCTTTTTCCCTTTCACCAACCTTTCACCCTAGCTATTCCAGTCTATGAATATTTTATTGATAGAAGACGACGCTGTATTGGCAGATGGATTGATTCATACGCTGGGCGACAGCGGTTATTCAGTGACCTGTGCAACTTCGGGGGCTTATGTTGAACATTTACTGCAAGCACAAGGTTTCGACTTGATCGTGCTGGATTTAGGCTTGCCGGATGTCGACGGCCTGGAATTATTGCGCAGACTTCGCAACCGTAAAATACCTTTACCCATCATGATCTTGACCGCGCGTGACGGCATCAACGACAGGATTAACGGCATTGAACAGGGCGCCGACGATTATATGACCAAGCCCTTTGAACTCAGGGAGTTAGAGGTCAGGATTCGCGCTCTGATTCGGCGCTGTTACGGCGGATTCAGTAACGATATAGTCAGTGGGCGACTGACCCTGGACACCCATAACCACCAAGTGCTGGTAGACGGTCAGCCGATTACCTTGTCGGCGCGGGAGTATGGCCTTTTGGAAGTCTTGATGCTACGGGCAGGCAATGTGGTCAGCAAAGATTCCATTGCGCAACGATTGGCCGTTGATGGCGATGCCTTAACCGACAATGCCATTGAAATTTATGTATACCGGCTGCGCAAGCGCATAGAGCCTTATGGGGCGGTCATTAGAACGGTGCGCGGACTCGGCTATTTACTGGAGCGGTCGGATGATGAATAAAAGTCGCAGTCTCAAAACTGAAATTCTGTTACGACTGGCCATTCCTCTCATTCTTTTTATGAGCATCGAAACAGTGCTGTCCTATTTTGTTACCCTGCACCATGTCAATGGTGCTTACGATCGCTGGCTGCTCGATTCGGCAAGATCATTAACAGAGGGCATCAAAGTGCGCGCCGGCAATGTATTTGTGGAATTGCCTCCTGCCGCTTTGGATATTTTCAAATGGGACGAGCTGGATAAGACTTATTTCAAAATCATCTCGGAAGAAAAAGGTATGTTGGAGGGCGATAAATTTGTCCCTGAACCCTTAGCGCAGGAAATGAACTGGTCGAGTCCCATCTATTTTGATGATGAGATGTACGGCGAACCGGTTAGAGTGGTCTCCATTCTCATTACTCACGGTGAAACCACTGAAAAAACTTTTGTTCATGTTGCGGAGACCTTAAATAAACGCCGGGGCATGATGATGGATATTTTATTAGCCGACCTTGTTCCACAGCTAGTGCTGGTGTTGCTGGCAGGCGTCTATTTATTAGCCGGTGTAAAACGTGGCTTGCAGCCGTTGCATGTGTTGGCGGATGAAATTGCCCAGAGAACGCCCCGCGACTTGCGCCCGATTCCAGAACAACATGTTTTTCTGGAAGTGCGCGCGTTGACCGATACCATCAATGACTTATTGGAACGTCTGGCGCAGGCTATTGCTTCGCAGGAACGCTTTATTACCAATGCCGCGCACCAATTGCGCACGCCTTTGGCCGGCTTAAAATTGCAGGCTGAACGAGCGCTGCGTAAACAAGATGCATCGGAGATTAAACCGGCGCTGATACAAATTCAAGGCTGCGCCGATCGTATGTCGCATCTGACTACGCAGTTGTTGATTTTAGCCCGATCGGAACCCATCAATGGCGGCTATGAATTACGGCAGCTGGATTTGTCTGCATTGGCCAGAAAAACCTGCATAGACTGGGTGCCTAAAGCATTGCAACGGCACATGGAGCTGAGTTTTGAAGGTTTCGAGCAACCGCTGTCTGTGCAGGGTGATGAAGTTTTACTGCGGGAATTGCTGGCTAATTTGCTGGATAACGCCATTTGTTACGGTCATGACAAGGGCAATATTGTCGTTAAAGTAGAGCGTTATCCCGTGCCAAGTCTGATTGTTGAAGATGACGGTCCCGGCATAGCGGATGTAGAAATAGGCAGGGTTTTTGAGCGGTTTTACCGTATCCCCGGAAGTGCAGGCGATGGTTGCGGCTTAGGGTTGGCAATCGTTAAAGAGATTGCCGATTTGCACAAAGCGCGCCTTGAACTGAGCCGCGCCGGTGAAGCCGGCGGCGCCCGGATTGAGCTGCTCTTTGAGGCGCAATAAAGATTATCGCTCCTGTAACATTAACCGTTGCGGTCAGTACCCAGCCATGCCGCCACGAATGGAATCAGTTTTCGGCGATGTATTGCTGCTATCGATATCAAGAATCGGTGTTTAATAGGTAATCGTACGGATTTGTCCGAATTCGCAAACAATGGATACTTCATTGTGACTTTTTATCGATTGATATTTTTGACAGCCATAAACGGGAGTAGGATTATGAAAAATCATCTATTAATTTTGACCGGGCTTTTATTTTTCTCTACGACAGCACCGGCTCTTGAAAAAACCGATCCTGCGCAGAGTGATAGCGTGCAGCAACGCATGGAGCAACTGGTGCCGTTTTCAGTAGACCAAACCCTGGAGACATTTACCAAAACTGTTCATGGCGGTATTCAGCACGTTGTTGCCAAATCAGCCGACAATACCAAGCAAATAAAATTGATCAGGGCGCATTTACTCAAAATTGCCAATGAATTCAGAAAAGGTGATTTTTCCGTGACTGAACGCATACACGGCACCGATATGCCGGGTCTGGCCCAATTAAAAAAGGCGGAAACCGACGATATAAAATTTGAATATAAAGTTTTACCCAATGGAGCGCAGATACATTACTCGACTGAATATCCCGAGTTTGTTCAGGCGCTTCATCTATGGTTTGACGCCCAGAAGATCGAGCATGGAAATGCTGAAATACCGGAACACAGTCAGCATCATTCAACACCTGCTGAGTAAATTAAACAAAGCAAATGCTCTCTGAGCCGCAACCTGGATATTCTGAAATTTATTGTGGGCGCGAATTTATTCGCGCTTTAAAAAGCGAATAAATTCGCGCCCACGGTATTCAACCCTAACTATTTTCGGCTTAACTTATTTGCACACGACCCAAATTAAATTAACTTCCCGCACCTGGTACTTAGTCGATTTAGAAATGACGGGTTCCTGTAACTGTGGGGGCGGCTTTAGCCGCCAAGTGGCGCCTTGCGTCGCCCCCCACATCCAGTTGCGTAACCGTCAGAATAAATTTGACTGAGTACTAGCCTATCGACAATTCCCCTCAACACTACCGCTTTAACTTGATGCAAAGCCCGACTGTGATTATGCTGTCAGCATAATTTTCCGGCCTTGTAAAACTGTCTGTCATCCTGGAGAACTATCATGGGTCAGGAAGTTCACACTCAAGTTTACCAAGCCGCCGATTTCCAGCACTTCCAACAGCAATTGGCCGTTGAAACCAAGCTGCTGGAGCAACTGATAACTCAAGGCGGGTTCTCGGAACGCAACCCCGTTGCCGGGTTTGAAATTGAGGCGTGGCTGCTGGATGATGCGATGCAGCCTGCCCCTTGTAATGCCGCCTATCTGTCGTCGTTCAATAATCCGCTGGCGAGTGCCGAGCTGGCAAAGTTTACTATCGAGCTCAATACCCCGCCGGTGCCGTTAATGGGCAAGGCGCTTACCCAACTGAATGAGGATTTGCTCAGCACTTGGCGGCAGGCCGAACAACATGCCCGGAATATGCAGCTCCAACTGTTGATGATCGGCACTTTGCCCACACTGAGCCAGGACGATCTTCATTTAGGAAATATGTCGGACATGAACCGTTATCGGGCATTAAATGAACAAGTGCTGAAAACCCGAAACAAGCCGATACACCTGGACATTGTCGGCCTCGAACATCTAAAAACCGATCATCACGACGTAATGTTGGAAGCTGCGGCGACTTCGTTTCAACTGCATCTGCAATGCCCTTTAAGCTTGGCAGCGCATTATTACAACGCGTCGATTCTTGCTTCCGCGCCGATGGTCGCTTTATGTGCCAATGCGCCGTTTGTGTTCGGCAAAGACTTATGGCACGAATCCCGAATTCCGCTGTTTGAGCAGGCGATAGGCGCGGGTGGACTGGGTGGTGCGGCACATGGCCCGTTATGGCGAGTGAGTTTTGGTTCCGATTTTGCCCGCCATTCTATTTTTGAGTGCTTCGCTGAAAATCTTAAACATTTTCCGGTTTTACTGCCGGAATATTTCGCTACCGAACCGGAAGATTTTCAATGTTTACGCCTGCATAACGGCACGATCTGGCGATGGAACCGACCCTTGGTAGGCTTTGACGACGACGGCACGCCGCATATCCGCATCGAACACCGTACGCCGTCGGCCGGGCCTACGGAGATTGATGCGATTGCCAATGCCGCTTTCTTCTATGGGCTATGCCAAAATCTTTGTGAACAACTGCAAACTCATGGAACCTTATTGCCTTTTGCTCAGGCCAAGGACAATTTCTATCAGGCCGCCCGACATGGTTTGGACACGCATATCGTCTGGCTTAACGACCAAAAATACCGCTTGCCCAAGCTGTTGGAAAACGAACTGTTGCCGCGTGCCGCCTTGGGCCTTAAGTCGCTACATATCGATGCCGCGGACATTACCCTGTATTTGGACATCATTCGCCAGCGGATTGCCAGTCTGCAAAACGGCAGTACATGGCAACGCCGTTTTATGCAAAAATATCCGAACGATTTTGCTGCGATGACTCGCTGCTATTTAGATAATCAACGCCGTAACCGGCCAATCGGCGAATGGGATAACCCTTGAACAACATTGATAATACGCTGCAACAATTCACTGACTTGCCTGCGGGTTTACTGGATGTCTCGGTCGAAAATCTGCATCGGCTGATTCCACAACCCGCGCTTTTCCATGTTCCCGGCAGACGCTCCAATACGCTATTTGTTTCTGTGCTCTTACACGGCAATGAACCGACCGGGTTTTTAGCCTTGCAGCGCTTATTGCAAAAATACCATCAGCAAACCTTACCCAGAGCGCTGAGTATTTTTTTCGGCAACACGCAAGCAGCACGTTTAAATCAGCGCCGACTCGATGGACAATCCGATTTCAACCGCGTTTGGCCCGGCACCGCATTAGCTGATTCGCCTGAACGGCGCTGGGCGGAACAAATCGTCGCAGCCATGCGCCAACGTGAATTATTTGCCAGTATCGACGTTCATAACAATACCGGTTTGAATCCGCACTATGCCTGTGTGAATAAGCTTGATAACGATTTTTTACAGTTGGGCGCGCTATTCGGCCGACTATTGGTGCATTTCACTCATCCGAAAGGGACGCAATCTGCCGCTTTCTCTGAATATTGTCCGGCAGTGACCTTGGAATGCGGTCGCCCCGGTCAAGAATACGGTACTGAACATGCATTCGAGTTTCTCGACAGCTGCCTGCATCTGACGGAAATCCCTCCCCATCCGGTCGCCAAACAGGATGTCGATATTTATCACACCGTCGCCCAGGTCACGATTGCAGAAAATACGACATTCAGTTTCAGCGATGAAACTGCCGATTTGTATTTAAGCCCTGATTTGGAACGGATGAATTTTACCGATGTTTCGACAGGCACAGCCCTAGGCAAAACCAACCATGCCCGCCTGCCGGTGCTCGCTAAAAACGAACAGGGCAATGATGTCACCAGCCGGTTTTTCAGCAACGATGCACAACAGCTGGTGATTACCCGCCCGGCGATGCCTTCCATGTTGACCTTGGATGAACGCGTGATCCGGCAGGATTGTTTATGCTATCTGATGGAACGGCTAGAGTTGTAGATAAAGCAGGCAAAGGGCGAAAAACATCTTGCACTTTCATTCTTTCACCTTTCGGGCTATCGGTTTAAGACGATACAGTGTTAATAGGCTACGATATGCGGAATGCAAGCTTTGCTTGCAAACAGGCGAAGCCTGTACTCCGAATTTGCCCGGCTTAAATTGATAGCCGCCTCTCACCTTTCGCCTATTAACCTATGCTCCCTATCATTCGCTTCGATCAAGTATCGGTTACTGCCCACGACAAAACGCTGCTCGCCCATATCAGCTTTACGCTGTTCGCTGGAGACAAAACGGTGTTATGCGGCAAATCCGGCTCCGGTAAAAGCAGCGTGCTGAGAACCCTGTTGGGACTCCATCCCCTAAAATCCGGCATGGTGTATTTTCAGGAAACGCCGCTAACGCCGGCATCTGTTCAGAACATTCGAAGCTGCGCGGCTTACATTGGACAAGAGCCGATATTGGGTGCAGACAGCGTGCGCGAAGCCCTGTTACTGCCGTTTCAATTTAAAATACATCGCGGCCATCAACCTACGGAAGATCAACTGATCGAGGTTTTGCAACGACTGCAACTGCCTAAGGATATTTTAAAGCAAAACTGCAAGCGTATTTCCGGCGGCGAAAAACAGCGGATTGCGCTGGCTCGGGGGCTGTTATTGGGCAAAAAACTGTATCTGCTCGACGAGGTGACCAGCGCACTGGATGCGGACAGCAAACAAGTGGTGTTCGATGTATTTTCCGATCCGCAACTGACCGTTCTATCGGTAGCGCACGACCCCGAGTGGCTTGAACGCTGCGACATTGTTTTTGAACTTGAAGCGGGCCGATTAACCGAGGTAAGGCGACATGGAAACCCTTGATATTAAACTGCCGCAGATGGCGCTGCTTTACGGCCTCTGTTTGCTGCCCTGGTTATTGCTCTGGCTAATCGGTCTGCGCTTGAGCCGGGATATTGGCGTCGGCATCCTGCGCATGAGCATTCAGTTAGCGCTGGTCGGCATTTATCTGAAAACGCTATTCGATCTCAACAATCCCTGGCTCAACGGTTTATGGATATTGGCGATGCTGTTGGTCGCCGATTTTAGTATTTTGCGCCGCGCCGGACTGAAAGTGCGTTATTTTGTCCTGCCTACCTTTATCGCCATTGCTTTTAGCATACTGCTGTCCACCGCCTATCTGGTGATTCTGGTCATCCAGCCGGCACACTTTTACGATGCCCGTTATATCGTGCCTTTGGCGGGTATGATTCTCGGCAACTGCCTGCAAGGAAACGTGATCGCCCTGGAGCGTTTCTATTCGGCGCTACGCAAAAACGAGAACGAATACACCACCTTTCTGATGCTGGGCGCGACACGCTGGGAAGCCGTGCGTCCGTATTTTCGCGAAGCCGTCAAAGCCGCAATCAATCCGACTATCGCCGGCATGGCGACTATGGGGCTGGTATCCCTGCCGGGCATGATGACAGGGCAAATTCTGGGCGGCAGCGAACCGTGGCTGGCGGTAAAATACCAAATCGCTATCATGATCTGTATTTTCACCAGCGCCACGCTTGCCAGCATTATCAACTTGAAACTCAGCCTGGCTATTGCATTCAACGCGTTTGATGTGTTGCGGGATGAAGTGATTGAAAAGTCTTGATTCTGTTAAATAATGAATCAAGGGAATCAAGGGAATCAAGGGAATCAAGGGTTGGAATCAAGCTGGTTGGCCCCTTGATTTCCGGACTTAGGTCTGCACTAAATATGCGACTGGGTTTGAACTTCAAACGGTCTTTCAGCGCACTCTTGTTGTGTGATTGCAAGACCTGACCCTTTTGTGCTTTGGTAATCTGGCCATACGTTTACTCTATAATTAGAAAAACTATAAATCAAGCTGGCTGACCCCTTGATTTCTGATTTCTACAGCAACTTCACCAAGGCCGCAACCAATCCAGCCTGAGCCAGCAACATGCCCGCTATCCATTTAACTAAGTCGTATTTAATATCGCTTATTTTGGTTTCAAGGCGCAGTTCGGATTCACGAATGTCGCGACGCACCAAATCAATGTCCGATTGCGTTGCTAGATCAGACTGGCCGGTTGCTGCTTTAAAGGCATTGGCTACGGCTTCTGCTTGTGGTTGTTCGAATCCGGCATCTTGCAGAGTTCTGATAAACTGGTGCGTATCAAAAGTGAGCGTGGTCATTGGCGTAATCTCCCGTTTATTGAGCGCCTATGATAGCGCAAGCGGCAGAAATTGATAGATGAATATAAAAGGATTGATAAAAGTAATAGCGACAAAAGGGGACGCTACCTTTATTTTGTAAAAAGATTAATGCCTTTCTTTCGTAATCGCTCTTCATTAATTTATGACGCTATGCGCTAACAATTCGCAGTGATGTTAGTGTAATTTTTATAAAACCGCCATTTTTCATAACATGAGGAGGCAACAAAAAGGGTAGCGTCCCCTTTTATTCTTTTATTAACTAATCAAGAATTAACCTACAAAACATTGAAGCAACTGGATTGACAGCAAGAACGGGATGAGAAGAAGGAAAAAGAATCAAGGGGTCAGCCAGCTTGGAATATGCCGGAAGATACCCCTGCCAATACAAATAAAACTTTTTCTGGTGAAGTTGTGCAACTGGCTAAACCAATGCAAATAGCGGCGATGATAATTTTGCTTTTCATAGATTATTTTTAATTATTAGTCTCAACCAATAAACATAATATATAGCCTACCCGAAAATCACAAATTACCTTCTTCGCCCCCAAATTCCGGCCAGTGCGCTGCCGATCAGGCAATGAAATACGGCTGAAATCGCGGCGGGAACCGGAGCCATAGCTATGCCGGCAAAATGGGTTTTAGCTAATGCCGCAGCCAGGCCGCTATTTTGCATGCCGACTTCTATCGAGACGGTGCGGCTTTCTGCCTTGCCGTAACCCAGCCATTTCATCGCCAGATAACCCAAGGAAAAACCGGTGGCATGAAGCAAAAAGACCGAAGCGAATAATTTTGGCCCCGCCAAGCCAATCGCGGCTTTGTTACCCGCCATAATACTGCCCACCACCAACACAATAACGATCACGCTGACCATGGGGCCGACCGTATGAATAACGGCGCGGACAACATGGCGTTTGTGCTGCTGGATCCGATCCAAGGCGGTGTTGATTAACAAGCCTGCTAATAAGGGGATCAATACCACCACAAGCATCGAACGAAACAAGCCCCAACCGTCAACCGGCAAATAAGCGCCTGCCAACCATTGGGTTAGCAATGGCGTCATCACGACGGCAGCCAGCGTGGAACACATCGTCAACAGTACGCTCAACGCTACATTGGCACGAGCCAGGTAACAAATCACATTGGATGCGGTGCCGCCGGGACAGGAGCCTACCAGGATCAAGCCTATCGCCAGGCCCGCTTCCAGATCCAGAGCGCTTGCCCAAAAACAGGCCGCCAACGGCATGATCACAAACTGCATCAAAACGCCAATAGCAATAATCTTCGGCATCCGTAAAACGGCTGAAAAATCGGCCAAGCGCAAAGTCAAGCCCATGCCTAACATGATTGCGCCCAGCCCGATAGCAATGTACGGCTGGAACCATAGCCATGCCTCCGGTTGCCACCAGGCCCACAAACAGCCTGTTACTATCCACAACGGAAACCACTCGGCTATTTTTACGCAGTTCCGTTGCCAAACTTTTAACATGGTGGTGATCCTTTATTGCTTTGGGCGATGGGCGGGGTGAGTTATTTAACCCAGTTTTGCGCGTTAATAATGCGTGTTTTAAAGGCGGCTGTCGCGACAAAATCGCAAAAGGCTTTATCGACGATGTGTTGTTCTGCAAGTTGCTGCAAGCTAAGTTCGGTATCAATCGCGGCTGACTTTATCAGGATAAGTTCGGTTGCCGAAAGTGTCCGACCCAGCCATGCCGCTAAACTGTCTGAGCTTATATCCCAGGATGCCGGTATGCCTGCATTATCGAGTTCGCTAATATCCGGCGACCAAATGACGGTTTTGTTCCGGTTCTGCGGGTCTTGAATTGCAGCGATATTTTCAATTACACTGAAGTTGGGTTTAAGCCCATTAAACATCAAGGCCATTTGCTGCATGGCTAAAAGCGCCATGTGATGCGCGGTGTTATCGTCGAATTGCCACTGTTGTTGCGCCAGCCTGACCTGATCGGCAAACGCGCCGCCGCCGGGAACAATCACTACGGCCCTGCCCTGATAGTTTTTCTCCACCGCGTTCAAACAGTTCATCAGAACGTCCGAGCGGGACAGACTGCCTCCGAGTTTGATAATGATCATATTACGCCCGCTTAAACGGCAAGTTAACTTTGCGTAAATTGCCGCAATAAATCGAGCATGGCCGCCGCTTTGTCAAAACTTTCCTGGTATTCGTCTTCTGCTACGGAATCATTGACGATACCGCCGCCTGCCCAAAAACGAATCGTGTTTTCCGAATGCACCAGGGTTCTGATCGCAATATTGGTATCCATATTGCCGTTGAAACCGATGTAGCCGATAGCCCCGCAATACACGCCGCGCCGGTTGGGTTCGAGTTCTTCGATGATTTCCATGGCCCTGATTTTTGGCGCACCGGTAATCGATCCGCCCGGAAAACAGCTTTTTAACAAATCCAGGGCGTGCCGATTTTCCGCCAATAGACCGGTGACGGTACTGACCAGATGATGTACGGTGGCATAGCTTTCCACATCGAATAACATCGGCACTTTGACCGAACCGCTTTTACAGGTTTTACTGATGTCGTTTCTGAGCAAATCGACAATCATCAGATTTTCCGCCCGGTCTTTATTGCTGGCTTCCAGGTTTTTTATCTGCTGCTGATCTTCTGCGTAATACGATTTTCTCGGCCGCGTACCTTTAATGGGCTTGGTCTCGACCACACCATCGGTCAGCTTTAAAAAACGCTCGGGAGATGAGCATAAAATCTGCACTTCGGGCAAGTTAAGATAGCAACTGAACGGTGCGGCATTTAACTTACGCAAAGCTTGATAAGCCGTCCACGGATCGCCCTCGCAATCGGCTACAAACCGTTGAGCCAGATTCACCTGATAACAATCGCCTTCCCTGAGATAATGCTTGATTCGGTTAAAGGCATGAACATAGGCCTCCTTGTCCATATTGGATTTAATCTCGCCGACGACCTTGAACACATGATTATCCGGTGTTACCGGTAATTGGCTGAACTGCTTAATTAAGTCTTGCCATTTTTGCTGATCGCAATATCCTACCAGATAACTTTTTTGCAGGTAGTGATCGACGATAACGGCCCACGGGTAGATTCCTACCGCCATTTCGGCAATATGTTCTGCATCTTCGGCAGTTTTAGGCAATGTTTCCAGTCGACGGGCCAAATCATAAGAAAAATAGCCGATGGCTCCGCCGTTGAACGGCAAATCGTCATCCGACGTAAAGTCTGAAAACCGACAAAGCTGTTGTTTAACTAAATCAAACGGGTTTTCAGTCGATGTTATTGTCTGGGCGTCACAGGTAATCTCGGTAATCTCGCCATGCGTGACCAAAGTGCATACCGGCTCAGCCGCGATAATATCGTATCGTCCCTGATGGCTGCCGGGAAAGCCGCTATCCAGAAAAACTGCCCAAGCTTTATCTGCACAAACGGAAAACAGTTCTGCACTGTCAGTAAAATAGGGGAGAGGAGTAATAAATTGATTTAGTGAGGGCATTTATTTAAAAAAAAGGGGGGTTGGCGATGCGGTTTGTATTAACAATATTGATAGATGCGCTGTCCACGAAAAGCTTTAGTTCAGCAATAATAGATTTGTGGCACTAAGCCCATAACTATCGACACAAGTCATCGTAGCCGGACGGGACATCGCTCGTTCCCACGCTCCCGCGTGGAAATGCAGACGGAAGCATGGCGACATACAGAGTCAGTATGGATTCCCACGCGGGAGCGTGGGAATCAGAACTCATCCCACTTAGCGTTTTTACGTTGTGTAGATAGCTATGCACTAAGCCAAGGATATAGGTTTGCCGCAAGGTCAAACACCGCACCTTTTTATCCAATAACCCGATCTATTTTTTTTCGTGGATAGAGCCTTTCTATTGGACATGCGTAACATCATTTGCCCATGAACTGCCCGAAAGCACGACTGCCTTCCCCGGTTTCAATGGTAGCTATCACTTTCAGGATTCTGGCATCGATCACCGAAACATTACTGTCAAACCAGTTAGCCACGTAGACATGGCGATCATCGGGATGAGTGTTGATGCCTTCGGGTTTATCGCCAACGGTAATCAGGGCTATTTCCTTTAAGGTCTTTGTATCAATAACGGAAACCGAACCGTCTTCCTGATTAGTCACTAACAGTCGGCTATCATTAAGCGCCAGTGTTGTGGCATAAGGCAACATATTGACCTTTACGGTAGCAATAGGCTTCATCCGTGCTGTTTCTACAACCGTTACATTATCACTTTTTACGTTGGCGACATAAATGCGCTCACCCCTGGCATCAATGGTAAGTCCAAACGGATGCGTCCCAACTGGCGCGGTTTTCTTAACGGTGAGTGTATTCAGATCGATTTTGGAAACTGAATTACTGATTCGATTAGCGACATATAACCAGCGATTATCAGGGCTGACAATCAAACCGGATGGCGATTCGCCGACAGCTATGGTTTTAATTAACTGTAGACTTCCCGCATCAATAACCGAGACGGTATTTTCATACCAGTCCGCTACATAAATGCGCTTGCCATCTGCGCCAACAGCAATTCCCAGTGTGCCGCCATTTACAATAACCTTGGCGATCACTTCGCGTTTTTTAGTATCTACAACAGCAAAGCCCTTGGCCTCCGGCGTACTGACATAAACTTTGCTGCCGTCAGGAGCCGCCGCAACCCCAGCCGGTTTACCGGCAACAGCAATGGTATCGACTACCCGGCCCGTTGCTGTATCGATAACAGATACGCTATCTTCTAATTGATTGCTGATATAGGCAAAAGGCTGTGCTGCAAGCGGTGCAGATAAAAAGGCGATAGCGATGCAAATCGCTACCGCGCTGTAGGTTGGGTTTACCCTAAAGGGCATAAAAGGCTTTAGCCTTAACCCAATACATCGAAGCCGAAAATGTTGGGTTACGCTCACGCTCGGCACACCGCTTCGCTGCTCCTGCATAACCCACAAGGATGCGGGGAATGCAAATTTTGCATTAACGCCATGGATGGCGTGTAGTAGGGTAATGCAGGAGCAATTACCGAGGAGCAAAAACCTGTCCATGCAAGCCGTAACCCAACCTACCAACTTTTGCACTCGCCGAACCTTACTTTTCAGCCAGAGCTTTCAGATGAATCAATCCTGTTTCCAGAACGGCTTTCACTGCGGTATTAGCGGCTTCTTCGTTCATTTCTTCCGGTGGATTGTTGTTCATGTAGGCACGGTAGTAACCGGCTTTCCAAACAACCTCAGTGCTGCCGCCTTTTTCAGTTAACTCAATGCTTGCTGCATAGTCATTTACGGGTAAAGCGGGAACTTTTTCTTCTGCGCCGGCATGAGTGATTGTTTTACTTGAACTCATTTCAGTGATTTTATAGGCATAAGACATTTTCTTGTCGTCATACTTTTTTAATTCTTCGGTAATAGTGCCGCCGTCTTTTAAGGTTAAAACACGAATCGCACCTTTTGTATTACCGCCCTGAATGGTTGTATTAAAAATCTCAGGATGCCAAGACATATCACCAAAATCTTTGATGAGAGCCCAAACTTTTTCAGCAGGCGCGTTGATGGTGATTTTCTCAGCAGCTTTTTGACGCACAGGGCCATGAGCGCTGGCTATTGAAGTAAAAAATAACAGCAAAACTGAAACAAATAAAGCAATTTTCTTCATATTAACTTACCTTCCGGGAACATAAAAATCTAAAACGCATATTATATGACAAGCAAGCTCTGCAAGCATCAGCTTAAGCTAATTTAAAATAGAACAGGAATAATATGCTTAAAAACAAGTCCGGTATATTATCAACTATTCACAGATTCAATCAGTCATCTGAACTATGGAATTAGCCGTCAAAAGCAACTATCCGTATGGAATGAAAATTAAATAACACCCCTTTGCGCAAGGGGTGACCGGCCGGTCACCCCTACAATTTATCACATGTTCAAATTATTTAGATTTCATTCCTATACGTATTCGGTGAACGTCTAATTTAAAGTTAATCCAAGCACTTGTTTTCAATAATAGCCAGCTTGTCAGATTGGATTCCAAGCAATAACCCGCCTTTTAACAAACCTACTAATTCCCTTCCGGCCATTTTAAAACGCCAACCGTGCAACAATGGGCACTCATTATCGTCATTAAACAACAGCTCTTCCAGGTCTTTACGTGTCGCAAGAATGATGGGGTTTAATGAGTTCTCTTCGGCGCGTATTCTGACCAGTGCCGTTAAAATATCCAGTATCGCTTCTTGTTGCTGAGTTTTTTTTGCGGGCCGCCCTTTTTCATTCAACGGTATCGGTGCGCGATTCTTGGCCGCCATAATTAATTGACACAGTTCTGAGCCGTAACGATTAACCGTGCGTTCATTAATGCCTCGAACATTGGCCAATTCGCTCGCTGTTTCCGGTTGCAGCCTGGCCAAATCGAACAGCATCTCATCACGCAAAAGCCAACTCTTGGGGCGGTCTTCAGACTGTGCGGTATTTTCCCGCCATTCGGCCAAGGTTTGAACAATCGACAGTTGTTTTCCTGTTAATTTGTTTTTACCTTTAATTTTTAACCAGGCTTTTTCAGGCTTTATCTCATAAAAATCGGGATTCGACAGCTCGGCAAAATCACGTTCAAGCCAATCGGCCCGTCCCAACTCGGCTAATTTCTGCAACATCATTTGATAAATCTTGCATAAATAAATGACATCATCGGCAGCATATTGAATTTCTGCATCTATCAACGGTCGCTTGCTCCAATCCGCCCGAGTATGCGCCTTGTTTAAGTTCACATTTAACAAACTGGAAACCAGCATTGCGTACCCCGGATTCTCCTGGAAACCCAGCAACGGCGCAGCAATTTGGGTATCAAAAAGCGGCTCGGGTAATTTTCCGGTTAATTGATAAAATATCTCCAAATCCTGGCGACAGGAATGAAATACTTTTACGATAGATGGGCTGTATAAGACTTCAAAAAGGATGTCCAGGGACGGTAATGCTATGGGATCAACGCATGCCACCCATTCCGGCGTAGCTATTTGCAGCAGGCAAAATTTCGGGTAATAGGTTTTTTCCCGTAAAAACTCCGTATCAAGAGCTAACCAAGGTTCTTTTTTTATCTGTTCACACAGTTTCGCCAGCTGATCAGGGGTATTTATATATTGTATATTTGTCATAGTGTTAAACGAGCAGTCGTTAAATTAACCGTAAAACTTATGCGTTTTACGCTTAATGGTGGTTTTCCATTTTAATGGTAAGGTTTTGTTTTTGTCTCCAATTACATAGGCGAGTTGGTATTATTCCAGTTGGCGCTTGTCAGCAGAACTGTTCCCTGCTGATTTGCGAACAGTCCGACAAAGCCGCCATTATTGATCCCGGCGGCGATATGGGTAGAGCGATATTGTTAAGGTGGGCGAAAAAATATTAGATATTTTTCATTGCCCTGAATATACACGGGGATATGTGGTTTTTGTTCGCCGCAATACCAAACTGTCCATAGTCGACGGCATATTATTTAAGGCTCAATCAACCGAACCGATTTGCCAAAAGGAGATTTCAATATCTTGATTAATTCAATCAAAAATAATCTAAGACTGCATGGACAGATAGGAGGTAAAGCACGAGCAGCGCAGCGTAGCGGTGTGCCGAATCTGTTCGATCGAATTAACCGCTACTGACTTGATCGGCTTCGCTATTTCCGGACGGGCGAACACACTGTCTTCCTCGTCGGCCTTGGTTTTTGTCACGTTTTTTATTGCGTGCTTTTACCCGCCTTATATCCAATTTATGTTGTTTGATTTCCACCGATTTTAAATGCAGGAAAATATCCTGAGGCATTTCATCGGGCAACTCAACAAGCGTATAGTCACCTTGTATGTTAATGTTATTAATATTATTTTTGTCGACTCCAGACTCTTCAATCAACACCTTTTTAAGTTCTTCCGAGCTAATCTGGTGTTTACACCCCACATCCAGGCGATAGCGCACCATTTTGATGCCCGGTTGGGCAGTCACTGTCCCTGCCGGTCTTGCATTCATGGCTTGTTCTGCCTCTCCCGTCCCTAGGGTCTTACCTCCTGCATCCATGCAATCTTTATGATTGCTGTTCATTTGTTTCACGATCTTGACGGTCTAACCGCACTACACTGTTTCAAAGTCTATCCTGATAAATTTCCACAAAAGCCTCGTCACGCAATCGGCGCACCCAGAGCTCTGTTTCTTCTTCGATTTTCCGCTTCCGAATAGCCTCCCTGACTAGGTTCTTTTTAAACTCATTACTATCGTCCTTATTTTCCCGGCCTAAGACCTGAATGATGTGCCAGCCAAACTGCGTCTGTACCGGCTCACTCACTTCATTAATGCCGAGTTTTGCCATGGCTTCTTCAAACGGCTTAACCAAATCGCCAGGGCCTACCCAGTCAAGTGAGCCGCCTTTTAATGCCGAACCTTTATCATCCGAATGCGCCCGTGCCAATGCGGCAAAATCATCGCCATCAGCAATACGGACTTTTAACGCCAGCAAGCGTTTTTTTGCCTCGGCATCATCAATCAACTCATTGGTTTTAATTAAAATATGCCGAACTTTGGTTTTGATAATCATGTGATTATCCATGTCTTTTAGCTCCAACATTTTAATGATATGAAAGCCGCTCGGACTGCGTATCGGTTCAGACACATCGCCCTGCTTCATTCCCCTGATTTCATTAACAAACAAGGTCGGTATTTCACTCATAGCGCGCCAACCCAGATCACCACCCTTTAGGGCATTTGCATCTTCTGAATCACTTATTGCTGTTTGACTGAAATCTTGTCCTGTCCGCAGTTTCTTAACCAGATCATCGGCTTTACTCATTGCATGTTGTACCTCTGTCGATGACGCACCTTCCTTAACTGCAACCAATATATGGCCTAGATGATACTGCGTAGACTCTTCGCCAATTTTATCCTGGGTTTCCAAGTAGTGTTCAACTTCGCGGTCAGTCACCTTAATACGTCCGCCTATCTCTCTGCCGCGCAATTGATTAATAATGATTTCGTTACGCATATTATCCAAAAAGCTTTGATAACTAATGCCCTGCCCTTCCAGTTCTGCCCTGAATTGTTCAACATCCATATTATTTCTTCGGGCTATATCTGCGGTCGAACTGTTAAGCATTTCTTCGCTGACAGTAATTCCGGCCTTTTCCGCCAACTGTCTCTGGAGTTTATCAACAATCATTTTTTCCAGCACTTGTTTACGCAGCACATAAACAGGCGGAATCGCGGCGTTACTCTGCCGTATTCTTTGCTCAATAACCGCCACTTCTTTTTGTAATTCCCGCTCAAGGATAACGTCATCTTCAACCACAGCAATTATGATATCCAGAACTTCGGCGTGCACTAAAAAGCTGCCGAACAATAAATTACACAGCAGCACTGCAACAATAGTTCTTTTCATGTTTTCTTGTTTGATCATTCTTGAGGTTTCCGATAACCATAAATTTGCTGTTCAAAAAACTGATCCAGTTTTTCGCCAATACCGGTCAATCCTTTAAGTTCTATCTGAAAAAACACGCCTGTCTGACTTATGCCCGTAGCATCGACATTAAGTGAATTCTGAATATTCGGGTTTGTATTAAGCGTGTTTATGCTGTTAACCCAGCGTCGCCCAATAACGCGAAAACGCCAACAACAATTTTCTTTTTCCAGGCCAAAAAAACTTTCCTGAGTAGAATTGTTCAGCAATGAATACGTCCAACGCCCAACCGCAGACCAATCGTCATAAACCGGCCAGTGAAAGGAAGCATCGCTTTGAATAATGTCAAAAGCTCGCGTCCCCGATGGGTCAGGAATAATTATGTTTTTTCTATAACGATAGCCCAGATTAACAATCTCACCCGGCTCATTAATATAATGCAGCCCGGCGTTGTGCCTGACAATCTCATTCAAATGAGGATCCCATTGTACTCCCGAACTAACTGAAACATGATCAGTCAGTCCGGCATTCAACTCAGCCACCAAAGGCGATAATTGGTTGGCTTCTAAAGGGTAACCAGGCAAAGTAACCGCTCTATCCTGGAAATAAATAATCTCACCCACACTGAGTTTTAGCTTTTCCTTGCCGGATTTAGCATCGACCAAACGCGTTGTTATGGCGGCCGTAAGCTGATTGGCATCCTGTACCCTATCTGTGCCGCTAAAGCGGTTTTCCAAGAACATGCTATTAAATGAGAAATCAGTCAAGGCAGTATCAAATATCGGAATATCGTTCTGATCTGTCTTGGGAATATATAAATAAAACAATCGGGGTTCAAGGGTATGCAGATAAGATCTATTCGAAAAACTCACGTCCTTTTCTGCATACAGACCGGTATTAGCTGAAAAAATCGGCAGCGTTCTTGATATGCTGTCCGAGGTTAATACGCCACCTTTAGGATTGTTTAGCGCATACTGGGTATGCTGCAAGGACAATTTTGGCGTTAAAAAAGCGTTGGCCGTTTGCAACGGAAAACTGACTGACGGCTTAACATTGGCTCGCTGTCCATTTATGATAGAGTCATGTTGAAAATACACATATTCGGCATCCATCAGGGTATCCAATGGCATAAAATCGAACGAATGATTTAAATTCAGATTAACTTGCGGCAACCTCCGATAAGGCAACCCCGCATTTTCTATCGCTTTATCAATCGATTGATAATTGTCAACATGGCCTCTTAAAGAAACCCCTTTGTTTGCATAACCCAGGTTAGCCTGGCTTACAAGAAAACTGTTGTACGTCGAGGTACTAAGCGCACTGCCCAAATCAGAGAAATAATCTTTATCCGACACATAATTCAAATCAAAATTTGAATTGATATGTGAGGTAAATTGAGTATTATTTTTAAGCGCTGCCAAATACCTGGAATTGTCGCGAAGACTGTCATGAGGCATGAATTCCAAATCCGTCGTCCCAGCTGTCATCTCTGTCAAATAACGGAAACCCCCGCCCAGTATGGCGCCTCTATTTGAAAGATAACGCGGTCGTAAAGTTGCATCGAAATTAGGCGCTATATTCCAGTAATAAGGTGTTTCCAGCCTAAATCCGCCCCGTTGCGTGTTGCCAAATGAAGGCGCAAGAAAACCGGAAAGTCGTCTGTCATCTATCGGAAAAGAAAGATAAGGCGAATAAAATACAGGCGTACCTTTAAATTCGAGCCAAGCATTTTTAGCCGCGCCTTGACCGGTAGTCTTATTCAGTTTCAGCTCAGCCGCATGCACTACCCAATCCTGATTGCCTGGTCGGCAGCTGGTATAAGCAACACCTTTATAGCGCGTCAAGGAGCGACTCTCCCTATAAATTGTTTTTGCCCGACCTCTGAGCGGCGTAGATGGGGAAATAAACAGAGCCTCTCTTAATCTAGCCTGATCGGACGCCAAATTAAGGGATGCCGATTCACTGTGCAATGCCAATTCATCTTCGCTGTAATAGACACTACCCTGTAAATCCAATGTCTCCGAAATGGTGTCGTAGCTCGCCTTATTGGAGACCGAACGCTGATCTGCGCGGGTCATTTCAACATTACCGACATAACTGTAGATTTCATTGTCGAATATTTCCGCATAATCGGAATCAATATCCAGAGGAGTCACATCTCTCAAATCTTTTTCAGGTACAAAATCTGGCGGCCTGCCACTAGGCACAGAACAGTTCTGCCAGGGATCATATTTCAGTTGGGATTTAAGATTGCTAAAGGTTTGCTCTTCATTATGATCAAACGCCGGGGTGAGCAAACTTATGCCTGACTCATAGGTTTCAACTATCCGCGCCTGTCCCTTAGGATCGGCACCGGCCAACTTACAATCCCAGTTTTTATCCGTCGTCTTGACATCGCAAATCCAGCCAGGACGATTGGATTCAGTTTGTAGTAGGGGCGAATTCATTCGCCTTTGGGCGGATAAATCCGCCCCTACATTAGATTCGACCCCAGCTTCCTGAGTATCTTTCCTAGTGCTGTCTGGGAGATTGGGTGAACTGGGTTCTATTTCTGCATTTTCAGCAGGGGCAGGCTGGGCTATGGCACGCTCAGGCTCTGCCACAGTCGGCTGAGTATTTTCAACAGCCTCAGACTGCATGTCTTTAACTGGTTCAGCATGATCAGGAATTTTTGCCGCACTGGCTTTATTGGCAGGTTTTTTTTCGCCTACACAAACCCACTCCTTGCTATCTTTGCTTTGCACGCAATCCCAGAGCGCCTCATTGGCAACGCTGACAGGCGCATAAATGGATGGTAAAAAAAGCAGGAACAAACGACGGCGCATAGGTAATATTAAGTTTAGTAGCGTAATGGATCATAAATCGAATAGAATGCCGGACGCTTATTTTACCTCACTACTACAGCATTATACTAATCTATCCTAAACATCATGATGCCTGAAGATTTAAGAGTAATATCCATGCTCGACTGGCTTGAAAATGATCTATTGCTCACCATCGCCCATTGCGAACCCGCTTCCAGCGATGCCAGCTTTCGGCGTTACTTTCGGGTAAAAACCTCATGCGGACAATTCATTATCATGGATGCCCCGCCAAGCAAGGAAAACATTGAACCCTTTATTAGAATTGCCAAACTACTGACACAGTCTCAGGTCAACGTCCCGACCATATTTCATCAAAACCTGACTGACGGATTTTTACTGCTGGAAGACTTCGGTAGCCAATGTTTTCTGGATCAACTTAATGCGAGCACTGCTGCCGATTTATATCAAAGCGCTTTCGACAGCTTATTCAAACTGCAAACCCAAACACCGGTACAAAATTCCGAACTGCCCGACTATGACGGGCCGTTCCTGCACAGGGAACTGGCTATTTTTGACCAATGGTTTTTAGGTCGATTTCTGGGCATTCAAATCCCCACGGCTGTTTGGGAGAACGTCAACTCCTTGCTCACAACATCAGCCCTGGAACAGCCGAGAACCTGCGTACATCGGGATTATCATTCCCGCAACCTGATGGTTTTAGATCACGATTCGCCCGGAGTCATCGATTTTCAGGATGCCGTCATCGGCCCGATTACCTACGACCTGGTATCGTTATTGCGCGATTGTTATATCGTCTGGCCTGAACAACAGCTTGAACAATGGCGATTCAACTACTTCGAGCGGCTCCTGCAGGCAGGCCTGATTCATTGTAGCGAAGCACAGTTTAACCGCTGGTTTGACCTGATGGGATTACAACGCCATCTTAAAGCCATCGGTATTTTTTCCCGCCTGCACTTAAGAGACGGCAAGTCCAACTATCTGGGCGACATACCGCGCACCCTGAACCATGTCACTACCGTGTGCGCGACTTACCCTGAGCTTGCCGAATTCAATGATTTTCTGCATGCCCGTGTATTGCCCGTATTGAGCGAAGTCGAAATATGAAAGCCATGATTTTAGCGGCAGGGCGCGGCGAAAGAATGCGCCCGTTAACCGACCGCACCCCCAAACCCTTGCTGCAAGCCGCCGGCAAACCGCTGATCGAACATACCATTAATCAACTGGTTGCTGCCGGTTTTAATGACATAGTCATCAATCATGCCCATCTGGGATTGCAAATAGAAAAACGGCTGGGCAACGGCAATCGGTTCGGCGCCGACATAAGCTATTCGCCCGAAGGCGAACAAGCATTGGAAACGGCAGGCGGCATCATCAACGCCCTGCCTTTATTAGGCGACGGGGTGTTTTTGGTCGTCAATGGCGATATCGCCACAGACTTTGATTTTGCCGAACTCAAAAACCTGACGGTCGATTTGGCTCATCTGGTTCTGGTCGACAATCCGGCGCATAATACAGACGGCGATTTCGGCCTGGATAATACCGGATCGGTCATTGCAAACAGCAGCGAACCATTCACCTTTAGCGGTATCGGGCTGTATCGCCCCGAGCTGTTTAGCAACATACCCGCAGGCCCCAGTAAACTGGGCCCTTTGTTACGACTGGCTATAGCGAATGGCCGGGTTTCAGGACAAAAAACGGACGGCTTCTGGATGGACATAGGCACGCCGGAACGTTTGCAAGAACTGGATTTTTATTACACACAACAAAGGAAACGATCATGACTGAACATGTTTACAAAAAAATAGAACTCACCGGATCATCAACTACTAGCATCCAGGAAGCCATTGAAAATGCGGTAAGCAAAGCGGCCGAAACCATCAAAAACATGCGCTGGTTTGAAGTTATCGAAACCCGTGGGCACATAGAAAACGGCAAAGTCGCACACTGGCAAGTCACCATTAAAGTCGGCTTTGCTCTGACAGAATAAAAATAGTGCCGTTCGCTGATCACTGATCACTGATCACTGATAAATATTACGCG
>JAURVK010000150.1 GCA_030655535.1 Methylobacter sp. | reverse complement strand
TTATTCGCGCTATAGACATTAAAAAGCGCGAATAAATTCGCGCCCACACTATATTAAATCCTTCACTTAATGGCAGTGAGCTAGCACTTAGGAATTAGCGCATAAACTCGCCCTGCACATTCGCGTTCGCTGTTAAACAGTAAACCTATCCCAAGCGGCTGACAATTGTAGAAAAGACCTACAGACAAACCCCTTTTCATTGGTTTAAACTCCAACTTCAACAGCCGATTCTTGCTCGATAAAACCAGGAGGTTGTCAACATGAAAAGAGTAAAGCATCTTATTTTTTGGCTAGTGGTCATCGGCATTATTTTGCTGCTGTTTTCCAGCCATGTTATCGCCGAAGACAGTTTCCGCCAGCAGCGTCATGCCTTGGTCGACATCATCAAGGCTGGAGTGCTGACGACCCGAGATTACCTGAATCAGGAATCGCTCGACGAGCCGGTTCTTGATGCCCTGCGCAAGGTACCGAGACATGAATTTGTCCGCGATGCCGAACGACCCTATGCCTACCAAAACAGGCCGCTCCCTATCGGTCATGGACAGACCATTTCCCAGCCTTATATCGTCGCGATCATGACCGACCTGCTTAAGCTGAAAAAAACCGACCGGGCTCTGGAAGTCGGCACCGGCTCAGGGTATCAGGCGGCCATACTCGCCGAGCTTGTCGATAGCGTCTACACCATAGAAATTATTGAACCTCTGGCTAAACAGGCCGCAGAAAACCTTAAACGAACCGGTTATGATGCGGTTCATACCCGAACCGGCGATGGTTATTACGGCTGGGAAACAGCCGCGCCTTTTGACGCCATTGTGGTTACCGCCGTTGCCAGCCATATACCGCCGCCGCTGATAAAACAGCTTAAACCCGGCGGCCGCATGATCATTCCGGTAGGTGCTCGGTTTATGACGCAGTATCTGGTGTTGGTGACTAAAGATGCTAATGAAAAAGTCACTACTCACCAAATTCTGCCGGTCAGTTTTGTCCCGCTCACCGGCAAGCATTGACAGGCAAATAACGATGAAGCCAAGCTTATCGCTGTTAATTGCTGTCGGCATTATCTCGGCCTCGTCCCTGGCCTATGAAATTTTGTTGATGCGCCTGTTTTCGATTATCCAGTGGCATCACTTCGCTTATATGATGATCAGCCTGGCGCTGTTGGGCTATGGCATTAGCGGCGTTTTTTTGGCGCTGAACCGAGACCGCTTAACACAACATTTCCCGGCGGCGATCATGGCTAATATGCTGCTGTTCAGCCTTGCAGCACCCGCCTGTTTTTTGCTGGCCCAGCAAGTCCCGTTTAATCCGGGAGAAATCCTGTGGGCGCCCCGACAACTGCTGTTTTTATTTGGTATTTACCTGATGCTGACCTTGCCGTTCTTTTTCGCGGCCAATGTCGTCGGTTTGTGTCTCTACCATTATAAAAACCAAGTCTCTTTGATCTATGCGGCCGACCTATTTGGTGCGGGTCTTGGCAGTGCAGGCGTTATTTTGCTGCTGTTCTCGGTGTTTCCCGAACAGCTGTTAACCGTATTGATGTTATCGGGAATAGCCTCAACCCTACTGGTGTCGATTGATAGCTTTGATCGGTCAAAATACGGGATCATCGCGTCCGTTATTATCGGACTGGCAATTATTTTCACACCGACCGGCTGGGTAACGCTGAAGGTTTCGCCGTACAAGAGCCTGAATCAATTACTGCAAGTACCGGGCACAAAAATCATAGACCGATATTCCAGCCCACTCGGTTTAATCAGCGTAGTCAACAGCGAGACTACCCCGCTACGTCATGCGCCCGGCCTGAGCCTTAATGCCACGACCGAGCCGCCGGAGCAGCTGGCCGTGTTTACCGATGCCGACAATATCAGCGTAATCACCCGCTATAACGGCAAACCTGAAACACTCGGTTATCTGGATCAAACCACCTCCGCCCTGCCCTATCATCTGAAACCATTGACCGACATCCTGATTCTCGGGGCAGGCACCGGCAGCGATATTTTGCAGGCCAATTATCATGCCATTAAGCATATCGATGCCGTTGAGCTGAACCCGCAGATCATCAATCTGATGCAGATAAAATACGCCGATTTTGCAGGTCACCTTTATTCCAAGCCGAATGTAAATCTTCATATCGATGAGGCGCGCGGCTACCTTGCAACAACCCGTAAAACCTATGAGCTGATCAATATTTCGTTGCTGGATGCGTTTGGCGCATCGGCGGGGCTTTATTCAATGGCTGAAAACTATCTTTATACCGAACAGGCCATACAGGAATATCTGCGGCATCTGAGCCCTGGCGGTTATCTCGGCATTACCCGCTGGATTAAAATCCCGCCGCGCGATGAACCCAAGCTTTTGGCTACGGTGATTAACGCGCTTAAAAATGCCGGTGTCCGGCAACCCGGCCAACAACTGCTGATGATACGCGGCTGGCAAACCAGCACCTTAATAGTCAAAAACGGCGTCATATCCGCCGAGGAAATCAGCCGCTTAAAACAGTTCTGCAACGAACGCAGTTTTGATTTGGTTTATTACCCCGGCATAGCAGAGTCGGAAGTCAATCGCTTTAATATCCAGCAACAACCCTTTCTGTATCAAGCGGCGGTGGCTTTATTGGGCGATCAGAGCCAGGCGTTTATTGACGCTTATAAATTCAATATTGAACCGGCAACAGACGACCAGCCCTATTTGTTTCATTTTTTTAAATGGCGAACCTTGCCCGAAATCTTGTCGTTATTGGACAGCGGCGGCAGCTTTTTGCTGGAAAGCGGCTATTTATTGTTAATCGCGGCCTTAGTGCAGGCGATACTCGCCAGCCTGTTGCTGATAGCGTTGCCGTTATGGCTGTGGAAAAGCAAGCTGGGCATCGAACCGGAATCAAACAGCCATCTACGTATGCTGGTGTATTTTTTCTGCCTGGGATTGGCGTTTTTGTTTATTGAAATCGGCTTTATCCAGAAATTCATCCTGATTCTGCATCATCCGCTTTATGCCATCACCGTGATGCTGAGTACCTTTCTGTTGTCTGCCGGTGTCGGCAGCTATTTTTCGACCAAGCTGTCATGTGTCGTTGGGAAATCGGCGTTTATGCTGCCGATGGCGGCTATTGCCTTGCTCAGTATCGCTTACAGCCTGGGCTTTGAGTCCATCGCCGGATTTTTGCTGAAAATGGACAGTTGGGGGCGCTATCTGTTTTCGATAATGCTGATAGCGCCACTGGGTTTTTTTATGGGCATGCCGTTTCCGATGGCCCTGGCTAAAATCAGCCAAACCGCCCCGGCGTTGATACCCTGGGTCTGGGGCGTTAACGGTTGTGCCTCGGTAATCAGCGCGATCCTGGCAACCCTGATTACGATGCAGTTCGGCTTTACCGTGTTGATCTTTCTGGCGGTTATATTGTACGGAGTCGCGGCGTGGTGTTTTCCTAAAATGGCAGCAACGACTGGCGTCTAACGTAAACCGGGACAGTTGAGATTATTGTGGGAGTGAGATTATTGTGGGAGCGACGCCCTCGTCGCGACGAGGGCGTCGCTCCCACATTGATTAACATCAGTGCTTATTGCCTATGCGTAACGTCCATTAATAAGACGGCGGAAGAATCGGTTCGATGCCCTCAAACTCCGCCTCAGGATGATGTTTTGTCACCAATTTCCTGATAGTCTCAATCTGATCACGAGGAATATCAACCAGCACCAAAATTTCGCCCTGTTCGATGGCTTGTTCAAACTGTCTTAACCGTGAATTGCCCGAATTCATTCCCGCTAAACCGCCCATCAGTGACCCGATGGTTGCGCCTGCCATAATGATTCCCAGAAGCGGTCCTCCCGCAATGGCAAATCCCGCAAAGCGCAAACCGACTAATCCAGCCAATAATCCCGTTGAGCCGCCTAATGCGAGACCTCGCTCAACGGCGGGAAGAAAGTCCGTTTTTATGGTCACCCCTGCCTCGGGTAGACCTTCAAGCGGCGTGTCCCTTGCCGCCAGAATATGAATATGCCGGTCTTCTATGCCCTTGGCCTGGAGCTCTTCGACGATTTTATGGGTGATTTCGATAGTGGGAACTAAAAAATATATTCTTCTCATGGCACACTCCTCTTAGGGATTGCAGGACAAACAACTACAAATATCATAAGTTTATATTTAATTGCATTTCAATAGGTTAAAACACGTATTTGTTCCAAGCCATGGGTAGTATATGCTCAGCAGTGCGGCAAAATATCTTTTGCATAAAAACGGACGACCGACTGCGGAGGCATTCCTTTGAAAACAATAACGCGATGGCTTCTGGTTTTTGTATGCTTATCGGCTTTCGACTTGAGTCCGCTCGCCTTCGCCGGAACAACAAACGCTTTACCGACAACAGCCGATGAATCTGCCGACATTGAGGTCTTCGTACAAAAGGGCTGCCCACACTGTGCTGATGCAGAAGTATTTTTGCTGGCCCTCAAACGCGAACAGCCGACGTTGAGCATCATTATTCATGACGTCATTCAAGAGCCAGCCGCACTGGAGCGATTACAGCATCTTGCTAAAAGCCAGGGTATAAAGACCCTAAGGGTTCCCGCTTTTCAGGTCGGCGGACAATTGATCTTCGGTTATTCAAAAGAGGCCGGCACCGACCAGCTTATCCGCAGCGCGCTGAGCAAAATCCCGACACCAAAAATTCAGGATAATTCCGGCAGTTGCGAAATGAAGGGGGCTTTGCCCTGTGAGACAGAGCAATACATCGACTTCCTCGGTAACCGATTGTCGCTGGACGAGATCGGTTTACCGCTGTTCACGCTGGCAATCGGCCTACTGGACGGTTTCAATCCTTGCTCCCTATGGGTGTTGGTGCTGATGATTTCGCTGCTCGCATCGATGAAAGACCGGATACGGATGTTCGCCATCGCCGGAACCTTTGTCGCTGTCGAAGGTCTGGTTTATTTCATGTTCATGGCGGCTTGGCTCAACCTGTTCTTGCTGATCGGTCTATCCCGACTTTCGGAAATCGCCATTGCGGGCATTGCCCTGCTGGTCGGCCTGATTAATCTCAAGGATTTCGGGTTTTTCGGGTTAGGCGTGTCATTGTCGATTCCTGATACGGCCAAACCGGATATATATGCCCGAATCCGGCAAATACTCCAGGCGCAAAATCTTACCGGCGCACTGGTTGGGGCGGTTCTGTTGGCCATTTTGGTGCAGATTGTCGAATTCATGTGCACCTCGGGTTTTCCGATGCTGTACACGCGGATCCTGACGTTGAAACAGCTGGATAGCAGCAGCTATTACGCTTATTTGCTACTGTACAACCTGGCTTATATGTTCGATGACCTTATTATTTTAACCCTTGGCATCATCACGCTGAGCCAACGACGGCTACAGGAAAAAGAAGGGCGCTGGCTCAAATTAATCAGCGGTCTGGCGATGGTGGGAATTGGCGTTTATTTACTGTTAAAACCTTTCTGACTTATTTCATAGAACGAGGCCAGCCATTGAACAGCAAACCGACAACAGCCCACTGGGAACATTTTGAACACCAAGCGGACATCGGCATACGCGGCATTGCGCCGACGCTGGAGCAGGCGTTCGAACAGGCCGCCATCGCGATGACCGCCGTGGTTACCGACCCTGATCTGGTTTTGGATTCAACAGCCGTCGCGATAACCTGTGCAGCGCCCGACACCGAGTTGCTATTCGTCAGCTGGATCAATGAATTGGTTTATGAAATGTCTGTACACGGATTATTGTTCAAGCGTTATCAGGTTTTTATTAATAACGGCACATTATCGGCGACCGCTTTTGGTGTAGCCGTCGACCGGAAAAAACATCAGCCTGCCGTGGAAATCAAAGGCGCTACTTTTACCGAACTGCGTGTCTATCAGCAAGCTGATAACATGTGGGTTGCCCAATGTGTTATCGATGTTTAAAGGAGCTATTCAATGGATACCAGTCAATTCATACAACAAGACGAAACCTGCTGGGAAATTCAACCCAAAGGGAATATGCGCGTTCCGGCGATTATTTATGCCGACGCACAATTGCTGCAGGATATGGATCAGAAAGTTTACGAACAGATCACCAATGTCGCGACCTTGCCGGGTATTGTGGAAGCCGCCTATGCGATGCCGGACGCACACTGGGGATACGGTTTTCCGATCGGCGGCGTCGCGGCTTTTGATCCCGATCAAGGCGGCGTGGTGTCGGCAGGCGGCGTCGGTTTCGATATTTCCTGCGGCGTTCGCACCTTGCATACCGGCCTTACCATAGACCAATTACAGCCCCATAAACAGGCGCTGGCGGATGCTTTGTACCGCACGGTTCCTGCCGGTGTCGGCAGTAAAGGTCATATTCATTTGAATCATAAAGCCATGCACGGCATGTTGACAGGCGGCGCACAATGGGCGCTTGATCAGGGTTATGGCGAACAGCAGGATCTGGAGCGCATTGAAGAACACGGCTGCATGGCCGGCGCTGAGCCCAGATGTGTTTCGCCCAGAGCCAGGGAACGGCAAAAAGATGAGATGGGCACCCTGGGTTCCGGCAATCATTACCTGGAAGTGCAGCGGGTCGCAGAGATTTTCGACCGGAATGTCGCCAAAACTTTCGCTTTACGCGTCGATGATATTGTGATCAGCATACATTGCGGCTCCAGAGGTCTGGGCCATCAGATCGGCACCGAATTTTTAAAGGAAATGGTGATGTCGGCGGCCCAATACCAGATCGTGTTGCCGGATCGCGAACTGGCCTGCGCGCCATTAAATTCGCCATTAGGAAAGCACTATCTGGGTGCGATGCGGGCGGCCATCAATTGCGCATTAGCCAATCGCCAGATTATCACCCATCTGACCCGGCAGGCTGTCGCGACGATATTTCCAGGCATCCATCTCGGCCTGTTATACGATGTCTCGCACAACACCTGCAAGCTGGAGCAACACATGATTGACGGTCAACGAAAATCACTGTTCGTACATCGCAAAGGCGCAACCCGCGCTTTCGGCCCCGGTCATCCCGATTTGCCTCCCCTATTCAAAGAGACCGGTCAACCGGTGCTGATCGGCGGCTCGATGGGCACCAGTTCTTACGTATTGTGCGGCACCCAAGAAAGCGAACAGCGCGCGTTCAGCTCGGCCTGTCATGGCGCAGGGCGGGCGATGAGCCGCACACAGGCCAGCAAGCAATGGCAAGGCAGAACGCTGGTCGATAAACTGGCGGAGCAAGGCATAATTATTCGCAGCCCGTCGATGCGCGGTGTCGCCGAAGAAGCGCCTTTAGCTTATAAAGATGTCGGTGCGGTGGTGGATGTTGCCGACCGGGCCGGATTAGCCCGCAAAGTCGCAAGGCTTGAGCCGGTGATTTGTATTAAAGGCTGAAGTCGTGTTGAATGCCACTGATAATGGCAAATTTTCGGTCGCGGGAGCCGTGTGTAGTCGGTCCAAAAAACTATCCACGCAAATCTCAATATAGCTTGGTTATTATGAACGTCTTCGACTTGCATAGAAGGCGCATCGGTCGCGATTGATGCGCTTCACTTTGTTCAGCACATCCTACGAGTTGCCCATTTATTTCGGTTTCCCATTTAAGGCGGTACAAGTTGTTAGGCTTAACCGTTCGCCCTGAGCCCTTCGGCTCCTTACCGCGTTGACTAAATTCGACCCAAACCGAACCGTGAGACAGGACAAAAAATCCTGCCCGCCCACCCTTGACTACAAAACAACAAACACAGCTTTCACGGAATTCGCAATCTTTCTATATCTAAAGACATAGAAAGATATACCTTATGACAGATGGCGAATTTTCGGCTTAAGCGCATAATTTAACCATGAATGGAAATAGCCTTAAATTCAGAGAAAAACGAACAGCCACGCGCTACCCGGTGGCTTTATTCGTCGAATTTGAAAACGGCTCAGGATGGACAGTAGACCTCAGCACCACGGGCGCTTTAATCGAGACCGGTCAATCATTCTTATACGATGCAGTCATTGCCTTTTCGGTGCTGCAGTCGAATCACGACGATGCCGCTGTCCGGCTTTACTGCCAAGGCGTGGTGGTCAGAGTGGAGCAGGATGGAGAAGTCTGGAGGGTTGGGGTTGTTATGGAAGCAGTGAGGTTTGAGGGAGTAAGTAGTCATTTCAGGACTTGCTCTGCATATTAAGGGGAAACCCGATTTTTAAATCTGATTTCAAATATAAGGAGAAATCAAAATGAAACATAATAAAGTATCAAAAGGAGGGTTGTTTATCCTCGGTGTGCTGTGTTTGGCGTTTATGGCACCGGTGTTTGCTGGCAAAGATGACCTCTATGTCTCGAATGTCAACGCCGTGACCGTGGGCGGCATTAGCTTTGCCTCTTCGTCCACGTCTCCAGGTAACAACCGCCAGCTGACTATCACCAATCCTATTGTTGGAGCTAAAGCGGTTTCCGTGCAAGTGACATGGGGTATTGCCGCTGGCTCTTCCCCACGGACGACAACCTTCCCCAACAACAGCGTAACATTCACGGCTATCACCAGTGTGGGTACGAGTGTCGGAGCGATTGGCGTAAGCCCTGCGACTTGCGACTTTGAGACTGATTTAACCACATGCTCGTCGACGGTAACGTTTACTACCCCCAACGTCACGGACACTAATATTCAGGTTAAGATAAGCCCGAATCCGCCATCTAAATCACCGGCCAACAAGGAGTTGACAGGTAAGAACCTGTTCATCAACTTTGGCGTGACAGCACAAGTAGCGAAACTAGACACGGCTTTGACGGTTCCTGATCCGCAGTGTTTCAAGTACAAGGCAGGTAACGTCGATTTGACGGCGACATTGACTGAACTGGTCAACGGCCTTCCAATTTCGGGAGGTACGGTTGGTTTCTCGGTGGATAGTAATCTGATAGGCTCGGATTTTACCGACAGCAATGGCGATGCGATTCTTTCATACAACATCAACGGACTGTCGGTCGGCGATCACAACCTGTTCGCAGAGTTCGCCGGGGATGCTACGTACAACCCGAG
>JAURVK010000149.1 GCA_030655535.1 Methylobacter sp. | reverse complement strand
GACCGGCCGGCCGGGCGCCCATTGCCACCATAGCTTGACGGGCCCGGGTGTCTCGGCCAAAACGATTAAATTCGGCAGGCAGCGGGAGCACCGCCTACGGCGCGACGAGGGTGTGACTTCGCCTACTGTAGGTAGTCGCCGATTGAACAACGCATTATTGACTGACTGGGCGACTAAAGTCGCCCCCACAACCCTGTCCATGCGTCAACTTAATGGTGGTGACACTCTTGCGTGAAAGCGAGCGAATAACTTGTGTAGATAGCTATGCCTGTGGGGGGCGGTTGCAACTTAAGCGATAAGACATGTGCTTAATATGGCTATCCAACCCCATTGTTTTCAAAATACGTCTTGCGAGTTGCTCTTACCAAGGCTTGTCGTTTGTTTTGAAGTCGATTCAGGTGATAATGCCGGTCACACTATGACACGCGTGCTTTTATGCGCGCTCGAATTACGGAATAAGTTTTATGAAATCGAGAGATAGAAGACGGGGGCTGGTTTTAGTCAACACCGGCACAGGCAAGGGGAAATCTTCCAGTGCTCTGGGTATGGTTTTTCGTGCCGCAGGCTGGGATATGAAGGTCTGCGTGATTCAATACATTAAGGGGCAATGGCAAACCGGCGAACAAAAAGCCGCCGAACGTTTTGATAATATCGAATGGCATGCGTTGGGTGACGGCTTTACTTGGGATACTAAGAATCCCGAGCAGGATATTAAAACCAGTCGGGAAATTTGGGAGTTTAGTAAGGCTAAGATTCTGTCTGGAGAATTTGATCTGGTGTTGCTGGACGAGATCAATTACTGCTGCGGCTATAATTGGATTTCCGGTCAGGAAATCGCCGATTTTATTCGCGATCAAAAACCGTCCTGGACGCATTTGATTTTGACCGGTCGCAATGCCGCCCCCGAAGTGATCGGTTGTGCCGATACCGTAACCGAGATGACCAAAATAAAACACGCTTTTGAGCAAGGGATTAAGGCTGAACAGGGCATTGAATTTTAAAATGCAGGTAACTCTCGGCAGTTAGAAAAATAGAACGCAGCTGAATAGGATAAACGCGGATAACTCAATAAAATCTTATTTTTATCATAATGATCGGCGTCATCTGCGTTCTATTATATTAATCGCTATTATTGGCCGGTGTAGAAAGTGCCAAATTTTGAATCGGTACAACATAAATTGTTGCGGATAGATAGGCCCTATAGAATTTTAAGGTAAATGCGTCGGGCAAGCTGTAAAATAGAAAATGATTGTCACCACGAGGAGAAGAAGCATGTCAGAAGTACAAAAAATCATCATGGCTGTCGCGGCCGTTTTTATAATGGGTTTTGTGTTGGTCGGCGCCAGTAAAGAAGATCAAACTGTAGAACAGATGGAAGCCGCGGCAAAGATTAGGGCGGTTGTTGCATTGCAAATGATGGCAAATGAAAAATGTCCGCCGAAAATTAAGGAGGTAACCGGAGAGCAAGTGTATACCACGTCTGAAACCGACACTGATAAAGAGACTTATCTCACTTTGAAATGGGTGGGTGAAAATGCTGAAAAGGGCGGGTTCAAAAACGCATCATGTACGTTGCACACGTCTTTGGGCGGAATCTCGGAGCTGATTATTGATGATAAAGTCATCATAAAGAAAAAAATCTAGGCGACTACCCAGCCATATAATAGAACGCAGATGACGTTGATCATTAAGATAAAAATAAGATTTTTGTTGAGTTATCCGCGTTTATCCTATTCAGCTGCGTTCTATTTTTCTAACTGCTGAGTAGTTGCAAATCTAGGTTGATGGAATTCGGATCAAATCACGCCGACAGGCGTAATTTGATCCGAATCAGCTGTTTTGCATGCCATTAGATTGATTGTCGGTGTTTTTTTATCGTGACTCTGAATATGTTTTGTTCAGTCCGGAAACAGCAGTAAAGCATAGATACTACAAGGCTAACGCCCCTTAATCTGCATGTATGCAGGTAAGGCTAAAAACAACAAAAAGAAATTTTTATGACAAAAACAATGATTAAGGGAGTTTTAAAAACATGGAAAGAGGATCGGGGATTTGGCTTCATCAGCCCTGATGATGACGGGAAAGATATTTTTATCCATATTTCTGCGCTTAAGGGTACGAGTCGTCGCCCCGTGACCGGCGATGTTATTTATTATCAGGTAGCAAGAGATAATCGGGGCAAGTTCAAGGCGGTTAACGCCTATATTGACGGCGTTGAAATTCTGGAGGACAAAGTCTCAGGCTTTCTTAATACCAGGAAAGGCCTCATGTTGTTAGCGTTGGCCTTAGCGGTTATTGTCGCAGTTGTTGTATTTGTTACCCGCTGAGAACAGATGAGGATGTTTTTCTACAAGTCGATGTGTCGCGCTACATCGGCTTGTTTATAAGCGATTGCGTCGATGGCGTTATGGCATGAATTTGTATTTTGTTCTTATCAGCGCAGCCGTGTTAAGTCTTATTTGTGTTCTCCAATGATGTTGCTTAGAGCCGTTATTTGGATGCTTTGCATCGCGCGGTTTCTGGGCGATGTGTGCTGGGCCGGCGATGAAAAGCGGGAGGCCGATTTTGCCGAAAGCATTAACAAGACCTTGGCTATCGGTAAGGCGGTCTGGTTGGAGGCTGAAGGAAAAAAGTTTCTCAGTCTTTATACGGAAATAGAAAAAGTTAGCGGCAATGGCGTGGTTGTTATTCTTCATGATATGGATGGGCATCCTGATCAGCGGCAACTTGTTTATGGGTTGAGGGTCGTTTTACCCGAGCATAACTGGGCAACGCTGGCACTGCAAATGCCGCTTCGGGAAGTTGGCGTTGCAGCAGAGGAATACTATGCATTGTTTCCCGAGGCGGCGGCGCGGATTCAGGCCGGAATCAGCTATGCAAAGAACAACGGTGCAGAAAATATTGTTGTGGTCGGTTATGGTTTGGGAGGGTTGATGGGGATCTATGCGCTAAGCGGACAGGCGGCAGACATTACGGCACTGGTAACCATTAGTTTGCCGGTGCCGAAGACCGAAAACAAGGCGGCTCAAACGCTGGAGTTTATCAAGAAGATTAATGTTCCGATGCTGGATATTTATGGTGCATTAGACGCGGTGGATGTTACGGGCAGCGCCAGAGATCGGCGTTTGGCGGCAAAAGAAAATACGGCTTACCGGCAGCTTAAAATCAATGATGAAGGTCACGCTTATCTGCATGATGAAGGCTTGCTGGTTAAGCGGGTATACAGTTGGCTGGGGGCGACGCTGAAGGTTCCTGCTCCCGAAGAACCCTCAGTTCAATGACTTGTGGTTATTTTAACAGGCCTAAATCTGTTACAATGCCCCGCTAACACAGGCGTGCAAATACGGTAACGGCAGACGTTGGCACAACGCATTAACACTATCATAACAAGTTGAAAACTAAGTGGATTTAAAACATATAAGAAATTTTTCCATTATCGCGCATATCGATCATGGTAAATCGACGCTGGCGGATCGTTTTATTCAACTATGCGGCGGCTTAAGCGTCAGGGAAATGTCCGCACAAGTGCTTGATTCCATGGATATTGAGAAAGAGCGGGGCATTACCATTAAGGCGCAAAGCGTCACCCTCGATTTTAAAGCGAAAGACGGCGAGACCTATCAGCTTAATTTTATCGATACGCCGGGACATGTGGATTTTTCTTATGAAGTTTCCCGGTCTTTAGCGGCTTGCGAAGGCGCGCTGCTGGTCGTCGATGCGGCTCAGGGTGTCGAGGCGCAAAGCGTTGCCAATTGCTATACGGCGATAGAGCAGGGCTTGGAAGTGGTGCCGGTGCTGAATAAAATCGATTTGCCTTCTGCCGAGCCTGAGCGGGTGCAGGCCGAAATCGAAGAGGTGATCGGTATTCCGGCCGACGAGGCGCTGATGATCAGCGCTAAAACCGGCTTGGGCGTTGCAGATGTGCTGGAACAACTGGTGCTTAAGATCCCTCCGCCGCAAGGCAATGTAGACGGCCCGTTACAGGCCTTGATTATCGATTCCTGGTTCGACAGTTATCTGGGCGTGGTGTCGCTAGTCCGAATTATGCATGGCAGTATTCGCAGAAAACAAAAGATCACCATCATGTCCACCGGCAAGTCTTTTATTGCCGAAAAGGTCGGCGTTTTCACGCCTAAACGGCTGGAAAAAGACATACTCAATACCGGTGAAGTGGGTTATGTCGTGGCCGGTATTAAAGATATTTTCGGTGCACCGGTCGGCGATACCATTACCTGGACGGATAATCCGGCTGCAGAACAGCTTACCGGTTTTCAAAAGGTTCAAGCGCGCGTGTTCGCAGGCCTGTATCCGGTGACTTCGGATCATTATGAAGATTTGCGCGAAGCGCTCAATAAGTTGAATCTCAATGATGCTTCCTTGCACTTTGAGCCGGAAACCTCCCAGGCTTTGGGCTTTGGTTTTCGCTGCGGTTTTCTCGGTATGTTGCATATGGAGATTGTGCAGGAGCGTTTGGAAAGGGAATACGATGTCGATCTGATCACTACGGCGCCAACCGTTGTCTATGAAGTCATTACCCAGAACGATCAGATTCTGATGATCGATAATCCGGCTAAACTGCCGGATATGGGCACTATCAAGGAGATCAGGGAGCCTATTATCCGGGCCAATATCCTGGTTCCTCAGGCTTATCTGGGCGGCGTCATCACGCTGTGTATAGAAAAGCGCGGCGTGCAGAAAGACATGCAGTACGTCGGCAGGCAGGTGGCGTTGCATTATGAAATGCCGCTGAGCGAAGTGGTGCTGGATTTCTTCGATCGTTTAAAGTCGGTGAGTCGGGGCTTTGCCTCGTTTGACTACGAGTTTTTGCGTTTTCAGCCGGCCGAACTGGTTAAGCTGGATGTATTGATCAATGCCGAAAAGGTCGATGCCTTGTCTATCATCGTGCATCGCGACTTAAGCAACAACCGGGGTCGGGATCTGGTTGAAAAGATGAAAGACCTGATCCCGCGGCAAATGTATGAGGTTGCGATACAGGCGGCCATCGGTTCCAAGGTTATCGCCCGCTCCACCGTTAAGGCGATGCGCAAAAACGTCATTGCCAAATGTTACGGCGGCGATATCAGCCGTAAGAAAAAATTGCTGGAAAAACAGAAAGCCGGTAAAAAACGCATGAAACAGGTCGGCAATATCGAGATTCCTCAAGAGGCATTTCTGGCCGTTTTGCAGCTGAATAAAGAATAAGAGCAGGTTAAAGGTGAAAGGCAAGAACCTTGAACCTTGAACCTTGAACCTTGAACCTTGAACCTTGAACCTTGAACCTTGAACCTGAGTTTACCATGGACTACGATTTTTCCTTTTTTCTTACCGTCGCCACGCTGGTTACGGGTGTGGTTTGGGGCGGGTATTTGCTGGCGCTTAAAGCTACGGGAGTCGTTTTTGATGAAGAAAATGAACCCGTACTGGTAGAGTATGCGCGCTCTTTTTTTCCGGTTGTGCTGATTGTGCTGGTGCTGCGCTCATTTATAGCCGAGCCTTTTCGCATACCTTCAGCATCGATGATGCCGACTTTACTGATAGGCGATTTTATTCTGGTTAATAAATTTACTTACGGAATACGTTTGCCGGTTTTAAACACAAAAATCATGGAGATGAATCAGCCCAAGCGCGGAGATATCGTCGTTTTTCGTTATCCTAAAAATCCGGATGTCGATTATATCAAGCGTGTGATCGGCTTGCCCGGCGACCGGGTCGCCTATTACGATAAAAAACTGCATATCAATGGACAGCCTGCCAATCAAGTGTCTTTAGGGCGTTATCAGGGAGTAGGTCAAGGCGAGGATATGACCGGCAATGAGCTTCTGTTAGAAGATTTGACCGGTGTTGAACACAGCATTCTGATCAGAAATGGCGCGGCTTCAGCCGAAGGCGTTTATGTGGTGCCGAAGGGGAGTTACTTTGTGATGGGCGATAACCGCGATAACAGTAACGATAGCCGTTACTGGGGCACGGTTCCTGAAGAAAACCTGGTTGGACAAGCATTTTTTATCTGGATGAGCTGGGATTGGCAACATAAAGGTGTGGGGTTTGATCGTATTGGCACGGTGTTAAAATAACCTGCGTTATAGTTGTTTATTTGTAACTATTCAGCCATCAATATAATAATAGAACGCAGATGACGCTGATAAATATGATAAACGCGGATAACTCGAAAAAATCTTATTTGATCTTAATGCTCAGCGTTATCTGCGTTCCATTTTTCTAACTACTGAGTAGTTACGTTTATTTAATCAATCATCGGGAGAAAAAAATGTATTCGTCACCTAAAAATCAGCAAGGTTTAACCTTGATTTCGATTGTTTTGCTTCTGGGACTCATCGGATTTTTTGTCTTATTGACACTTAAGGTGGTTCCGATTTATCTGGATCATGGCAAGGTAAAAAGTGCTTTGGAGGCCTTAAAAGCAATGCCTGATATCCAAACGAAAAGCGAGTTTGAAATCAGGGACAGCTTAACTAAGCGCTTCAACATCAATTATGTCTACGATGTCACCAAGGATGATATTAAGGTCGTCAAACATGGCAATTATGTAAAAGTGGATATCGAGTATGAGACTGTCGTGAAATTGGTTGATAATCTGAGTTTATTAGCCGAGTTTCATGATTCTTTCGAGGTTGGCCAGGAGTGATAAAAGAGCCCGAAGTGTTGTGTAAAAAGCTGGGTCTGGTATTTAATGATCAACAGCTTTTTACCGTGGCTATCACCCATCGAAGTGCGGGTTCCAACAATAATGAACGCCTGGAATTTTTGGGTGATTCGATTTTAGGCTTTGTTATCGCCCAGAAATTATACGAGCTGTTTCCCAGTGCCAGTGAAGGTGTTTTGAGTCGGTTAAGAGCGAGCCTGGTTAATCAGGGCTCGTTGGCAGAATTGGCCAGAAAGCATCAGTTAGGCGATTATTTATTGCTGGGTTCGGGAGAGTTGAAAAGCGGCGGCTTTCGTCGCGATTCCATTCTGTCCGATGCAGTGGAAGCCATTATCGGTGCGTTGTATAACGATCAGGGCATGGATGTTTGTCAGCAATGGATTTTACAATTATTTGCAGAAAAGTTGAAAAATTTATCGTTGGATAATTGGCAGAAAGATCCCAAAACTCAATTACAGGAGTTAATGCAATCCAGAAAAATGGAGCTGCCGGATTATACCTTAATGACCATGTCCGGACTTGCACATGAACAAACTTTCAAGGTTAAATGTACCACGCCATTAACAGCTAAGTCTTCTATTGGTATGGGAAATTCCAGAAAAAAAGCCGAGCAGTCGGCGGCAGAGCTTATGCTCGAATTATTAAATAAGGATAGTAAATGAATTGCGGTTTCGTAGCCCTGATTGGGCGTCCCAATGTCGGCAAATCAACATTGATGAATCATTTGTTGAAGCAGAAGATCAGCATTACCTCGCGTAAGCCGCAAACAACCCGGCATCGAATTCTCGGCATTAACACCACTGATGCAGGCCAAGCCATTTATATGGATACGCCGGGCATGCATAACAGCGAAAAACGGGCATTGAATCGTTATTTAAATAGAACCGCAGAGACGACCTTGCTGGGTGTCGATGTGATAGTCTGGCTGATCGACGGCTTGTCCTGGCATGAATATGATGAGGTTATCTTCAAAAAACTGGAGCAGGCGGGTTTGCCGGTTATTCTTGCCGTTAACAAGGTCGATAAGGTTGCCGATAAAGAGGCTATTTTAACGTTCTTTAACGACGCCCAGCATCGTTTTCCGTTCAAGCATTTGGTGCCCATTTCGGCGTTAAAAAGAACCAATCTCGATCAGCTGGAAAGTTTGATCATGACGCTGTTGCCTGAACGGGATTTGATCTATCCCGAGGATCAGGTTACCGACCGATCCGAGCGGTTTTTAGCCGCTGAAATCGTCAGGGAAAAGTTGACTCGGCGCTTAGGCGATGAGTTGCCTTACGCGCTGACGGTAGAGATTGAGCGTTACGACGACTGCATGGATGCAGGAGGTAGAGCAACGCATGGAGCAGTTGCCGGGGAAAAACCCGGCATCACCAAAATATATGCGATTATCTGGGTGGAGCGTCTGACCCAAAAGAACATCGTAATCGGCAAGGATGGCGAGATGTTGAAAAAAGTCGGTACCGATGCCCGGCTGGATATAGAAAAGCTGATCGGCCAGAAAGTTTATTTGCAGCTTTGGGTTAAAGTTAAAAAAGGCTGGTCGGATAGTGAACGCGCCTTGCAAAGCCTGGGCTTTAATGACTGAATCCGCAGTTTATTTACAGCCTGCGTTTATCTTGCAGTCTCGTAAATACCGGGAAAGCAGTCTGATTATTGATGCGTTAACCCGGGATTTCGGCCGTATTTCCCTGCTGGCCAAAGGCGTAAGAAAAACCAGGTCCAAAACAGCGGGGCTGCTGCAACCCTTTATCCCGTTAACCCTTTCTTTTTTTGGTAGGGCAGAGTTAAAAACGCTGACTAATGTCGAAACCAGTCATCGATTTAATGAGATAAAAGGGCTTGCGCTTTATTGCAGTTTTTATATCAATGAGCTGGTTGCCTGTTTTCTGCATAAATACGATCCTCACCCCGAAGTATTTGACTATTACAACCAATGTTTATCGGGTTTGGCGGATGGCTCCGGTATGGAAGCGGCATTGCGATTGTTTGAGCTTAGATTGCTTGAGTGTTCGGGCTACGGCTTGCAGTTGGGCTATGACGACCATGACAATCCTGTCGAAGCATTAAAAAAATACGATTTCAATGTGGGTCAGGGGCCGGTTGAAGTTGCGGGTGGGCAGTTTTCAGGGCGGACTTTTCAGGCGCTCGGTTCCGGGGAATTGACCGATCCGCAGGTGTTAAGCGAAGCAAAAATACTGATGAGAATGGTCATTGACGGGTATTTGCAGGGCAGGCAGCTTAAAAGTCGGGCGGTTATAAATAAAGTCTTCGCAATTGCTCAACGGTAGGCGAAAGGTTTTGCGTCCGAACCGCAGGAATAGGGTTAAAAGCGCCTGATTGCTAGTGTGGCGGCGACGGAAGGCGCCGATTGAATGGTACATTGGCTTTGACTGGGCGACTAAAGTCGCCCCCACAATCCTCTTGTCCACACCCTACGTTAACGGGATCGAATAAGTTACAGGTTGCTACGGCCAAGGATCAAGAGGCTAACCCGATTTTCTGGCTCCTAGCCCATAGCTATCTATACAAGTTATTCGCCCATTGTCACGATAAAGGGTAGGGGCGATCCGGCACGACTGCATGGATGCAGGAGGTAGAGCAACGCAGGAGCAGGAGCGGTTGCCGAGGTCGCCCACTGTGCAACGCTATAGTGCGGTAGGATGTGCTTCGTTCCTCAGCACATCCTACGAGCTGGGCGGCTAAAGCCGCCCCCACAGTTACAGGCACCCGTCATTTCTAAATTGACTAAGTACTGGTCTTTAACCATCACAATCACTCTTTATAGTTATATCTTATTATAAAAATGCATAAAACAAATATCCTATTAGGCGTGAATATCGATCACGTCGCCACCTTGAGGCAGGCCAGAGGCACGCTTTATCCCGAGCCGATTCAAGCTGCATTAATTGCAGAACAGGCCGGTGCTGACGGCATTACCGCGCATTTGCGCGAAGACCGTCGGCATATTCAGGACAGAGACATCTATCTGTTAAGAGACATGCTGCATACTCGGCTGAATATGGAAATGGCGGTGACCGACGAGATGGTCGGTATCGCGGTGAAAGTACAGCCCTTTGCCTGCTGTCTGGTGCCGGAAAAACGGGAAGAATTGACCACCGAGGGCGGGCTGGATGTCGCAGGCAACTTGCATCGCATACAATGGGCTTGTGATCAATTGGCGGCTGCGGGCGTTGAAGTGTCGCTGTTTATCGACCCTGATGAAATGCAGATTGATGCAGCGGTAAAAGCAGGCGCTCCGGTTATTGAATTGCACACCGGGTGTTATGCAGAGGCGAGCAGTCCGTTACAGCAAGCGGAGGAACTGGAACGCATCAGGCAGGCTGCCATTTATGCACATAGTGCCGGGTTGCAAGTTAATGCCGGGCATGGTTTGAATTTTCATAATGTTGAAGCAATATGCGCGATACCGCAAATAGTAGAGCTTAATATAGGGCATTCGATAATTGCACAGGCAGTGTTTTCAGGCTTGGCCCAGACTGTCAGGGATTTGAAGCAGATTATGCACGCTGCAAGATTGCGGCAGAGTCTTTGATTTAAGGTGAGTTCGTAGCGCGGGAAGTTGATTAATCAAGATCTTATGGCGCCTAGCATTGGTGCTGATGCGTAACAATGTCTCATCGATCCTTTATCCAGTTTATAGCTTGTTTTTATTACCATGAAGGAAGTGAATACAGTAAATTCTTCATGCTCTTCATGGTAAAAACAAATGACATTCCCCCTGAAATCAACACCCATAGTATTAAACAGGGGATGCTATGCGCGGTGGATAAGAAACCGTTAAATATCAGCTGGCAAAACCGTGCTTTTGCATCCGGTAAAGCAGGGTATCGCGGGAAATGCCCAGCAATTTGGCGGACTGGCTGCGATTGCCTTTAGTACGGTTCAGCGCTTGATAAATTAAATTAGCTTCTAATGAGTCCAGCTTTAAGCCGGATTCAGGCAAGGTGAAGTCAGCTGCTATAGGCGCATTGCCGATGATTTTTCTGCTAAATTCAGGCGGTAGATTTTCCGCTTCGATAACTCTGCCGGCTAATAAAATACTCAATCTTTCGCATAAATTACGTAATTCGCGGATATTGCCCGGCCATGAGTAGGCTTTCAGCGTTTTTAACGCAGACTTGCTGAATTTGGGTGCCGTCAGCGTATAGGTATCCTCGAACAAGGCCAGGAAATGTTTGATTAGCGACTCAATATCTTCAGTGCGTTGCGCCAATGGCGGCAACTCTAAAGGCACAACATTCAAACGGAAAAATAAATCCGCTCTGAACTCGCCGGCTTCAATTTGTTTGTCGAGGTCGGTGTTGGTTGCGGAAATAACGCGGACATCGACTTTGTAAGGCTTGGTTTCACCAACGGCAAGGCATTCGCCTGATTCAAGACAGCGTAATAGTTTTGCTTGAATCGATAGCGGCAAGGAATTGATTTCATCGAGAAACAGGGTGCCGCCATCGGCTGCCTGAAACAGGCCTTGTTTATCGGCGTTCGCCCCGGTAAACGAACCTTTTTTATGGCCGAACAACTCGGATTCGATCAGACTTTCGGGTAATGCCGCACAATTTAAGCTAATAAAGGCTTTGTTGGTACGGGTGCCGGCCTGCTGTATCGCGGTGGCAAGCACTTCCTTGCCGGTGCCTGTTTCACCCTTAAGCAACACGGTAACGTCGGTAGCGGCAACGATTCTGGCACTACGAATTAAGGAGTCGATTGCAGGAGATTGACCGATGATCGCGCTAAAATGATCCATAAAACCCTCTTAATGTAATGCCGTATGTGATGTAATTGCCATGGGGTTAAGCCAGGGCAGTGCGGCCAGTAAAGCGAGTGCAATCATGAACAGGCCGATAGCCTGTTTGAAGTGCTGCATTCTGGATAACCTTGTTAATATGCCGGTCATTATACCGACTCCCATGACGGCAGGTAAAGTGCCCAGTCCGAAAAACAACATGGTCAACGCGCTTTGCCTGATGTCGCCTGCGGTTGCTGCGAGCGCCAAAGCCGAATAGACCAAACCGCACGGCAGCCATCCCCACACCATGCCGAAAAGATAAGCCTGGGAGTAATTTTTTACCGGAATCAGTTTGCGCCCGAAAGGCTCAATCATCTTCCAAAAACGCAGGCCGATTTTTTCAATATAGGCAAAGCGCGGGAACCACCCTGCTATATAGAGTCCTGCTCCGGTCATGATGGCAGCGGACAGCAATTGCAGCAGTCGGTGTCCGCTGATGTCACCCATCGGCATCGTGATCAAGGCTTGAATAACGCCAGCCAATGCCCCGGCTATGGTGTAACTGGTGATGCGTCCAATGTTGTAATTAAATACAAAGGGAAGCAATCGGTTTTTATTGTTCCGTATTTCCGGGCTAAGGCTTAAGGTTAATGTTCCGATAATCGAGCCGCACATGCCGATGCAATGCATGCTGCTGAACAGTCCCATGGTAAAGGCGACCAGATGTGAGGTGGTAAATGCGAGATCAAATGCCATGATTTGAATTTATTGAGCCTGTTGAAACTGCGCAAGAATTTGGCCTTGAATTTTTTCAGCCATGGCTTTACGGTTTTCGGCATCGCGTATAGGTCTGCCGACGACGATATAATCGGCGCCATTCTGGAAAGCCATTTCTACACTGACCACGCGCTTTTGATCGTCTTCTTCGCGGTTATCGACAGGTCTGATACCCGGAGTGATGACTAACAGCTTATGATCCAGTTCCTCCCTCAGCATAGAGACTTCAAGCCCGGATGAAACTATGCCGTCGCAGCCGATTTGCAGGGCGCGTTTGGCACGGGATAAAACCAGTTCACGCACATCGCAAGCAAAGCCTAAATCGTCAAGATCGCCACGATCCAGGCTGGTTAACGCAGTGACGGCCAGTACTTTGAGATCGCCTTTTTCCCTGGCAGCGGCTTCCATGATCGCGTCGTTGCCGTGAATCGTGGCAAGATCGACGCCTTTGCCGCTCAAGGCTTTAATGGCACGGCCCACGGTGGCGGGTACATCGAAAAACTTCAGGTCGACAAAAATCTTTTTATCGTGCTGTTTTAACCATTCAATGAAACCGAAATAATCGCCCGACATAAACAGTTCCATGCCGACCTTGTAAAAAATCACCGAATCGCCGAGTTCTTCCACCAAAGCCTGGGCTTCGGGAATGCTGGAGACATCCAGCGCCATGATGAGTCGTTCGCGGACAGGGATGGGTTTGGTTGAGATAAACATAGGTTCGAGGTTAAAGGTTAAAGGTTGAAGGTTGAAGGCAAAGGAGTGAAACTTAAATAACTTGAATGCGTGATAAATTGTAGGGGCGACCGGTTGGTCGCCCATTGCGCAAAGGGTTGAGTTATTTAATTTTCATTCCTAAAGAAAGCTTATTCGGTTGCCAAGCCTTGTTCGTCCCAGGCCTGTATTCCGCCATCCATACTATAAACCTTGGAAAATCCGGCTGACATTAACGCCAACTGCGCTTTTGCGGAACGTTTTCCGCTTTGGCATTGGGTGATCACTGGGCTGTTTTTGTAGGGTTCAAGTTCTGCCAGCCGATCATTTAGTTGACCTAGCGGAATATGAATAGCACCGGGAATATGATGCGCATTCCATTCGTCATCTTCACGCACATCGACGATCACTGCTTTGTTTTCGCCCTGCATTGCTGACGCTGCTTTAGCGGAGACGGCATCCGTTTCCGCTAAAGCAAAAGGACCGGTTATTAATAAAAAAACGCCGAGTCGGCAATACTTGGAAAATAGACGCATGTAAACGCTCCCAGAAGATTTAAGTCGCTATATATTACCGGAACTTGTTTTAACGGTGAATGTTAAAATGCACTATTGCCACAATAGCGCTCGATTATGAACTTAATATTGATACAAATGACCTTGATAATGGCGTGCGGCTCAGGGTGGCGATTTGCAAAACCGGCAGGCTTGTCCGCGGAGCACACGCGGCAGGTTTTGACTACGGTGGTTTATTATATGCTGCTGCCGGCCATGGTTCTGGAAGTCTTGTGGTCTGCTGACATCGGTTTGCACTCGTTCCAGTATACCTTGCTGGGCGTGGGCAGTATTGTTTTAGCCATGCTCTGCATCTGGATGGTTGGCGTATTGTTTAAGTTCGAAGACCGGCGCATGGGGGCGATGATACTGGCGGCGGCATTTCCCAATGTGACTTATCTGGGTTTGCCGGTTTTAGAACAAACCTTTGGCGGTTGGGCTAGATCGGTGGTCATACAAATGGACTTGTTTGCTACTACGCCGTTATTGTTTACCGTCGGTGCGCTAGTAGCGCGACACTACGGCGAGGAGACGGCGGAAAAACCGAGGCCGGTCTGGCTGTTTTTTAATGCGCCGCCATTCTGGGCGGCGGCGCTTGCGGTTATGCTAAATATTAACGGCATTGTCGCTCCGGTTTGGCTTTTAGGCGTGTTACAAAAATTATCCGCCGCAGTGGTGCCGTTGATGCTGTTTTCTCTGGGACTGGCATTAAGTTGGAAGGCAGTCACCGTCCGAAATATCCCCTATATCATTCCGGTTATGGTCATTAAAATGGCGCTGATGCCGTTGTTTGCGATGCTTCTGGTCGGGTATTTGCCTATAACCGGCGAATACCGTGCGGCGGCGGTGCTTGATCTGTCCATGCCGAGCATGATGCTGGGCATCGTTTTTTGCGATCGCTACCGGCTGGATAGCTCTCTATATGCGATGGCGGTAACGGTGACGACCGCAATCAGTTTGATAGCATTGCCGTTCTGGCATGGCGTGCTGATGAACGGCTGGCGGTTTTTGTAGGGGCAATATGGCCCGATCCGGCTGTTAGGCAAAGCTGTTGCCCGGCTTCATTTATCAGCATGACCCATCTGGGACGGAGCAAGCCCTTTAAGCCATGCGTTGATTGCCGGTTCCTCGGTTAGCCCCTGCCGATTGATAAAGGTAAACGGCACTGAAACCAGCTCCATGCCTTTGTTGATCTGAACCGCAAAATGCAAATGCGGGCCGGAGGAAAAGCCGGTATTGCCCGAATAACCGATCAATTGTCCGGCCGCCACCGCCAAGCCCGGATAAACCTGGGCTTTTTCCAGTTCCAGGTGAGCATAAACCGCCATAGAACCGTCATCGTGCAAAATTCTGATGTTGTTGGCTTCGGAGCTGTAGGCCTTATTGGTGCCGCCCTTAAAAAAGTCATCCTCGACTTCCAGGACAATGCCCGATCTGGCCGCATGAATCGGCGTGCCAATCGGCATCACAATATCTACGGCGTATTGGTTTTGTTCGTCGGTATGGCTGAAACTGCCGCCGAAAGCCTGAGAAATTTGGAACGATGTGTTGGGCGCTATCGGCGGCAAATAGCTTGCCGTGGAACGGTAATGCGTTAAAGGACTGCCGATGATGTAGCGGTATTTAACGGCAAGCTTCCATGATTCACGCTCATTGATGGCGTTTATCTGAAAAAGCGTGTCCGATTTCCCCGGCTCAATAACAAACAGCCTGGGCAAGTCGGGCGTAGCCCGGACATTGCCCCGTTCGGAAAAGTCGATTTCAACTTCAACAGGGCCTGCATAATCATTGCGGATATAGTATTGGGGGCGTCGTTCTTCGCCCGACTGCAATAGCCAAACTAATTGTTTGGGCGCGACTTTAAGCTGCCTGACTTCTAGTTGTTTTTGCTCTGCTTTCGGCGGCTTGTCGGTAAAATGAAATATGCCTTGTTTATCCTGGAATTTATAGAGTTTTTGCGCGACGGCATTAAACGAACACAGTGACAATAGGATGCAAATTAAGACTGCCGGCTTAAGACGGTACAGTGTGAATAGGCTGCGGCATGCGGAGTGCCAGCTTCGCTTGCAAACAGGCGAAGCCTGTACTTCGAACTTGCCCCGGCTTAAGTTGGTAGCCCAAATTAACAGTGATATTGTCATGGGTTGTTCACTGAAAAAACATGCGAGCCTTAATTTTCAGGTCGGCTGGGGAACAAAGGGTCAACGATCAAAACCGGAATAAACAGGGCAATCATCACCGCAATTGCAACAAAAGCGGGATTAATAATACCAGCCAGACAATAAGCTACCAGGCTTCCCCAGACCATACGCATCGGTCTTGGCATTTTAACAATTTTCAAAATATGCTCCTTAGGGAAAATAGCCTCGTTGAGGCGATAGGGATGCGTTTTCGGCTCATCCTCGTTTTTTGGTATTATGACAGTTAATTTCAATGGGCGTCCATTGACAAAAGCACGTTCATAAGTCGGTTTAAACATAAAATATGCAGCATTCGAACAGTAAATATTGGGATTTTTGCGCTCCCATTGCCGGTATTTTACTCACCCTATCTTTTGCTCCTTTCGATTACGCCTATTTGGCATTGCCAGCATTGATTTTTTTGTTTGCGGCTTGGCAGAATAGTTCGGCTAAACGGGCGGCCTTGCGCGGCTATTTATTCGGCTTGGGTGCATTCGGTTCGGGCGTGTCCTGGGTCTATATCAGCATGCATGATTTTGGCGGAGCCGCTGTGCTGGGGGCAAGTGTACTGACCGGTGTATTCGTTGCTTTTTGGGCCTTGTTTCCGGCTTTGGCCGGTTACCTTTCGGTAAAAACGAACGGGCAAAGCCGGGTCATGCTGGTGCCGGTTATCTGGATACTGGTTGAATATCTCCGGGGCTATTGGCTGCTGAACGGCTTTCCCTGGTTGCAGATTGCCTACTCCCAACTGGAGACGCCTCTGGCCGGATACATACCGGTAGTGGGTGTTTACGGCACCGGTTTTGTTGTGGCGTTAACGGCTTCGGTTGTTGTGGAGATTGTTCGGGGGGTTGCAGCGTATTGTAGGGGCGACGCAAGGCGCCTTGGTCGCCTTGC
>JAURVK010000132.1 GCA_030655535.1 Methylobacter sp. | reverse complement strand
ATATTGTCGCGCAGATAATCAAAGCCGAATTCGTTATTGGTGCCATAAGTGATGTCTGACGCATAAGCTTCGCGCCGTGCTCCACTTTCCATCTGACTGATAATCACGCCGGTCGACAAACCCAGAAAACCGTAAAGCTTGCCCATCCATTCGGAGTCGCGCTTGGCCAGATAGTCATTAACCGTAACAACATGCACGCCGCGCCCCGGCAAGGCGTTCAAATAGGCCGCCAGAGTTGCCATCAGGGTCTTGCCTTCACCGGTTTTCATTTCGGCAATTTTGCCGTCATGAAGAATCATGCCGCCGATCAATTGCACATCGAAATGACGCATACCGAAGACCCTCGTCGATGCCTCCCTGACTGTTGCAAACGCTTCTGGAAGCAGATTGTCCAGTTTTTCACCTTGCGCCAGACGATCACGAAATTCCTGCGTTTTTGCTTTTAATGCATCATCAGATAATTTCTCGTAATCAGAAGCCAGTGCATTGATCTTTTTGACCAATGATCTTTTCTTCTTTATCAGCCTGTCATTACGGCTCCCTATAACAAATCTAACCAACTTACCCAGCATGTTTTTTTCCGGTATGAATTTAGTAAATGATTGAATAAAACCGTGAGATTATATACCGTCTACTATTTTAGTGACAGTTAAAAACACTCTTTATCCCCTTGACAAAAGGCTTCGATATTAACAAAGAGCATTTAAAAATCAATATCGAAGGTTTCGTTCAGGGACTTGGCTTTCGCCCGTTTATTGTTCGCCTTGCCCGACAACACCAACAAAAAGGCGAGATTGCCAACACCAACAGCGGCGTAACTATCGACATTGAAGGCCTACCCGAACACCAACAGGACTTTATTGACGGCCTGAATAATCGCCTGCCGCCTTATGCAAAAATCGCATCAATAACCATAACCCGGCAGCCTCTGGCCGACTTTGACGATTTTCAGATTAAAGCCAGCACCGCCGACGGCACACAATCCGCCTTTGTTCTGCCCGACATAGCCACCTGCCCTGATTGCATCAGCGATATTTCCGACCCTGCCAGCCGCTACTATCACTACCCGTTTACCAGCTGTTGCCATTGCGGGCCGCGTTACAGCATTATGACCCGGCAACCTTACGACCGCAGCCAGACCAGTATGGCGGCATTCAATACCTGCCTCGACTGCGGCCGGGACTACCAAGCTATAGACAACCGGCGCTACCATGCTCAAACTATTGCCTGCCCGGAGTGCGGCCCAAGCTTAAGCCTGCTCGACGAATCGGAAAATCTTTTAGCCGAAAAGCACGAGGCACTTTGTGCTGCAATCGAACAGCTGGAAAACGGTAAAATCGTCGCGATTAAAGGCATAGGCGGCTATCAATTACTGGTCGATGCGACCAACCGGCAAGCCGTCGAACGCCTTAGATTGCGCAAACATCGCCCGCAAAAACCCTTTGCGCTGATGGTCGCCGATTTGGCAACGGCACAGCAGCTTTGCGTGATCAACGATCTTGAACAACAAGCCCTGACTTCTGCCGCCGCACCCATTGTGCTGTTAAAAGCCAAACCTTGCGGGGGCGACGCAAGGCGCCTCTGGGCGACTGAAGTCGCCCCCACAGCGCCCGGCAGCAACCTGCTCGGCATCATGCTGGCTTATGCGCCGCTACACCATCTGTTACTGAACAAAGACAGTAGTCTGTACGCACTGGTCGCCACCAGCGGCAACCGCCAGAACGAGCCTATTTGCATTGATGAACAGCAGGCATTAACCCGGCTTGCCGGTATTGCCGATTATTTCCTGACCCATAACCGCCCTATCCTGCGTCCGCTCGATGATTCGGTCGTCCGGCTCATCAACGGCAAAATCACCGTATTGCGTAGAGCCAGAGGCTATACCCCGCTGCCGCTCACCTTAAAAACCGCTCTGCCCGACACGCTGGCCGTAGGCGGCCAACTAAAAAACACCATCGCCATCAGTCATGGAAAGCATATTATCTTAAGCCAGCATCTTGGCGATCTTGATATGGAAGCGACCCAACAACAATTCCAAACCACGCTGACAGATTTGCAAAAATTTTATCAAATCGCCCCGACCCGGATCATGCACGATCTGCATAGCGGCTATGCCAGCAGCCGGTTTGCCGCCAATTTAGGCCGGAAAACCCACCCAGTACAGCATCATTACGCCCACGCCTTATCCTGCATGGCCGAACACGGCCTGGAACCGCCCGCACTAGGCATTTGCTGGGACGGTTCGGGCTTAGGAGCAGACGACACCTTGTGGGGCGGCGAATTTTTGCTGATTAACAGCCAAGGCTTTGAACGCTATGCCCACTTTGCCCCGTTTTCATTGCCCGGCGCACATAAAGCCATAATGGAACCCAGACGCGCCGCATTAGGACTGCTCTACGAAGCCTTTGGAAGCAGCGTCTTTGAGCGCGAAGACCTGCCTTTTTTCGTGCAGGAATTAAAATTATTACAATCAGCCTTAACCCGCCAACTCAACTGTCCGCGCACCACCAGCGTCGGACGCTTATTCGATGCAGTCGCCAGTTTGCTGGGACTATGCCAAATCAATCAGTACGAAGGCCAAGCGGCAATGGCGCTGGAAATGAGCGCGACATCGAGCGCATCCGGCCAACATTATGATTTCCACATCCAGCACACAGCGCCTATTATTATCGACTGGAAAATTACCCTGGAACAGCTTTTGGACGATATACCGCACAGCCCGGTTGAATTAATCGCCGCCAAGTTTCACAATACCTTGGCCGAAATCATATTGACCCTAGCCCAGCGAGCCGGGCAAAAAACCGTATTGCTAAGCGGCGGCTGTTTTCAAAATGCCTGCCTCACAACAAAAGCAGTCTATCGATTAAAGTCCGGCGGCTTTACGGTATACTGCCATGAAAACATACCCCCTAACGACGGCGGACTGGCTCTCGGCCAGTTGCTTGCCGCAAAATATATAGGATAACTTATGTGCCTGGCCATACCCGGACAAATTACCAGCCTGTCTGATCACAGCGATCCTTTAGCGCGTACCGGACGCATTAACTTTTCCGGCATCGGCAAGGACGTCAGCCTGGCTTATGTGCCCGAAGCCAAAATCAACGATTATGTGATCGTTCATGCCGGTTTCGCCCTGTCCATCCTGGATGAAGCCGAAGCTCAGGCCAGCCTGCAAGCATTCAGGAATTTAGCTGCCTTCGAGAATATATTATGACGGCAAACAGAACCGGAAAAGTGCAGATCGGCGCTACGAATTTTCATGTAGGGCGTGCCGTGCTCGCCAAAAAATTGGGTGATAATTCAAGCATCGGAAAAGACGCGCGCAGCGCGCCCTACTCATGCGCAGAACAGGTGAGGCCGGCTTGAACTACCTTGACGAATTTCGAGATCCTGCAACCGCAAAAAAAATAGCCGCCGCGATAAAATCTATCACCACGCAGCCGTGGAACATCATGGAAGTATGCGGCGGCCAGACCCATAGCATCATTAAATACGGCATCGACCAGCTACTACCTAATCAAATCAACTTGATCCACGGCCCCGGCTGCCCGGTGTGCGTCACGCCGCTGGCCTATATCGATAAGGCGCTGGCAATTGCCGCACAAGCTGAGGTGATTTTCTGTTCTTTCGGCGATATGCTGCGCGTCCCCGGTTCGCATCATGATCTGCTCAGCCTGAAAGCGCAGGGCGCCGATATTCGCATCGTTTATTCGCCGATGGATGCGCTGAATATCGCCCAGGATCATCCCGATAAACAAGTGGTATTTTTCGGCGTAGGCTTTGAAACCACCGCCCCGACCACCGCCTTGGCCGCCTATCAGGCCAAACAGCAAAAGCTGAGCAACTTCTCGCTGCTGATTTGCCACGTCCGCGTACCGCCGGTGATGCGGGCGCTGCTCGATTCTCCCGATAGCCAGGTGCAGGGTTTTTTGGGCGCAGGCCACGTCTGCTCGATCATGGGTTACCACGAATATCTGCCGCTATCCGCACAACATAAAATCCCTATCGTTATCACCGGTTTCGAACCGGTCGATATTCTGCATGGGCTGTATCTGTGCATCAAACAACTCGAAGAACATCGTTACCAGGTTGAAAACGAATACAGCCGCGTGGTGAAAGAGCAAGGCAATCAGCCCGCGCAACAGCTGATAAGCCAAGTGTTCGACATCGTCAATCAAAGCTGGCGGGGCTTAGGTGAAATCGCCGATAGCGGTCTCGCACTCAATGCCGACTACGACGACTGGAATGCCGAACAGCGTTTTACGGTCGCCGCCATTAACACCCAGGAGCCTGCCGCCTGCCGTAGCGGCGAAGTGCTGCAAGGCTTGATCAAGCCCGCGCAATGCGCCGAATTCGGCACGACTTGCACCCCCGAACACCCGCTGGGCGCCACCATGGTTTCCTCCGAAGGCGCGTGCGCCGCCTATTACCGCTACCGTCGTCACCAACATGTCTGATTTAAAACTGAACTGCCCCCTGCCCCTGCAATACGAGCAAATCGTCATGGCGCATGGCGGCGGCGGTCGTCTGATGCAGCAATTGTTGGACAGCATCATCCAGCCGGTATTCAGCAATCCCCTGCTGAACCAGAAACACGACAGCGCGGTGTTAAACATCAACGGCTCGAAATTGGCCTTCACCACCGATTCCTATGTGGTCAAACCGCTGTTTTTTTCCGGCGGCGACATCGGCAAAATGGCGGTATGCGGCACCTTGAACGATTTGGCTATGAGCGGCGCCTTACCCTTATACCTCAGTTGCGCACTGATTATTGAAGAAGGTTTTGCGATTAAAGACCTGCAACGCATCGTCGAATCCATGCAGCACACCGCGCAACAGGCCGGCGTATTGATCGTGACCGGCGACACCAAAGTGGTCGATCACGGCAGCGGCGACGGGGTTTATATCAATACCTCCGGCATCGGCATCATAGCCGAAAACGTCAATGTGTCGCCTGCCGACATTCGAGTCGGCGACAGCATCATCATTAACAGCGATATAGCGCGGCACGGCATTGCTATCATGCTGGAGCGCGAAGGCATGAACTTTGACAGCAGCATCGCCAGCGACTGCGCCGACCTGTCCGGCCTGGTTCAGGATCTGATTCAAGCCGGAATCAAAATTCACTGCATGCGCGATTTAACGCGCGGCGGCTTGGCCAGCGGCCTGATAGAACTGGCCGTCACCTCGCATCATGCTATCGAAATCGACGAAACCGCATTGCCGATACATCAGGATGTCAGCAGCGCCTGTGAAATATTAGGCTTTGATCCGCTGTACATCGCCAACGAGGGTTGTTTTGCGCTGTTTGTGCCCGAGGCGCAAACCGCGCAAGCCCTGAGCGCGTTGCACCGGCATCCGCTGGGCAAACAGGCCTGTCAAATCGGCACCGTTAAAGCGACGCGCCCCCGAGGCATGGTTACCCTGCAAACCGCAATGGGCATCAGCCGAGTTCTGGATTTATTGAGCGGGGAGCAGTTGCCTAGGATTTGTTGATTAATCTTGGACGATGCATGCAGCGCACCCTACAGGACTTGCACCTTTATTTTTCTCGTTCCCACGCGGGAGAGACTGTGAAAGTATTATCCAAATCGGGCTGAAAAAATGTTTTACCACAGAGAACACGAAGGACACGGAGAAAATAACAACGTTAATTCAATGCATTAAAAACTTCGTGCTCTCCATGTTCTTCGTGGTTATTCTTT
>JAURVK010000125.1 GCA_030655535.1 Methylobacter sp. | reverse complement strand
ATAGAACGCCTTTATCCAGGGTTCAGGGCTTGGGTTCTGCCAAAAGCGGAACCACTCATTGGTGGATGCAACGCGTCACCGCCGTAGCGCTGATTCCGTTGTCTTTTGGGTTAATCTACTTTCTGGGTTTGAGCTTGACCGCCCCCTATCAACAGACCCTAGACTGGCTGGCATCGCCGATTAACAGCGTCTGCATCGTGGCGTGGATTACGGCTGTTTTCTATCACGCCGCGTTGGGTTTGCAGGTGGTGATTGAGGATTATATCGCCGCCGAAGGCCCCAGGATCATCTCAATCTGGGTCGTCCATCTGGCATTTTTATTTTTGGCGATTGCGGCCTTGCTGGCCGTGTTTCGCATTGTATCGATAGGGTAACTCATGTCCGTAGATTATGAAATTATTGAACATGCTTACGATGTGGTTGTAGTCGGCGCAGGCGGCGCGGGGCTTCGCGCTACCTTGGGCATGGCAGAAAAAGGCCTGAAAACCGCCTGCATCACCAAAGTATTCCCCACCCGCAGTCATACCGTCGCCGCGCAAGGCGGCATCAGCGCAGCGCTGGGCAATATGGGCGAAGACGACTGGCGCTTTCACATGTACGACACCGTCAAAGGCTCCGACTGGCTGGGCGATCAGGACGCAATCGAATACATGTGCCGCGAAGCCATTCCCGCCGTGATCGAGTTGGAACATTACGGCGTGCCGTTTTCGCGTACCAGCGATGGCAAAATCTACCAGCGTGCGTTCGGCGGCATGACCACGCATTACGGCGCAGGCCTGGCGCAACGGACTTGCGCGGCGGCCGACAAGACCGGTCATGCCATTTTGCATACCTTGTACCAACAGTCGTTAAAACATAAGGCCGAATTCTTCGTTGAATACATCGCGCTGGATTTGATTATGGAAGACGGCGAATGTCGCGGCATCCTGGCCTGGTGTCTGGATGACGGCTCCCTGCATTTGTTCAAATCCCAGATGACCGTATTGGCGACCGGCGGTTATGGGCGCACCTTTTTTTCCAGCACTTCGGCGCATACCGTTACCGGAGACGGTAACGCGATGGTACTACGCGCCGGTTTGCCTCTGCAAGATATGGAGTTCATCCAGTTTCACCCGACGGGTATTTACGGTGCAGGCTGTTTGATTACCGAAGGCGTAAGAGGCGAAGGCGGTTATCTGACCAACTCGGAGGGCGAGCGCTTCATGGAACGCTATGCGCCATCGGCCAAAGACCTCGCTTCACGCGATGTGGTCAGCCGTGCGATGACCATTGAAATAGAAGAAGGCCGCGGCGTAGGGCCGCTGAAAGACCATATCTATCTGCATATCGAGCATCTCGATCCGGCCATTATTCACGAACGCTTGCCGGGCATTGCCGACTTATCAAGAATCTTTGCCGGTGTCGATATCACCAAAGAGCCGATGCCCGTGCTGCCGACCGTGCATTACAACATGGGCGGCATACCGACCAATTACAAAGCCGAAGTCGTCACCTTGAACGGCGACGATCCCGACGCCGTGGTGCCGGGCTTGATGGCTATCGGGGAGGCGGCCTGCGTATCCGTGCATGGCGCAAACCGCTTGGGCTCAAACTCGTTGCTCGATCTGGTGGTGTTCGGGCGTTCCGCTGCGATACGCTGCGCGGAACTGATCAAACCGGGCTCAAGGCAGAAACCGTTGGCGAGTAATGCTTGCGACAAAGCTATCGCCCGCTTCGATAAAATCCGCAATGCTAACGGCAGCCGCAGTACCGCCGATATTCGTCTGGACATGCAAAAAGTCATGCAAGCCAAAGCGGCGGTGTTCAGAACCGGCGCTACGCTGACCGAAGGCATCGACGCGATGGAGGAAGTCAGAAAAACCTTTGCCGAGGTCAAAGTGACCGATAAATCGTTGATCTGGAATACCGACCTGGTCGAAACCCTGGAACTGGACAACCTGTTGAGCCAAGCCGCCGTGGCGATCAACGCGGCGGGCAACCGTACCGAGAGCCGGGGCGGCCATGCACGGGAAGATTACCCGAATCGCGATGACGAAAACTGGCTGAAACATACCTTGACCTGGCTAAGCGACGATCAGGTTAAAATCGATTACAGGCCGGTACACATGTATACCTTAACCGATGAAGTCGACGTAATTCCACCAAAAGAGAGGGTTTATTAATACACGCTTTGAGAGAAATGACATGAAAACACTCACATTGGAAATAGACGACAGCATCTACAGCCAAGTCGTCAGTTTTTTAAATTTATTGCCAGAAAAACAATGCCACATTGTTGAAACATTGCCAACGTCATCTAACGATGACAAACAATTGAATATTACATCGGCATTTGGTTTAATAAAAACGCCCATCACTGCCACGTTAGCAGATATTGAGCAAGGCATTATCGAGGGAGCAATAAGTGATAGCGATTGATGCTAATGTGTTGGTTCGTGTCATTGTCGAAGATACGGGGCAGCCTGAACAAACAAAAATCGCTCGTGATTTGGTTGAAAATGCTCAAAAAGTCTATCTTACTCAAATCGTGCAAATAGAATGCACTTGGGTATTGGCAAAAGTTTATAAGATAGATCGTGCCACGTTATTGGCGGTACTTGAACATTTACGGGTTAATTCCGCTTTCATTCTACAACGTCCTGAAGAGTTTAAAGCCGCTATCAATTTATTTCGGCTAGGTCATGCAGATTTTGCCGATTGTTTGATTTTGAGCGAAAGTTCATACCTTGATGCGGTTTTATATACCTTTGATAAACGCTTAGGTCGGCATAGCAATACAAGATTGTTATGATGACTATCCTGAATTCCACTCAGAAGAGAATAGACTAATGGCTGAATTTACCCTGCCTAAAAACTCGGTTTTAATCGAAGGTAAAACCTTTAAAGCGCCAGACGGCGCAACCAACATCCGCCGGTTTGAAGTGTACCGCTGGGATCCCTCCTCCTCCGAAAACCCGCGCATCGATGCGTTCGAACTGAGCATGGACAGCTGCGGCCCGATGGTGCTGGACGCGATCCTGAAAATCAAAAACGAAATCGACAGCAGCCTGACCTTTAGGCGTTCCTGCCGCGAAGGCGTGTGCGGCTCCTGCGCGATGACCATCAACGGCAAAAACTCCCTGGCCTGCACCAAAGCTATCGATTCTTATACCGGCACCATCAAGATTTACCCGTTGCCGCATTTGCAAGTCGTTAAAGACTTGGTGCCGGATCTGACCCATTTTTATGCGCAATACGCCTCGATCAAACCCTGGATAGAAACCCAAACTCCAGCGCCTGCGGATTCCGAGCGTCTGCAAAGCAAGGAAGACCGGGAAAAACTGGATGGTTTATACGACTGCGTGCTGTGCGCCTGTTGCTCGACCAGCTGCCCCAGTTACTGGTGGAACAGCGAGCGTTACCTGGGCCCTGCGATCCTGTTGCAAGCCTACCGCTGGCTGATCGATAGCCGCGACGAAAGCACCGGCGAACGGCTGGACGAACTGGAAGACCCGTTTAAATTGTACCGTTGCCATACGATTATGAATTGCACCGATACCTGCCCTAAGGGCTTGAATCCGGCCAAAGCTATTGCCGAAATCAAGAAAATGCTAGTGCAGAGAAAGTTGGGTTAATGGACGAATTGGCTCGATTAAAGTGGCAGTGTCGGCGAGGGACTAAAGAGCTGGATTTTCTGTTGAATCGGTATTTGGAAACGGGGTATTTGGTTGCGGACGAGGCAGAAAGGTCTTTGTTTATTGAACTGTTAGAACTTGAGGATGATGAGTTGATGGGGATTTTGATGGGGGAGTTGGAAGTGGGGGGTGGAAAGTTTGGGGCGTTTGCGGTGGACAGAGGTTAGGATATACTAATACAGTTGATCTTATATAACTGATGAAAATTACAAGACAGCCAGAGATGCATTATTTTTCATCTATTTATTAATTAGCCCACGAAAGGTGATAAATGAGAAAAATGACAGATTTAATTTTAGATCGAATAGCAAATAACATGGCAGAAGACGAAGACCGTGCGGAAGATGAAAAGCGCTTAATGAAAAGCCCACGCCAAAATACTTGGTGATGAAATAAATAAGCTGAATAGTAAATTTGATTGCGCCATGAAAGTGCTTAACCTGATTCTTATGGTATTGCCTGCGACTAATGAGAAGTTACGGGGCGGCCTTGCTGTTTCATCTCATCAGCCAACCGTACGAGAAAACATCATTGATCATCACCACCAATCCCAACTTTACTGAATGGATGCGGTTTTTTGGTGATGCCAGGATGACGATGGCGCTGCTTGATTGTATAACCCATCACTGCGTATTTTGGAATCCGGTAAGGATTCCTATCGGTTTAAACAACCGAAAAAGGCGGTTGAAAAACAATAACCATGCTATCTAAGACGGAAATTTTTCAAAGTCGTTTGACGATTGCAAGACGGCGTGCTAGGCTTTTTTTGTTCTGGGGTATAGAGTGATGAAAAGTTCCCATCCCAGGTTGTTCAATGTCCGGTTTTTTACCGGAAAATTCTGGAGTGTTAGTTATGAAAGTGATTGCCGACAAAACAGCTGAAAAAGCGACGGTTGAAAATGTAACAGAAACTGTTAAGAAATCTAAAATTGCGTTGGTTGGAATCAAAAAAGGGGCCATTGCGGCCAAACAAGCCGCCACTAAAATTGCTTCCGCACCATCGAGATTGTTTGATAATGCGTTATATGGTGCCTGTTACGGAATATCCTATGGGGCCGTTTTTACTTCTTTAGTGATCGTAAAAATATTGCCCACTAATAGTCTCGTGACGAAAGCTTTTCATGATGGGTCTAAGGTTGCGCGTAAAGACTTTAAAACTCGTCAGGAAAAGCACGTAGCGCCTGAAGATTCAAAAATGGTCAATTGAAACGTTTTAAAATAAAACTCTTTTTCTTAAGAGTTAGT
>JAURVK010000123.1 GCA_030655535.1 Methylobacter sp. | reverse complement strand
AACGGCGGTTACACGGAAATTTTTACACCCTCCTTTCTTGCTGATCTTTGAGGTCTTTGGCAGCCTCATCATCAGTTCGACCGAGTTCATGGTGATAACGCCATAGCGCTGTTGCCAACGCTGCGGCAACACGGGAATGGTCGTACAGCGACACATCCGGGCGAATGTTGAATGCAGTCGCCGACGGTATCGCCTGGGTATAAACGCCCCATAAGGTTTCAAAGTGATCCAGCCATAACGACCAGTTGTTACGGTGTGACTTTGGCATCAGTTTTAACGCTTCGGTAAAGCCTTGCCATAAATCGTTGTATTCTTTTTGCGCGGCTTTATCGTCGTTACCTTCGCATTTGCTGGCTTCAACCGGAAAGATGCTATTGGGTGATAACGGTTTTAACGAGTAACGATAATCGTATTTTTGCTCGGCTTTGCTATCCAGACGAATTTGCTCGAACAGCGGCAACTGCCGTGCTGTGTAATGATTTTTTCCGGTGGAGGTGCCTTCATCGGCTTGGTTATATGCTTCAAATTCTTCACGATCAAACCCCGAGGCCACTCGATCGGCAGTGGCTATAATCCATTGCAAAAAGCTTTCCGGTTTATGATGTTTGGCTGCTGCATTGATGAACGAATCATCGACATCTTTGGTTTTCCACGAACCAAACGGGGCGAAATCAGCGGCTGTTAACTCGGGCATGTAGTCTTCAATCAAGTCCATCGCCAAGCCGGTATAGGCCGCATGAACATGACTAAACCAGCCTCTGTCATCGGTATATTTTTTTCGATGTGGGCAATACATCTGTTTGTTGGCGTCTAATATTTCCTGAGTAACCGGGATTTTTGCCCGTTCAGCGAACTTACCCAGATCGTGCAAAAAAGCCGCTAATGCGATGCGACTGGACTGTTCGAGCAATGGCTTGATGGTCATCCTTTATTCTCCTGTTGATACTGAATCTGTTCCGCATCCAGCAATATCCGATAGCGGGTTTGGGGGCGTTTGCCCACAGCATTAATCAAATACGCCATTGCTGCATGTGGCAAACTTTGTTGCAAGATTTTGTTAATCCGTGACTTGCGTTGTTCAAAAAAGGCTTTGCTCATGCCCTGCTGCAAAGCCTGGATAGTGCGGTCGGCACCGCCCAGTTCGCCGTTAATTAGCCGATATTCTTGCAGGAATTGTTCGGCGTACTGATGTTCCGGCGCGCCATCGCAAGGGCAGGTCGGTAACACGAGTCCTGCCAGTTGGCGCTTCAGCAACCAACTGTAAAACGCCAGGTCGGCGGGTGTGAGTTTGATCAGGGTATTCTGGGCTTTAATGCTGCGTTGTTTAAGGTCAATGCTCAAATGAGCCAGGCCTAGCGCTTGCTGGGCTTTGGCGACCGATGCGCTAAAACTGCTTTTGCCTTGCAACAAGGCTTCGTCCAAGCCGTGGCGCAGTCGCACAAAGGCAATATCAGCCAGCATGACTTCGGCATTTTGGGTGTCCAGCGGTTTGCGCGTTGGATCGTTGCCGTAGATGACTTGAGAATACGGGGTAGGGTAGTAAAATTGCGGATGCGATTCGTAGTCGGCAGATACCAGTACATGGCTCAGGCGATCTTGCGAACGTCCGTACAACGACAGGGCATAACCCGCATAAAAGCCCATGGTTTTACGGCCACCGGCAATGGAAACATGTAGCGAGGTATCGGGATCGGCGGTTAAGATTCTGATCCATTCGGTAATGCCGTCGGCCATGGCTTGATTATCGGCTTGGGTGCGAATGTCGGCTAAAGACTCGCCATTGGCGTGCTGCAGGATATGAATATGGCGTTCGGAAAAATCGGGGCTGGGCTGATGGTAGTCATTGTGAAATCGCGCCATCCAACCGTCGTTTATCAAGGTCAGTCGAGCCCGCTGATAACCTTCTGCGGTGGTGAGTATGTGGATTTGCTCAGGCAAAGCCTGGCCTTGCTGATGCAACGCATACAGGGTTTCGGTCACTACCTGCGGGGTGAGTCCGGTGACGCTGAGTAAAATTGATTTTGTATTCATCCTGATAATATCAGTTAGTCAGCGTAGTGGGGTTTGTTGGGGAAGCTGCTGTGGGAGTTGCTGTGGGAGTTGCTGTGGGCGTCGCTCCCACACACACAGGCGTCGCTCCCACGGATGGAGTAAGCGCCCAGCCCCATGCTGGTGCCTTTGCCGACATGAGTGTATTGCCCCAGCCAGAGATAGGGCCAGAATTCTTCCAGGCCCTGCATATCCAAATGTACGCTGCCGACCAGGCCGCCCATGTTCATTTCGGTTTGTTGGCGGGACGAGTAGCGTGTCCAGTCGTACCAAAGGAGTTGTTGCGCGGCAAATCGAACGGTGCGGGCGTGCGCTGTTAAGGCGGCGAAGTCGGTCTCCAATGGACTATCCGTATGGAAATAACTGATCATGGAGATACGTCTGAGCAAGGCGCTGAACAAAGCGCCAAAGTTGAAGTCTCTGGCAGTGAGGTTTTTGCTGTCTTGCTTGATACGTAACGGGGTGTGAAAGGTAATCTCGATCTGGTTGGGCATGGCCGGTGTCGTGGATAATTCTGCGGGTTGCTGAGGCAGAAGCTCACCCTTTTGGTAGATAGTTTGACTGTTGTTTTGATGGTCGATGTCATCGATTTTTTGCAAGCTGAATAATTGGCGCTGACCGCCAATACCGTCGTTGCCTGCTGTTTGCAAGGCGTGAACAATATACGGGAAGTAGCGCTGACCGTGTCCGAACAAAACCACATCCAGCGTATAAAGCAAATCTGCTTGAGGGGTCGAATGGTGGAAACGTAAAACAAACGGGTGGGGTGCGGCCGTGTATTTGCGCATCTTTTCAGTATTAGCAGGCATCGGTGTTTCAAACACGTAGCTGTAAGCGCAGGCATTTTTTAGCAGGCATTGTTTACAGGGCGTATCACGGACAACGCAAACGGTCTTTTTTAGCGCGTGTCCGAAGGCGCCACGCCAAGCTGATCCTGGATATGCGGGTAGACGGGGTTGCCCAGTCGTTGAAAAAAAGAATCTATAAAGTTTTAGCGGGATTGTTAGTTGCGTACTATTCATTTCATGAAACCTCCATGTAGTGATTATGAATGAGTCTAACGATAAAAGTAATTCCTGACAAGCTTGTCAGCGGATACCCGGTTTTCGAACATTGGCACGTCTATAAGCCGATATTCGACGTTAGAGCTAAGGCATAGATACCTATGCTTCTGTTAGGGGGGATTCGACTGGATATATCGTTCACTCAGGAAATGCCGGTTCGACATTCGTTGACACCGACTTCGACAGCGGAACGGCGCCAGCCAAAAATACTCTCGGCGCTACAATACTTGCCATCCAGAAGCGAGAATGCTACACATCGTCGCTCAGGTCATAGCTATCTACACAAGTTATCTTTCGCTCTCGCCCAATCAGCTGTTCATCGGCGACTAAAATCGCCGCCACAACAACGATTATTTTGTTGAGTCTACCCCCCATTTCTTTCATTTAGGCGTGAGTCCGCGCCTGACGGCTTTTCAATCGTGCAACGGGAGTGCGAACTTTGCCTGCGCTCCAGATACCAAAATTCAGGAAAACTTGCGTAAGATAGCTATGGACTTAAACGGGAAGTCAAAAAAACTAAAAAATTTCACCACCTTCGCAATATGATAGTTTACATTGCAATTGATAAATTCCTTATGACGACTCACGAGAAACGAAGCGGCAAAGACATAATGACGCAGCCCAACAATTTATCTCGATTTTCGCGAAGCCTCTGGCTGGCATTGGGAATGTTTGTCGTTTTCTCCATTCTCTTTGTCATCTATGTCCGTTCGGAAAAGCAGATTAATCGCGCCAATGAATTGCGGCTTCAATCCCACTTGTTGGCTGACGAATTACGTCAATCGTCCGATGACCTTACCCGTATGGTGCGCAGTTATGTCATCACCGGCAACCCTATTTATAAACAACACTTTCAGGACATTCTCGACATCCGCGACGGCAAGATGTCCCGCCCGGTCAATTATCACAACATCTATTGGGATCTGGTACCGGCTGATGACCGGCGGCCGCAGCCGGACAGCGGGAAAAAGATTGCCTTGCTGGATCTGATGCGGCAAACCGGTTTTACCGAAGAAGAATTTGCCAAGCTGGCAACAGCCAAGACCCATTCGGATAGACTCACCGGCACTGAGTTCGCCGCGATGAAGCTGGTCGAATCCACGGCCACACCTGCCGAGGCCAACCGTCTCAAGGCAAGCCTGATGTTGCAGGACGCAAGCTATCATCAGGCCAAGGCTGCTGTCATGCGACCGATCGGCGAGGTCTACCGGATGATGGATCAGCGCACCCTGGATGGAGTCAATGCTGCAGAGCATGTGTCCATGCTTTTGCGCATGGCGTTCGTCTCATCCGGTTTGCTGATGCTACTCATGTTGTGGCGCGTTTATCGGGCTTTGTATTTCACGCTGGGCTCATCGGTGGGTGAGTTGTATGGGCGTATTATCTGCATAGGTCGCGGAGATTTTTCATCCGCCATTCCTGTCGTGCGAGGCATGGAAAACAGCGTGCTGGGCTGGCTGTCGGAAACGCAGATCAACCTTGCCAGAAACGATGCTCAGCGCAAGGAGGCCGAAGCGATAAATCAGCGCATGACCCAGCTTTACGCCGCCTTGAGCCAGTGCAACCAAGCCATCGTGCGTTGCAGTAACGAAGAAGAGTTGTTTCCGCAGATTTGCTGTGATGCGGTGACTTTCGGCGGGATGAAGATGGCATGGATAGGCTTGTTGGACCAACAAAGCAAACAGCTCAAGCCGGTTGCGTCTTATGGCAGCGGCACGGAATATCTGGAAGGAATTCAAATCTCGGTTGATGAACACGAGGTAGCCGGGCAAGGTCCAACCGGAATAGCCATGCGTGAGGATCGTCCTTTCTGGTGCCAGGATTTTCAGCATGATCCCGCCACCGTACTATGGCGCGAACGCGGTGCAAAGTTCGGTTGGAGGGCTTCAGCCGCGCTGCCCTTGCACAGAAACGGCGCGGTTATCGGGGTTTTCAATCTATATTCCGCCGAGGTCAACGCCTTTGATCAAGCCGCATGCAACCTGCTGATTGAAATGGCGATAGACATCGACTATGCGCTGAACAGCTTTGAACGCGAGGCGCAGCGTAGGTATGCCGAGAGTTCGCTTGCAGATTCACATCATCTGCTTAAGAAAATCATCGACACGGCGCCTATGCGTATTTTCTGGAAAGATAAGGCGTTACGTTATTTGGGTTGCAATCCCGCTTTTGCCAAGGATGCGGGAGAAGTCTCAGCGCAGAATATAATCGGCAAAGACGATTACCAGTTGGCCTGGAAAGAACAGGCGGAACATTATCGAGCCGATGACCGGCGGGTAATGGATTCAAATATTCCTAAACTTGCCTTTGAAGAGCAGCAAACCACGCCTGATGGAACAAGCATTTGGCGGCGTATATCTAAAGTTCCGCTTCAGAATGAGGCTAATGAAACTATCGGTGTACTGGGGATTTACGAAGATATAACCGAGCAAAAGCGTACCGAGGAACGTATCCACTATCTGGCAAATTTCGATTTACTGACCGGATTGCCGAACCGCACCCAGCTGAATGATCATCTTAGATACGCCCTCAGCTTGGCGAAGCGTAACAATGGATACTTGGCATTGATGTTCCTCGATCTCGACCATTTCAAAGACATCAATGACTCGCTCGGCCATAGCATCGGCGATGTCTTGTTGATTGAGTTGGCGAAACGTCTGCGCTTGGTGCTTCGAACAGAAGACACGGTGACACGCTTGGGCGGGGACGAATTCATTTTGTTATTACCTGGCGTCGATGCAATCGGAGCCGCGCATGTTGCGCAAAAGTTACTGGATACCATTGCGGAGTCTTATTGGATCGAGTTCTATGACCTGGCCCTGACCGCATCGATCGGTATTGCGCTCTATCCGGCAGATGGCGGGGATCTGGAAACACTCTCCAAGAGCGCAGATGCGGCCATGTATCGCGCCAAACAGGAAGGACGCCAATGCTATCGTTTTTTTACCCAAGAAATGCAGGTGCGTTCGGCTCGCAATCTGCAATTGGTGAATGCGCTGCATCACGCGCTGGAACGCAAGCAATTACAGGTATATTACCAGCCGCAAGTTTCCATGCGAGATGGGCGCATTATCGGAGCGGAGGCTTTGTTGCGCTGGCAGCATCCTGAATTGGGCATGGTGTCTCCTGCAGAATTTATTCCCGTCGCGGAAGGCAGCGGGCTGATCCTGCCGATCGGCGAATGGGTATTGAGATGCGCCGTGCGGCAGGCAAAAACCTGGATGGATAATGGTTTCGGCCCGCTGATTATGGCAGTGAACCTGTCCGCGGTGCAGTTTCGTCATCCCGATTTGCCCGAGCTGGTCACGCGCATACTCGACGAAGAGGGCTTGCCCCCTGAGTATCTGGAACTGGAGTTGACCGAAGGCGTGGCGATGCACAACCCGCAAGGCGTCATCGCCGTGATGAATAATCTACATGAGCGCGGCGTTCGTATGTCGATCGATGATTTCGGTACCGGTTATTCTTCATTGAGCTATCTGAAGAAATTCAAGGTGTACAAACTCAAGATCGACCAATCCTTTGTCCGCGACATCGGTACCGACCCTGAAGACAAGGCTATTGTCAGCGCCATTATCAACTTGGCAAAAAGCCTGGGCCTGCAAACTATTGCCGAAGGCGTGGAAACGCCAGGGCAACTGGCGTTCCTGCGCGAACAGGGTTGTGATGAGATGCAGGGTTATCTGTTCAGCAAGCCGGTACCGATAGAGCAGTTTGAAGCATTACTGAGGCGGGACTTTGTTTTCTGAGGGGATGTCATAAAACAAGCCATAAACCGGATAAAGGGTCAATGGGACATCGTTACGCATCGCCCCTCTACATATCAACGCTACGCGGTGCAATGCTGATTGCATAATTACAGCGCTTTTAAATTCAGTTGATTACTACATATAGGCGCATTGGGAGTGCAAGCTTTGCTTGCCAGAGCAGGCGAAGCCTGCACTCCAGCGACAATATTATGTTGATTGCTAACCAACATGGAAACCGCTGTAAGTGTGCCCCGCATTTGCTTTGAAAGAATACCGAAAGATTGTGATGTTACACTCGTTCGCCGAAACTTTTTTGAAGCGTGTGTGCAATAACAGGGTCAGTTTGCAAGCTTAATGCTTGCACTGCCCCAACCTTAACGTACAATTGCTAAGCCTTGAAACTACCAGACAACAGAGCATAAGGAAGACTAAAATCATGGGGATACTCAGCATACTGCTCTGGACGCCGGCTGCCGGGGCCTTGCTTCTGGCTTTAACTCCCGGTCAGAACATTCAGCTAATCCGCTATATCGCGAACCTGTTTGCCGCTATCGCTTTTTTATTGGTCTGCTGGCTGCTTAGCATTTATAACGCGCACGATGCGGATTTACAGTTTAACGAATATTTCCCCCTTAACCCTAAGTTAGGCAGCGCTTATGCGTTGGGCATAGACGGCTTGTCGATGCCGATGCTGGTATTGGCGACATTGCTTACCTCGATAGCATTATTGGCCTCATTCACCGTATCCAGCAGCGTTAAGGGCTATCACATTTGCATATTGTTGCTTGAATTCGGCATGTTGGGTGTGTTTCTGGCTCAGGATTGGGCGTTGTTCTATATTTTCTGGGAAGTGACCTTAATCCCGCTGTTCTTTCTGGTTGGCCGCTGGGGGGGCAAGAGGCGGCACACGGCCAGTCTTAACTTTGTCCTGTATACGATGGGCGGTTCGATTTTTATGCTGATCAGCTTGCTGGCGATCAGTCAGTACGATCTTGAACATGGCGGCTCTTTGATGTCCTCCATGCATCAGATGGCACAAGACATGCCAAGGGTCGAGCAGGTCTTGGTGCTGTTGGGCTTTGTGATCGGTTTCGGCGTTAAGATGCCGATTTTTCCGCTGCACGGTTGGTTGCCGCTGGCGCATGTCGAAGCGCCCAGTCCGGTGAGTATTTTGCTGTCCGGTATTTTGCTGAAAATGGGCGCTTACGGCTTGATCAGGGCGGTGGTGATGCTGCCTGAGGCCGCAAAACTATTGCAACCCTTGTTGGTTTTTCTGGGGCTGTTCGGTATGTTTTACGGCGGTTTACTCGCTTGGCGGCAAAGAGACCTTAAAGCCATGGTGGCTTATTCTTCAATCAGTCACATGGGTATAGTCTTGTTGGGTATTGCGACCTTGAATGAGGCGGGCATTACCGGCGCGGTGTTGCAAATGAGCGCTCACGGCCTGATTGCCGGTGCGTTGTTCCTGTTGGTCGGCTTGCTGTATGAGCGCACTCATACCCGCAACATTCAGGATTACAGTTCGCTGATTCGAGTGATGCCGCGATTTACTCTGTTTATGACCTTAACCTTGTTGGCGGCAATGGGGCTGCCGGGTTCGGTTGGTTTTGTTGCCGAACTGCATACCTTGATTGGCGGTTTTAGCTTGTTCTCAAGTGTCGGAATGAGTATGGGTTTGATGATGTGTTTTAGCGTGAGCCTATTAATTGGAGCCGCCTATGCGATACGTACTATCAGTCTGCTATTTACCGGGCCGGTAAAATCGTCGATGCAACAGATTGAGGACATGAGAACGCCGGAGTTATTGGCTGCCGGAATGCTGGTGACGGGTATTGTGTTGTTCGGTCTGCTGCCCGCGCCGCTGCTTGATTTGTCCGCAGCCACCATCAGCCGGATGAACAGTCTGATCAGTCAGCGGGTTTTATAGGTTTAGCCATGCAAGAGACTCCTTTACTATTACGCGAACAGATCACCGCAGCGTTAAATCATCTGGATCACGTTTTGCCCGGGCAGGCGCCTATCCTCGATTTCGTGCATCACAATACCTTGCATGGTTTTCAGCATCTGCCGTTTGATCGGGCTTTAGCCGAGTTCGAAGCCTTGACCGGTATCGGCGGTTATGCTCCCGAAACCCAAAATCGGGATTTTTACCGGCAGGGGCGTATCGGTGACGGCGATTTGTCCGCTGCATTTGCACAGTGCCCGAATTTACAGGCAGAACAAAGCGTTTGTCGCTTAAAAGATAAGACCATTACCCGGCAGGCTATTTACCGCATTGCGCTGTTATTCGATCTGCAGGCGGTCAGCGTCAGCCAGTTGAACTGGCACATAGAAGAGTTGGGGGCGCTGGATACGGTGCAAGCCGATGTGCCTGAGTCGGTTCGTCAGCAATTGCTTGCAGCCGATGGCAATGTTATCCGGCCTTTATGGGAAAATATTTTAACCACGCTTGGGCTGGAGCAGGCGGCTTTGCATCCGGAAAATATGCTGGATTTGTCGGTGGAACAGGCTGAAGAATGGCTGGCGCAAGTCAGCATTCCCACGCAGGAGCATGGGAACGAGACGAGTGGAACCGGAAGCACTCTCACAACGCACCAGCAAATGCAGCTACAGGCAGGCGCTGCACTGGATGAGCTGCTGGGCGAGATAGGCGATAACATCAGTTTGCGGGATTTCATCCTGGCATTGAGCGGCGTAGACATTCTCGATTCGGTTCGGCCCCAGCTGATACGCTTTTGCGCATCAGGCCTGGACGAAGGCGTAGCGGCATGGCAGTTGCCTGAGCGCAGCCGCTTAGGTCTTTATGCCGCCTGGCGGGCAACGGCTCAGTATGACGCCAATCCCTTTTTGCATGAGTTACGCGACTGGCAACAGATTATCGCCGAATTGCCCGAAGATGCGGTCGATACCATCATCCTGCAACTGACTCATCTGGAAATACCGCGAACCCAATGGGACAGCTATCTTCGCCGACTGGCGCTGGAAATACCCGGCTGGTCGGGCTTGATCAACTGGCGGCGGCAGCACCCCCATTATCAGTCCGCCAATGACGCAGCGCCGACGCTGGCCGATTATCTGGCCATACGCCTGACCCTGGATCGACTGTGGCTGAATCAGGTCTGCCGCGATACCTGGAAAATAGAAGCCAAGCTCAGCGTCATACACGGTTATTTTCGCAAGAACCTGTCGGAATTCATGGTACGCAGCCGCCTGTATCAGGGCGACTTGCCGGAATATCTGGCTCATCGGGCGGAAGCCTTGACCTTACATGCCGGTTCCGAGCGTTACGACCGCAGCGATTGGCAGCAACTCGCCGACCTGATCTGGACTTGGCAATGCAGTCCGGCGGCAACTCACTCGGAACAACATACGGCACACAACAGCGGCTGGCGTTTGTTTCGTTTGTGTCAGCATCTGGGGCTTAGCGATGCCGACCTGCAACAGTTGGACAGCAAAGACTTAGAAGCCATGTTGGCGGTATTGGATGAGTTCACCCCGACTGAACGCAGCAAAGTCTGGCTGATAGCTTACGAGCATCATTACCGCAATGAACTGTTTCAGGCGTTGCACGCCAATCATCTGCGAGGCGGCTGGATCCAGCGTATTAAGCGACCCGAAGCGCAAATCATCCTGTGCATGGACGAGCGCGAGGAAAGTTTTCGTCGTCACCTGGAAGAGCTGAATCCGGCTATCGAAACTTTGGGCGCGGCTGGATTTTTCGGTATTCCGATGAACTATAAAGGGCTTGATGCGACGCATGCGACGCCGCTGTGTCCGGTCATGGTAACGCCGACACATCAGGTTGACGAGATCGTCAAACAAGGTCACCAAAAAAACCTGCTTAAACGTCAACAAGGACGCCGTTTAAACCGGCATTTAGACTATCTGTTGCATCATAGTTTGCGCCGAAATCCGCTATGGGCTCATGCCGCTATCGATCTGCTGGCGCCGCTTACCTTGACAGGCCTGCTCGGTAAAACGCTGCTGCCTTACTACCATAAGGCGATCTCCGATTGGCTGCATAGCGCCGCTGTACCGCCCGTCGCTACCGAATTGCAGTTTAGCTCAACCGATACGCTAGCGACCGCCTCGGTTGAACTGCCCAAACTGGGCTTTACTGACACTGAGCAAGCCGGGCGCGTAGAGACGCTATTGCGCAGTTTAGGATTGACCTGCAATTTTGCGCCGATTGTCGCGCTGGCAGGACACGGCTCGACCAGTCAGAATAATCCGCATGAAGCCGCACATGATTGCGGCGCTTGCGGCGGTCGGCAGGGCGGACCCAATGCACGCGTATTCGCAGCGATGGCCAACCGGCCTGAAGTGCGTACCCTGCTGGCGCAGCAAGGCATTGTCATTCCAGGCGACTGCTGGTTCGTTGGTATGCAGCACGATACCTGTAGCGATGCGATGACTTGGTATGATCTGGATACGATACCGGCGTCGTTGGGTGAACGTTTCAGTCGCTTCAGAGCATCTATCAGCCGGGCGCAAGCCTTATCGGCGCATGAGCGTTGTCGGCGGTTTGCCTCGGCCGAGCGTTCGGCAACGTCTGCTCAAGCCTTTCAACATGTAGCGCTGAGAGCGCATGATTTAAGTCAGGTTCGTCCCGAGTTCGGCCACGCGACCAATGCGGCGGCGGTGATAGGCCGACGCGCCTTGACTCAGGGATTGTTCCTGGATCGGCGGGTATTTTTGATTTCCTACGATCCAACACAAGACCTTGAGGGCAGCATCCTCGAATCGATTTTGCTGACCGCAGGCCCGGTCGGCGCCGGTATCAATCTGGAATATTATTTTTCCACCATCGACAACGAGCGCTTCGGTTGCGGCACCAAAGTACCGCACAATGTGATTGGTTTGTTTGGCGTTATGGAGGGTGCGTCCAGCGATTTGCGCACCGGCCTGCCTAAGCAGATGGTGGAGATTCACGAGCCGATGCGCCTGCAGATTCTGGTTGAGGCGAAAACAGCGGTGCTGGAACATATTTATGCACGTCAGGAAAGTTTGCGGGAACTGATAGTGGGCGGCTGGGTACATTTGAGCGCTAAAGATCCGGATAGCGGCGAGATTTTCTTATTCCAACCTGGCGAGGGCTTTGTGCGTTGGCAAGCTGAGGCAAAAGACTTGCAGGTGTGTGATAATTCGCCGGATTGTTATCAGGATCAAACGTTGCCGGTAGCGCCGGTGTTGATCAAACAGCCTGAACGGTTTGGAGTTTACTAAATGGATGCATTAGTCATTCTAATCCCCTTAATGCCATTGTCCGCAGCTGCGGTTGTCGGCACGGGACATCTCTTCGGTTTCATCAGCGGCGAAACCGGTGAAAGCATAACCGCCGATATTGCGGGCTGGGCGATTACCATGTCTTGCTTATTGACCCTAGTCCTGCTGGGTGCCGATTTTCTGGGTAAAAATATCGGCGCATATATGCTGGGACATTGGCTGAACAGCGACACGCTGGACATACAGATAAACTTTATCACTACCGGTTTTAATGTGCGTTTGGCGGCGCTGTTTTCAGTACTGCTAGCCATTGTCGTCCGTTTTTCAATTAACTACATGCACCGGGAAGCGGGTTATCACCGCTTCTTTTTTATGCTGAGCCTGTTTTCTTCGGCGATGCTGCTGCTGGTGTTATCAGGCAATGCGGCCGGCACTTTTATCGGCTGGGAAATTGCCGGTTTAAGTTCTTATTTTTTGATCGCCTACGCCTACGATCGCCCGGTTGCCGCCGCTAATGCGACGCGTGTTTTCGTGACCAATCGTATCGGCGATGCCGGGTTTATTTTAGGCGTAGGCTTAACTTACGCCTGGGTTGGCAGCATTAACTGGAATGATTTGAATGCTGCTGCGGTTCAAATGAGTTCGGGTGAAGTGACCGTGATTGCGCTGTGTTTTTCGGTCGCCGCCTTTGCCAAATCGGCGCAACTTCCTTTCACTCCCTGGCTGGGTCGTGCGATGGAAGGGCCCACGCCGTCGAGTGCGGTATTTTACGGCGCGGTCATGGTGCATGCCGGTGTCTATCTGGTTATTTTGTTAAGGCCGGTTTTTGAACATTCAACCTTGGCTATGGCTGTGGTCGCTATAGTGGGCTTGATGACGGCTGTTTACAGTTTTGTGGTTGGTCTGACCCAGACCGATGTTAAAAGCTCGTTGATTTTTGCGACTTCCGCTCAATTGGGCCTGATGTTTCTGGAATGCGGCTTGGGTTTTTGGCAACTGGCCGGTTGGCATCTTTGTGCCCATGCGGTGGTACGCGGCTATCAGTTCCTGACTGCGCCATCGCTGCTGCATCATATCCATGATAACCCGATGAAGCCCGTCACTCCGAGAATTTCCAAGTTGCGCTGGGGTTATGTCGCTTCTTTACAGCGTTTCTGGCTGGATCCGATTACCGATTGGGCGCTGGTCAAACCGGTACGCGGCTTGGCGCATGATCTGAGCTATTTTGACGATCATATCGTTGACCGTATTATGGGCGGAGCTGCTCCCGCAATCCAGGCAATATCGTCACTGGCGCAACTGGAAGAACGGATGATTGGCGCGCAACTGGATAAAGCTTCCGCTCCTGCTCACGCCCCTTACCTACGTCCTGTAGGCAATGACTCCGATAAATTTGCCCAAGGTAGCGGACTGGCAGGAAAACTCACCGAATGGACGGCAGCCATGCTGCACTGGTTCGAAGACCGTTTTGTGTTGCGCGGCATAGGTAGAGATACGATTAATTATGGCCGCCAGCTTGGACATATCGCCAATAAGTTTGAGCAATCAGTGCTTAGGCCGCGCTATCTGGTGCTGTTTGTGTTTATAACATTGCTCGTTGCCTTTTGAGGCGATGTTAAGCACAGCCAAGGGCCACAAAAAACAGTCCACGAAAAAACACGAAAAGCACGAAAAGCACGAAAGAAGGGCGAAAGGTGAAAGGTGAAAGGTGAAAGTATGCCCATCGTTTCGATGCACTGCGCCACTGCCATTAAATTGAGGATTTAATATATCGTGGGCGCGAATTTATTCGCGCTTTTTAACACTTATCGCGCGAATAAATTCGCGCCCACGGCATTCA
>JAURVK010000119.1 GCA_030655535.1 Methylobacter sp. | reverse complement strand
TGACTTATCACGATTTAAAGATGCCAAGCATTTTGCCTCGTGGTTGGGATTGTGTCCTGGAACGAAAATATCCGGGGGTAAGAAAATCTCGGCAGCAACGAGCCGCACCGCCAACCGTGCGGCGCAAGCGCTGAAAATGGCTGCGGTAAATTTACGCGCCGGCCAATCGGCTTTAGGGGCTTACTACCGACGACTGTGTGGCCGCATGGACAAAGCCAAAGCCGTCGCCGCTTGTGCCCATAAACTGGCTCGATTGATTTACGCGATGCTCGCCAAAGGGGAAGGATATGTGGATCAAGGACAAGAATATTATGAAGAAAAATATCGCCAACGGGTCATTAAAAACCTAACTAAACATGCAGAGAAATTTGGTTTTCAATTGACTCCTGTGTCCGAAGGTGTTTAAAAATACAAATTATATCAACTGGTTAAAATGAGCTTCTTGAGAGAGGCCGGATGCGCGATGATTGCAAGACCCCGTTCATTTTCGTGCATTCAAAATGCACAATGGTAGCCCTTTGACTTTCTTTGCGCTCGTTTGTATTGAGGATTTTCAAGTACGGAATATGTCCAAGTCTTCGAAGGGCAACAACGAACAGCACGGCAGACAAGTGAAGCAGAAATCTCCGGTCTAAACCGTTCTGTCCTCGATCAAGGATGAGGCGGGTTCAGGCGGCAACTGGACTATAAGGCGGAATGGAGCTGCGGGATATTGCTTGCCGTGCCGCCACACAACACCAGTCGAACTTGCCTGTGCTGTGGTCATGCATCGAAAGACAATCGGGAAACGCAAGCAAAGTTTCTTTACGTCGATTGCGGATACGAAAATCATGCCGATGTCATCGGTGGAATCAAGGTGTTAGAATGAAAGCGCCGCTTGCCAGCCTGTGGAGAATCGGTGCAGTCGGGCCGGGAAGGTGCCAATTGAATATGCTGCTTTCTGCTTAAGTTAATGCTGATGGCGTATCAAAATCTTACCCGCATCTTGCAAAAATGCGGTATGGTCGTTATTATTTGCACACTTTATGTGGTAAGCACCCTAATCCTGATCGCTTTACTTGTCACATCATCAGGCATACGAATTTTTGTCAGGAACAGGCTATCAAAACCAACAGCTTAACGCTCCTTCTTTGTTTTATTTCCGGTTGTCTGGTTTTCTTGTCCGGATTGCGGGTCGATTTTACTTCGCAAGGTTATCTTTCCATTCTGTTATTAACATTGTTAATGTTAATCAGACAACTCAAGTCTCAGAGTTTTTGGCGCGTTCTGTTCATTACCCTAAGCAGCTTTGTCGTGTTGCGTTATTTTTTCTGGCGCATCAATTATTCGCTGTCGTATCAGGATTTCTTTAGTTTTATTGGCGCCGTTACGCTGTTTTCCGCTGAACTGTACGGCGGCTTGATGTTTTTTTTCAGTATTTTTGTCAATATCCGCCCGATTAATCGAAAGTCGGTTCAGCTCCCGAAAAATAAAGCTATATGGCCTACTGTTGATGTCGTTATTCCCAGTTATGACGAGCCGGTCGAGCTGGTAAAAATCACCCTGGCGGCGGCGATAAATATTGATTACCCGGCCGATAAAGTGAATGTTTTTTTGCTGGACGACGGCGGGACCGAACAAAAAACAACGTCCTCTGACGAGCGAGTCAGAACGGCTGCACAGCTTAGAAGTCGCCAATTTAAAACCATATGCTCGGAACTGGGGGTTAATTATCTGACTCGCGCAAGGAATGTCAATGCTAAAGCCGGTAATTTGAATGCCGCGCTTGAACATCTTACCGGCGAATTGATTTTGGTTTTAGATGCCGATCATGCGCCAACCGTCGATATTTTAAAGAAAACGATAGGCTCTTTTATTCAGGATGAAAAAGTGTTTCTGGTGCAAACCCCTCATTTTTTTATCAATCCCGATCCGCTAGAAAAGAATCTCAAGTTGTTTCAGCGCATGCCGTCTGAAAATTCCATGTTCTACGGCGCCATTCAACTGGGTCTGGATTTTTGGCAGTCTTCTTTTTTCTGCGGTTCGGCGGCTGTTTTACGGCGTAAAGCGCTCGATGAAGTGGGAGGATTCAATGGCGTTAGCATTACCGAAGATTCGGAAACAGCCCTGAAGCTGCACAGTAAAGGTTGGCGGTCGCATTATCTGATGTATCCGCTTATTTCAGGATTGCAGCCGGAGACCTTCGCCAGCTTTATGATCCAGCGCACACGCTGGGCGCAAGGGATGGTTCAGAACTTTATTCTGCATAACCCTTTGCTGTTGCCCAACTTGAGGATTTGGCAAAGGATTTGTTATCTATCGAATATGATGTTCTGGTTCTTTCCTTTTGCCCGTTTCATTTTCCTGGTGTCGCCTGGACTTTATCTGTTTTTCGGATTGAAAATTTACAATGCCAATGTTGTCGAATTCTTCAGCTATACGCTGCCTTATTTGGCGGTGTTGCTGCTGACCAATCATTATCTTTTCAGTCAAGTGAGATGGATATTCGTTTCCGAAATATATGAAACCATGCAGTCGCTATTTTCGATCAGGGCTGTGCTGGCCGTACTGAAAAACCCCCATCACCCGAAATTCACGGTCACGCCTAAAATGGAAATGTTGGAGCAGGATTTTATTTCGCCGTTGGCCAAGCCTTTTTACTGGACGATCTTGATTACCTTTCTAGCGGCGAGTTTTGGCGTAGGACGATTCATCCTCTATCCCGATGAACGCGCTCTAATCGGCATAACCCTCTTTTGGGCGCTTTTCAATCTGCTGTTGCTGTTGGCCGCGCTAGGCGCTTTATATGAGCAAAAACAGCGAAGAGTCAATCCAAGAATTCCTGTTTATATCGACGGCAATTTGTCGGTTAAATCGACGCCGGAAGCCGACGAGCTGAAAATACCCGTCACCATTAGAGATATCTCAATGGGAGGCGGCAGTTTGGTGTCCGGATGCCCATTGCCCCAACATGCGGTCTCAGGACAAACCTTTCTGGAAGTGCCGACGGAAGGAGGTTTCCGTACATCGCGCTACCGAGCCGTCATTGCCAATACCTTAAAGAAAGATGGGCAATATGTTTACGGGATCGAATTCAAGTACGCCAATACCGAAGAATATCTTGATGTTGTCCGGTTTGTTCATGGTGACAGTTCCAGATGGATTAAAATCCAACAAGATGTAACCAGCGATCCGGGCTTGATAAAAAGCATGGCGTTTATGATTGGCATAGGGATCTATCATGGAACCAGTCATATCAAAATGGCCTTATCATCCACCTTAAAAAAAATAATAACAATTTATGCCTAAAATTATTCACTTAGCGTTCTGTTTTTTATGTGTGTTTGCACTCGTTCCGCCGGCCTTATCTAAAGAAGAAGCCAAACCTGTTTTAAATAAAATATGGCCGCTTAATCATTTTATGATTAATAACGAACCGATAATGTTAAAAAACGTGAGTGGTTCCTATGCAGTCAGTTTTCCTATATCCGACAGGGTCGAACCGGAGTCGGCCGAATTGACGCTGTTGCTCAACAATTCCAATTTGCTGCACGAACGGCGCGGACAGCTTGTGGTTTTACTCAACGGTTATGTTGTAGGCCAGATCAAACTCGATCCGGTCAATACCGAGACGCAAGCCAAATTCACGATCGCTAAAGAATATTTGAAAAACGGTTACAATCAGCTTACTTTTAAAGCGGCGCAGCATTATACCGATTCTCAATGCGAGGATTGGAGCTCCCCGGAACTTTGGACGCGAATCGATAGCGTTAAATCGACCCTGGCCCTCAGTTATTCTTTCAAACCGGTCGAGGAAAGCCTGGCCCGGTTAAATAGCCTGATCAATGACAGGCTTGATGAGTATGACGTCTCTGTGATCAGAGCCGATGAGGAATTATCGGACGACTATTTATACTGGGGCGCTATGCTCGCACAAGGCGTTAAGCTGCGACTGAAATATGTCCCATTGACATTGAACGAACAGATAGCAAAACCTTATCAGTGGCCGGAACTGGAAGGAAAAAAAGCCGGAAGGTTTAATATCGATCCGGCACAGCTAAAAAATGATGCGATACTTATAGGCTCGAAAGATCAAATAAATAAGTTAATACCCGATGAAATCACTCAAGCCATAAAAGGCCCCTATTTAGGCATTTTCAGGCAGGATAACAACCCGCATCGTTTTGTCCTGATTGTTTCCGGTACTGATAGCCAGCAAGTTAAAATGGCGGCTCAGGCGTTTGCATTGCTAAACATGCCGTTACCTGATGATGTCCAGACGGTTGTTAAAGACATTAACTTTAACCTTACCGATGCGGCCGTATTCAATCATCAAGCTATTGTCCCCGGCAGTGCTTATCAATTTTCCCAGCTGGGGTTTGTCAATAAATCATTCGACGCCAATGACACCGATGCGAAACTGGAATTCCGTTTACCGGCCGACATGTACAGCACCGAAGAAGCGATAGTGTCGGTAAACCTGGATCTAGCCTACGGCGCGGCAATGCGGAAAGATTCGGTGATCAATATCAGTCTGAACGGCCTGTTCAATCATGCGGTTCAACTTAAAGAACAGAGTGGAGCCCATTACGGCAATTATCGAATCGACATCCCCCTTAGAAGCTTCCAAACTGGCATGAACTATCTGACCTTCAAGGCCGTGCTGACGCCTTCCGAGACCGGGAAATGCACGTTTATTCAGACCGGAAATCTTATCGCTTCAATTTATCAGGATTCAACGATTACCTTTCCAGAGACCGGTCACGTCGCCAGTTTGCCCGATCTGAAATTATTCGAACGCACCGGGTTTCCATTGATTAAGAACGGTTCAGCGGAACAGACAGTTTTCAAATTATTGGATCGTTCGTCCGATTCTGTGGCGTCATCATGGCATTTTATTGCAAAACTGGCGTCGTTCACCGATACGCCTGTTTTTGACATACATATCACCCTGGGTGACACGATGGAACAGCAAAACAGGGTTTTGATCGGCAAGCCGACCAAGGAAACGTTGGGGGTTTTCGATGCTGCGCCAGTCAGATTAGGGCAGCTTAATCAATTTCCCTACCGCTACAAGGAAAAACAACAGGCACCCGAAGAACCCTTGTGGGAGTGGATGTACAGAGTTTTGCTAAGTGAAAATGCTAAACCGTTAGTCACTAAAATTGAACCGGAGAATGTTTCGATGGCTCACACGACCGGGCTAGGGCGAAATTTTCTGTTTATGTCTTATCCTTCGCCCAATGCAGATAACGGAGTCGTTTTTGCGTTGTTGAGTGAGCCCGAACATTCGCTTTCTGACGGACTGACTGAGCTGTTATCGCCCGGATTGTGGAATCAAATGCAGGGCAATGTTTTTATATGGGACAAACAGGGCAATTTTGACTGGCTTAAGGAAGGGAATACTTTTGTCACCGGCGAAAGCAGCCCCAGACTGGCGATGTCCATGCATTTTTCCAAGCATCCCTGGCAATGGCTGGCGTTGGTGCTGGTGATGCTGCTCCTTGCTGCCAGACTGATCCACCAATTGTTGAGTAAATATAAGAAAACTACTCATCGGCAGGTGCAAGAAGATGAAGATACAGATTAAAGTATTTTTGGTTCAAATGGCGCTGGCGGTCTTGTTGAGTGGCTGTCAATGGCAATCTTCAAATAATATTGAAGATGACTGGAAACCGTACAAGTCCAGGTTCGTTGCAGAAGACGGCCGGGTTATCGACACCGGCAACGGCAATATGTCGCAGTCGGAAAGCCAGGGCTACGGTTTAATAATGGCCGTCAAAGCCGACGATAAAGAAACGTTCAAGCAAATCTGGCAATGGACCAAAATCAATTTGCAGGTCAGAAAAGACAACTTGTTCATGTGGAGACGGCGTCCTGAAACGGCCTTGTCGGACGAGGATAAAAATAATGCGACCGACGGTGACATCATCATCGCCTGGGCTTTGCTGGAGGCCGCAACAAAATGGCAGCAACAGGCCTATGATCAAGAAGCTTTTAAAATTTTGAATGATATTAAACGGAAACTGATTGTTCAGAAAAATGGCTTGACGATAATATTGCCGGGAGAATACGGTTTTCAATCGCAGGATACAACGACTATTAATTTATCCTATTGGGTCTATCCGGCATTCAAAGTATTCTCAGTTCGAGATGCCGATCCTGTATGGCAAGAATTGGTCGCTGGCGGCCTGGCGTTGTTGCAACAGGCCCGTTACGGACGCTGGCAGCTGCCTCCTGACTGGTTGGAGATAGGCAATGATAAATCGATGGTTCCCGCAAAAAATGTACGTTTTGGCTATGATGCGGTCAGAGTGCCTTTATATCTTGTTTTAGCCGACATCGATAACGATGTTTTGGCGCCGTTTGCAGAATACTGGGGCTATTATCAAGGCTATACGCCAGCCTGGATCGATTTGAAAGAGAATGTCATGGATTCTTATGGCGCCGACTCCGGCATCAGAGCTATCAAGCAGATTACTTTAGCTGCATTGAAAAAAACCGAACCGGCAGCATTCGATTCTGTCACTGAAGCTCAAGACTATTACTCCGCGACGCTGTTGCTACTGAGTAAGTTAAGTTATCGGCAATTCATAAAACGATGATGAAACCGGGACTGCTTGGCGCATTAAACCTGTTGATTCCAGCGCTCAGTATTGCGGGGCCGGTTGAAATCAAACAACAGAGCCCGGACTATCGATTCGAGCAACCGCTTCTGGAAGACAAGGCGCAAAACGGTCCGGATGAACGCATCGCGTGGCGTTTATATCACGCCGGCAAGTTCGAAGAATTAAGTCGGCAAATTGAATACTTAAAACAGCTCCATCCGCAGTGGCAGGTTCCCACGGACTTGTCCAAGGCATTGCAGAGCAAGCAGCGCTCGACCGACAAACTAACTGATACCCGCCAGCATCAGTCGGCTCGCACCGCAAAAAATACGGACACGGCCTGCCCTGACAAGTATTCGAGCTGGCAACGGGCTGAGTCTTATATAAAAAGCAATCTGCCGCTTAAAGCGTTTGAGCTTTATGAACACATGATGGCTCGGTGCCGGGCTCAGCAAGATCTCATGCAGACGTTGGAAACAGCCAAAATCACTCTTGAGTATGGCGATTTTATCCGGCTGCTTGAATTAGCCAGACCGCATTTACCTTTATCGTATCTGGATCGATTGCGGCATGAGTCACTCAAAGCCGATTATCTGAACAGCAAAGCTTTAGATGCGCAACAGCAAGAAAATTACGTGACGAGGCTAAACACTTATATAACGCTGGTTAAAGATGATGATTTAGCCGCTATTATCGGCTGGCGCTATTATGACTTGCAAAACTATGATGCGGCGATCCGCTGGTTTCAACAGGCTGGAACCTGGAATGTCCGGAACCCAAACGCAGGCTATGGACTCTTGCTGAGTCTGGAGCGTATCGGCGAATACGAGCGGATTTTGACGCTTGCCGGTGGAACAAAAGAACTCACTGCCGATATGCAATCGGTTGTTGGCCGTATTTATAAATTAAAAGCCTGGCAGGCTCTTGAAAGCAATAGCCTTATCACTGCTGCTGAAAATGTAAAGCTGGCTCGCGATAGGCTTGGTGCCGATGCCGACTTGCAAGAGCTTGAAGCCTGGCTCGCCCAAAAAAACAACCACCATGACGACGCGGCCAAACGCTTCGATGAGCTCTACCGGCAGTCGCCAACCCAAAAATACGCACAGGCCTATGTCCTGAATCAGGCCGTAGCGGACGGAAATTTGCTGGAGCGCAGAGCCCGGCAAGCAGGCGGTTTATTATGGGATGAATATAATAACTATCAGGCCAAGGAGCTATACTCCCGCAAACAATTTCAATCGGCTTATAAGCAAGCGCCCTCCGTTTACCCAGAATTGCAAAATATCGATACTTCATCGGTCGATATGGGAGGCTATGCCCGTTTTAAATCGGGGGAAGAGGGGCTGAGCAGGCTGGATCTTTTTCGCCTGCCGGTTGCCGGTTTTAGTTACACCGCTTTCGGGAATCATACCTTTAAACTGGGTTTAAGTCGGGTGCAGCTTAGCTCCGGACGGCCTGAGGCTTGTCAGTCCGATATAGGTTCATTGACGCCGGAAGCATCCGCAAGAGCCAGTTGTCGGAGCAATGCCGCTAAATTCTTTACTCCAACAGAACGGCTCGATCACAGTCTCGAAATCGATTTTTCTTATCGCAAGGACGGCTGGTTCAGCCCTTTTATCAATCTAGGCAGTACGCCGATCGGAGGGGTAATCGCTCCGGCTGTAACTTACGACTTAGGCTTTGTGCAGCAGACCGGATACGGTCATTGGGGTCTTGAAGCCTATTCGCAGCCGGTCAGGCAATCGATTTTATCTTACACCGGCATCAAGGATCCTTATCAGGGAACGTTAAATACTCCTTTAAATGCAGCTCCCAGGGATATAGAGTGGGGACGGGTATTAAGCACCGGTTTTAAATCCTCGGGGTTTTACCGGTTTAACGATGCCTGGAATATGTCGGGCGCTATCGATTATGCCTGGGTGGAAGGCAAAAATGTCGCCGACAACAGCATGGTCTCGGTTTCAGCCGGCTTAGGCAGAAGTCTCGACTTGAAGGGATTCAATTACTTTACCGTCGGTCCGTCTTTCAATTATCAGCACTTCGATAAAAATTTAAGCCATTTTACTTTGGGGCATGGCGGTTATTTCAGTCCCGAGCATTATTACAATATCGGCGCCGGCGTCAATTTTCTGACCGAAGAAGGACGCACCTACGTCGTAAAAGGACGGGTCAATGCAGGGTTTCAGGGGATCAAGGAAGCCGCATCGCCGTGGTTTCCCTTGTACGACCCGAACAGGGGGGCTTTTGATACAGCGCACAGCAGCGGCGAAGCACTGGATATAGAACTGAAAGGCGTCTGGCTGGTTGCGCCCAATATTCAACTGGGCGGCGGCGGCGCCGTGCGCAAAACCAGCGGCTTTGAGGATTACACCGGCGGTTTATTTATACGGTATTTTTTCGAACCCAGAAAAGCTTCATTCAGCACGGATATTCCAGGCAATATGTTCTCCTTGATGTACTAAGGCTTTGTTCGGCAAGGGTTGTATTCAGTCATTTAGGGACTGCCTACACTCGATAACGTCAAGCTAAAATGAACAACATGCTGGGATTCTTAGTTAATCCGACTTGGGTTTATATTGAAACTTAGATTCAACTCATAAGTGCAATCGGACATGCTGTCCCCAATAGGAACGTTTTTTCGATGTCTGAGCTAAGCGGTTACGCTTACCAACGCAAAATATTTCGATTGGGGCAGCATGCCCCATCCGGTTCTAAGATTTCACTAATCTGCAACAGACAGCAGTCAATCAGTTAAAGAATATCTTTGTCCAAACAACAAAAAATAGTTACCATCAACCTAATATCAACTTTGTAGTGGAAAGAATATGCCTTATAGATGCTTTAAAACCAGTAAACCAAAAGCCACTATTACCATACTTCCCGATTTGGGCATGTCTGAGCAAGATTTTGTTGCCGATTTCAAACGTTATTACAGTCACCGTCTGGGACGTGATGAAAACTGCACATCACCGCATTATGCTTATGAAGCGTTGTCGATGGCTATCAGCGACCGTCTGATAGAGCGCTGGAAAAGAACTTACAATACTTACAAAAATACGGATTGCAAGCGGGCCTATTATCTGTCGATGGAATTTTTAATGGGCCGTACTTTAAGTAATGCGATGCTGAATATGGGTATTACCGAGGCGGTTGAACAGGCTATGTATGATTTGGGTCTCGAGATTGAAGAGCTGATTGAAAGCGAGCCGGATGCCGGTTTGGGCAATGGCGGCTTGGGCCGTTTGGCCGCCTGTTTTATCGATAGTTGCGCAACCTTGCAGTTGCCGGTGACCGGCTACGGTTTGCGTTACGAATATGGGATGTTTTCGCAGGATATAGTGAATGGCGAGCAGGTCGAAAAACCGGATCATTGGTTGCGTAACGGTAATGTCTGGGAAATTGAACGTCCAGAATACACTTTTAGAATTAAATTTGGCGGGCGTACCGAGACGCATATTGATGAGTTCGGCAATAAGAGAACCAGCTGGGTCGATACGCAAGATATCCACGCGGTTCCTTACGATACGCCGATTCCCGGCTACCGGAACGGCACGGTGAATACCTTGCGTTTATGGAAAGCCACGGCGACTGAAGAGTTCAATTTGCAGGAGTTTAATGCCGGCGATTACGCGGAATCGGTCGCGGCAAAAAATACCGCCGAAAATATAACGATGGTGCTGTATCCGAATGACGCCAACGAGAACGGTAAGGCATTACGCCTGCGTCAGCAATATCTGTTGGCTTCCGCCAGTTTGCAGGATGTGATCGCTACCTGGGTGGGTCGTCACGGTAGTAATTTTTCCGAGTTTGCGGCGAAAAATACTTTCCAGTTAAACGACACCCATCCGAGTATAGCGGTTGCCGAATTAATGCGCCTGCTGTTGGATATCCATGGTTTAAGCTGGAATGATGCCTGGGCTATTACCTGTAAAACCATGGCTTATACCAATCATACCTTGTTGCCGGAGGCGTTGGAGAGGTGGTCGGTTAAGCTGTTCAAGCAGATGTTGCCGAGGCTGATGGAAATCATTTTCGATATTAACGCCCATTTCATGGCCAAAGTCTCTGCGCATTGGCCGGGCGATATCGAGCGCTTAGGCCGCATGTCTATTATTGAGGAAGGCAACGAGCAATACGTCAGGATGGCCTATCTGGCTATCGTCGGCAGCTATTCGGTTAACGGCGTTGCCGCGTTGCATTCAAAATTATTGCAGCAAGGTTTGTTCCGGGATTTTTATGAGTTTTGTCCGGAAAAGTTCAATAATAAAACCAATGGCGTTACTCCTCGTCGTTGGCTGGCAGCATGCAATCCCGAACTGGCCGAACTGATCACGACGACCATAGGCGATGGCTGGTTGACCGAGTTGTCGTTGTTAAAGAAGCTTGAACCTTTTGCCGAAGATAAGGAGTTTCGCAGGCGCTGGCGTGAAATCAAGCAAGGCGCAAAGCAAAGATTGATTGATTTCAAGAAGCTTGAACATGATGTCGATTTTAATGTGGACGCCATTTTTGATGTGCAGGTTAAGCGCGTTCATGAATATAAACGGCAATTGTTGAATGTGCTGCATGTGATTCATCTGTACGACCGCATTAAGCGCGGCGATACGTCGAACTGGACGGATCGTTGCGTGTTGATAGGCGGCAAAGCTGCGCCGGGCTATTATATGGCGAAAAAAATCATCAAGCTGGTCAATAATGTCTCGACTGTCGTTAATGCCGATCCTGATGTGGGCAAAAGATTAAAGCTGGTTTTCCTGGCTAATTACCGGGTTTCCGCGATGGAAAAAATCTGTCCGGGCGCCGATCTTTCCGAGCAAATTTCAACGGCCGGCAAGGAAGCGTCGGGCACCGGCAATATGAAGTTTATGATGAACGGCGCGTTGACTATCGGCACCCTGGATGGCGCCAATATTGAAATTCGCGAAGAAGTCGGGGACGATAATTTCTTCCTGTTCGGCTTGACCGAAGAGCAGGTTGAAGCCATGAGTCATCACTATGATCCTGTTGCGATCATCAATCAGGATAATGATTTGCAAAGAGTCATTAAGCTGCTTGAATGCGGACATTTTAATCAATTCGAACCGGGGCTTTTCGACGATATATTGGCGTCGATAAGAAGTCCTAGCGACCCCTGGATGACGGCAGCGGATTTCCGCAGCTTTATCGATGCACAAAAACGGGTAGAAGCGGCTTATCAGGATCAGGATAACTGGACCAAAATGAGCATTTTAAACTGCGCCGGTAGCGGTAAGTTTTCTACCGACAGAACCATCACCGAATACAACGATGGGATCTGGAAACTGAAGCCGGTCAATATCGATAACAAGTTTTAAGCGTGTTTCATATCGTTTTGTTTGAGCCGGAAATTCCCGCTAACACCGGGAATATTATCCGGCTTTGCGCAAATACCGGGATGCAGCTGCATTTAATCAAGCCGCTTGGTTTTGATTTGGACGACAAGAAATTGCGCCGGGCAGGGCTGGATTACCATGAATGGGTGGCGGTTAAAGAGCACGATTCATTGGCCGATTTTGTCGATAGCATTAAGCCGGGGCGGATTTTTGCGCTGACCACCAAAGGTACGCAACTATACAGTGAAGTCGGTTTTCAGCCTGAGGATGCTTTGTTGTTCGGCCCCGAGACGCGGGGTTTGCCGGCTACTGTGTTGGCGGATTTGGGTTCCGAGCGGTGCTTGTATTTACCGATGCAGGCGGAAAGCCGCAGTTTGAATTTGTCCAATACTGTGTCTATAGTTTTGTACGAGGCTTGGCGGCAGTTGGGTTTTGCGGGGGCTGCGATAAAATAACGACTCAGAGACAGTGAAAGTATTATCCAAATCGAGCTGAAAAAATTTTTTACAACAGAGAACACGAAGGGCACGTAGAAAATAACCGCATTATTTCAATTCATCAAAAACTTCGTGCTCTAGGCTAAAGGCTAAAGACCGGTATTGTTGATGCC
>JAURVK010000078.1 GCA_030655535.1 Methylobacter sp. | reverse complement strand
AGGTATGAGTATTTATCGATTCCGCTACGGCTGCGGTAGGTATCGATGACTTTGGCGATAGTCTCTTCGGTGAGCAGGTTCTGGTTTTTTCCGGCTTTAAAGTTGCGGCTGGCGTCGATAAATAGGACATTGCTGCTGGCTTTAGCCTTACGGAACACCAGAATGGCGGCAGGGAATGCCGGTGCCGTAAAACAGCTTTTCCGGCAGGCCGATCACGGCATCGAGCAGGTTTTCATCAATCAGCTTTTGGCGAATTTTTCCTTCGCTGGAGCCCCGGAACAGCACCCCATGCGGCACAACGACACCCATACGGCCGGTCTTGGGTTTCAGGGTTTCGATCATGTGCAAAATAAACGCATAATCGCCCTTGGTTCTCGGCGGTACACCGCGACGAAAGCGGCTGAATTTATCGTGTTCGGCTTCGTCATGGCCCCATTTATCCAGGCTAAACGGCGGGTTGGCGGTCACAATATCAAACAGCATCAGATCGCCGTTTTTATCCAGCAGCTTGGGGTTGCGGATGGTGTCGCCCCATTCGATTTTATGGTTGTCCTCGCCGTGCAGGAACATATTCATTTTCGCCAGCGACCAGGTGGAGCCAATGGCTTCCTGACCATAAAGGGCGTATTGCCTGGAGTCGTGATTCTTGCGCACTTTGGCGCCGCATTTCATCAACAGCGATGCCGAGCCACAGGCCGGATCGCAGATGGTGTCGCCGGGTTGCGGGTCTAACAGTTCGGCTATCAAATCGGACACTTCCGGCGGGGTATAAAATTCACCGGCCTTCTGGCCACCGGAAGCGGCGAAATTTTTGATCAGGTATTCGTAGGCGTTACCGATCACATCCAGCGTGCCGACACGGCTGGGCTTGAGGTTGAGTTCCGGTTTGGCGAAGTCTTCTAATAGGTGGCGCAAAATGGTGTTTTTCTGCTTTTCTTCGCCCAGTTTGTCGGTGTTAAACGAAATGTCCTGGAACACGCTTTTACCGGCGTCTTTGAGCTTGGTGCCGTTAGTTTCTTCAATTGCGTGCAAGGCCTGGTCGATGCGCTCGCCGTTGCCGGGTTCGTGGCGGCGTTCATACAGGGCGTAAAAGCCGGCCTCTTTGGGCAGCACAAAACGCTCGTTTTTCATCATTTCTTCGAACAGTTCCGGCTCGTCGCCATATTCGGCTTTGTAGCCGTCGTAGTGGTCTTGTTATACGTCGGAGATGTACTTCAGAAACAGCATGGTCAGGATAAAATCTTTATAGGTATCGGCGCTGATGGTGCCGCGAAAGGTATCGCAGGCGGCCCACAGGACTTTGTTGATGCTGTCCTGATTGATCTTGTCGTTCATTCGATTTTCATCCTTGCATTAATGCTTAAATTCTTTTAGTAAATCGGTAGCGATGGTGTTTAACAGACGCTCACCATTGCGTAAAAGCTGTTCGACGATTTGCTGTTCCTGCCGAAAAGTTTGGGCAAGCCGAACAATAGCTTGCTGTTTCGCCAAAGGCGGCACGGCTACTGGGGTGTCTTCCAACACGGTACGGCGAATTTTGTGTGTTTGTCAAACTATATTATGTTTCATAGCCTTTGATGCAGAAAATCTGTTCAGGGCTTTTATTTAGTTCATCTACTTACTTCCATTACACTCAAAAACCGTTTAAGTTAAGTAGGATGCGCTGAACGCAGTGAAGCGCATCAATCGCGAACGATGCGACTCCTTACGTCAGCAGCATCCTATGCAAAAATAAATTCGGTACAGCATCGAAAAAGACGGTTTTTGAATCAAATCGGAGTAAATCATGAGCGATGACGCATATAATTATGAAAGTTAGAGTGGAAATTATCAGGAAGCTGGATAGATATAAACCTACAGCTTTGGGCAGCCGGCAAGCGGAACTAGACAGCTAACGTAATCCCGTTTTGTAAAAGGTAAATAATATGTGGCTCCAAAAAGAAATCAGGCTAAAAGCGCGGCCTCGTGGCTTTCACCTGATCACTGAAGATATTCTCCGACAAATACCGGAGTTAGGGAAAGTATCGGTGAGTATGCTCAAAGCATACATCCGCCTCGCTCACCATTAACGAGAATGCTGATCCAACGGTACGGCAGGACTTTGAGAGTTTCTTCAACCGGGCTGTTCCCCAGGATGAACCCTACTACAAGCATATATATGAAGGGAGTGACGATCTCCCCAGTCACATGAAGAGTAGCATTCTGGGCTGTAGCTTGAATATTCCGGTCACGAATGGACGACCGAATCTGGGTACCTGGCAAGGCATTTATCTGTGTGAGCACAGAAATCATGGCGGCAGCCGAGAACTGGTTGTAACACTTCAAGGCGAGTAAGTTGTAAAACTTTGGAATTAATCTGCGACTTCAAAAATTGGTCTCAATTGAATCTGACATTAATCGGTAAAAATCGACCCATTCCAGTCATTCGGATGTGTATTTTTGAATTGTGATAATGGTCTCATGGCGGAGCTCCGGTTTGAAATTGCGGAGATAAAACACAAACTAAGTGAGGCAAGTTGTCTTTTGGTATAGCTTCACTTTTTACATCAACATATCAACCCACTCGACAAGATTGACATCTACATTGATATTTCAAGCCATTGATGAATTCAATGATTTTTTTTATTTTATAGAGTATCCTGATATACCTTTCACTTCTTCCTAAATACAGAGTCACCTTACAATCATGGCCAGCGCCGACCAACTCAAAGCCTTGCTCAAATCACATTTCGACGGTGATGATGGTCATTTTTACGCTGTCGCAATGCAATTGGCGGCACATGAGGCCAAGTTAGGTCACGGCAAACTGGCAGAAGAATTGCGCTCGATGATTGATGCCGGCAAGGTACAATCTTCCCCAGTTTCCATCGGAAAACGGCCAACACCAATAATACAGCCGCGCGGAGAAATGACCACTCTGCTAGATGCTTCTTATCCGAAGGCTCGTTTGGCTGAAATTGTGTTGGACACGACTACCGAGGAACATTTGCAACGCATTATCAAGGAGCAACGGAATTTTGCCAAAATACAAGCTCACGGTCTGTTACCTCGGCGCAAAATTCTCTTGGTCGGTCCACCTGGCACAGGCAAGACACTCACCGCCTCGGTGCTAGCCGGAGAATTGGGCATTCCGTTGTTTGTGGTTCGACTGGATGCGTTGATCACTAAATTCATGGGCGAAACCGCCGCCAAGCTACGGCAGGTCTTCGATACCATCGCCTCGGTGCGCGGCGTTTATTTTTTCGATGAGTTTGACGCTATCGGTGCGCAACGCGGTTTTACTAACGATGTAGGCGAAATTCGCCGAGTTCTCAATAGCTTCCTACAAATGCTGGAACGGGACGAGTCCAACAGTGTCATTATTGCCGCCACCAACCATCCTCAAGCACTCGATTATGCATTGTTCCGGCGTTTTGACGATGTCATCGAATACGGTTTGCCGAACCGTACGCAGATCATCGAGGTTTTGAAATTCAAGTTGTCCGGCTTCAAAATCGTCAAACCGGTGTGGGCCAACCTAGCCGAAATCGCCGAAGGCTTAAGCCATGCCGAACTGACTCGCGCAGTTCAAGATGCGATTAAGGATGCGGTTATTCATGACAGGAACATCCTGACTTCAGCTGATTTGAAAAAGATGCTGGGAGAAAGACAAATTATGAAACAGCGCAAGATTTTTCCCCCTGAAACTTAATTCTCTAGTGACCTTATGGATGAAAGTCGAACCTCCCGCCGTTATCATTTTGTTCTTTCCAATACATCGCAAACCGAAAAATATCAACCGATCAATAAAACAATAAAAACATCCAAAGCACCTGACCCAATTGATCGCGCAGCACATGGGCAAGGATTGTTAGGCCAATTATCGAAGATTAAATCTATCGCCGATGAAGCCAAGAATCAACAGCAACAAGCGGGTATGACCTCCGGCCTTGGTTTGCAAATCCAGTTTTCAAGTCTGCCTGATGTGGACTTGGCAATACAAAGTCTCTCTGATGCCCGCGCTGGCATCGAACTGCTGAATGTCCGGCACGATGAACATCAGACCTATGCCACTGTTTTTGTACCCGATGGCAAACTGGATGTGTTCGAGCGGAAAATTCAGGAATACATTGCAGAGCGTAAGGGCAGCAAGGGTCAGGCGCTCGACCATAAAGCGCTGATAAATACCGTCAAGGAAATCCGTAGCGCCGCTTTCAGCGGGTTATGGACGGATGAGCCGTCGGCTTTACCAGTTTCAGACCAGGAGCCAATTTGGTGGGAAGTGTGGCTTCCTATTATGGGAAACAGGGCATCAACCAACCGCCGCTTTCGAACTATTGCGGAACAAATCGGTTTTGAACTTTCTGCCGATGAACTGTGTTTTCCTGAACGTAGCATATCGTAGCCACTATTCAAGGTCAGTCTCAAGCCGGATAACGCGCCGGGTTAGTTGGCTTTTTAGAATCATGAGGGAGAGGATCTTGAAGATATTAGTAACAGGAGCCGCAGGATTTATAGGTTCAGCCCTTAGCCTGAAATTGCTGGAGAGGGGCGACGAGGTTGTCGGCATAGACAATCTTAACGACTATTACGATGTTAATTTGAAGCTGGCACGATTAGGGCGATTGCAAGGTCATGATCGTTTTAGATTTATCAAACTTGAAATTGCGGATAGAACGGCAGTAGAAGAACTTTTCGCCCGTGAGCAGTTTCAAAGAGTCATGCATCTGGCGGCTCAAGCCGGTGTACGCTATTCGATAACCCATCCTCATGCCTATATCGATTCGAATATAGTCGGCTTCATCAACATACTGGAAGGATGCAGGCACCATGCCGTCGAGCATTTAGCCTATGCTTCATCCAGCTCGGTTTATGGGGCGAATACCAAAATGCCGTTTTCTGTCCATGACAATGTCGATCATCCGGTTTCCCTTTATGCGGCCAGTAAAAAGGCCAACGAATTAATGGCCCATACCTATAGCCATCTTTATAAGCTGCCGACCACCGGCCTGCGGTTTTTTACCGTTTACGGCCCGTGGGGAAGACCTGATATGTCGCCGATCAAGTTTGCCCGCAATATCATTGAAGGAAAACCGATCGATGTGTTTAATTACGGCAATCACCGCCGCGATTTCACTTATATAGACGATATCGTTGAAGGCGTAATCAGGGTTATTGATCAACCGGCGCAAACCAATGCCGCCTGGGCAAGTGAAAATCCCGATCCGGCGACCAGTTTTGCCCCTTACCGTATCTATAACATCGGCAACAATAATCCCGTGCATTTGTTAACGTTCATCGAAACGCTGGAAAAATGTTTGGGTAAAGAGGCGATAAAGAATTTGTTACCGATGCAGCCGGGAGATGTGCCTGATACCTATGCCGATGTTTCGGATTTAGTGCATGATTTGGGATATAAACCCGCTACATTACTGGAAGATGGCATTAAGATCTTTGTCGAATGGTATAAGGATTTTTACAAGATAGCCTGACAAACAGCACAACTCGGTTTGTCTGTAGGGGTAGAGCTCTGGAAAATCGGCAAGCGACTGGATATTAATTCGATACGAATCGATCAAGTTTTCTTTTGATTTGAGAAACTTTCCTCAAATTATTCGGGGGCTCTGCATTTTGCTTTAGCGTTGAAATCAACAGAACCACGCTCTCTTTAACTCTTTAAGGTAACTCGCAAAAAATACCCCCCACATCCTACAATTTTAACTACTCGGCAGTTAGAAAAATGGAACGCAGATGACGCTGAGTGTAAGATCAAATAAGATTTTTCTTGAATTATCTGTGTTCATCATATTCATCTGCGTCGCCTACAGGGATATAGGTGCTTAGCAGGAGCGGAAGCTGCATCTGCGTTCCATTGTATTTAATAATCAGGTATTTTATTTATTGCGAGTTGCCTAACGTTTTTTAATCGGCACAAATTCTCGAAAAAGTTCTCATTTTTCGCGTAAACGTTGCATAATTAATCTTTTGATATTGCGACTGAGTACCGATGAGCTTCAATCTAACAGTACCGCAAATTTTTTCCTGGACTATACAATTATCTGCTCAGCAGGATTACCAGGCATTAACGCATAAGTTTTTAGATATTCTTGCAGAAATTCCGTGGATTGATAGTGCGACTGCTTATGAAATTTATAACCACGAAAGAAAAAAACCGGGAGAAACCGGGACTGTTCATGAACTATTAATCAGACGGTTTCCTTTGGATTTCACCAGAAATGATGAACAAAACCATAATAATCTACTTGATGGGCTAGATCATTCGGCTGACTTGAATCTCAGTGCTCCAGATGAATCCGGCTTATATACCTGGGCTATTTTTTCCATAAAAGGCGGGGGAGGTCCTGAGCGTGCAATTCATCTGAAAGGTGCGTTTGAACAGGAGATGCTTGAATTACTAAGCAATCTGCGAAGAATATATCGAAATCTGGTCATATTGCATGATACTAAAGAGCGAGACATGTTAACCAAACTGCCTAATCGACAATCTTTAGATGCCCGTTTATTAGAGGTTTGCGAACATTATAGCGACTATCAAATTATTGATAAGCAAGAAGAGAAAAGTTCGTGGATTGCCATATTGGATATTGACTATTTCAAACGGGTTAATGATGACTTCGGTCATTTGTATGGAGACGAAGTGCTGCTGACATTTAGTCAACTGATGGGAAAATGCTTCCGTTACAATGATTTTCTATTCCGCTTTGGTGGTGAAGAATTTGTTGTTATCCTGAATCTAGCCAGTCAAGCGACGGCTATAGCGGCCTTTAACCGTTTCAGGGAAGTCGTCGCCAATTACCATTTCCCTACTGTCGGCCAAGTCACTGTCAGTATCGGCTTAACGCATGTCAACGGTATATCCATGCCCAGCACACAACTGGATAACGCCGATAAAGCCCTTTATCACGCCAAATACAATGGCAGAAACAGGGTAATTTTGTATGAAGATATGGATGCCCTTACCGGAAATGACGACTCCGGTGAAATTGAGTTATTTTAAATAACTCGCCCCTTACTTAGTCTTTGGCTATGTTAAAATTTTGTAAACTGCCTCGTACCTGATACACAAGTAGGGCTGGTCATACCCACCAATCATCCATGAGAAATTGCTAATGGCCGCTATAAAATCCCCAACCGTTTCAAATCCCGGCATGTTAATTCCTGTCAATCCGGCCATTGAAAATTACATGAACGGTTTACTGCGGCACACCGATCATCCGGTATTGACCGAGATGGAAGCACTGGCACAAAAAAACAACTTTCCTATCATCGGCCGTTCGGTGGGCGTTTTTATTAAACTGCAGGCCAAAATGATTAATGCTGAACGGGTGTTCGAATTTGGCAGCGGTTATGGTTATTCAGCCTATTGGTTTGCCAAAGCAGTAGGCTCTAAAGGCCAAGTGATTTGCACCGATGCCGATTTCCTCAATCAGGAAAAAGCCGAGCAATATCTTAGTGCAGCCGGTTTGTGGGATCGAATCGATTTTCAGGCAGGCATGGCGCAAGATATTTTTGCTCAGACCGAGGGCATATTCGACATCTGCTATAACGATGTCGACAAGGGCGATTATCCGGCGATATGGCGCATGGCTAAAGACAGGATTCGCCCCGGCGGGCTATATATTGCCGATAATGTGCTTTGGCGCGGCCGGGTCGCAGTAGAAAACCCTAGCGATATTTTTCCCGGCTGGACTGAAGCAATTATTGAACACAATGAATTAATCTTTAATGATCCTGAATTTGATGCTTTTATAAATCCGACCCGTGATGGTGTGATCGTCGCGAGAAAGAAAACTGCGTAAAAAAAGATACTCCTTCTTTATAAATAGCATTATGCTACAGTTTTAAATCAATGAATCATGAGGATTTGCTATGCCCTATACCCAAGATATTGTAGAGGAACTGAACGTTCTTGTTCGCTACAACCTGTCCACCACGCAAGAAGGAATCAAGGTACATAAAACCGCTACACCTGAAATTTGTGCCGCCACCCATAGGCTATTCGAAAAAGGCTTGGTATCGCAGGAAGATGGAGGCTATCTGACTAATCTCGGCCTTGAAACTGCGGCACAGGCTCAAGCGGTTCTGGACATACTAAGACCGCTTTAAAATCAGTTTAAACAAAAATATTGTTACGGTTGCATCACCAATCTGTCTGGAACAGATTTGCATTTACCTGAAGGGCGTCAGGCAGGAAAGCCTGACGTGACACCGTAAGGCAATAAAAAAGGCTTAACGACGAATCGCTAAGCCTTTTTGCCCTTCAATGGCGCTCAGGACTCGATGAATCAAGCGGCTAGTTCAACCGCCGCTCTTAATTTTTTCATCGCATTTTGTTCCAACTGTCTGATTCTCTCGGCTGAGACATTATAGCGATCGGCAAGTTCATGCAACGTCGCTTTTTTGTCCTTCAACCAACGACTCGACAGAATATCCAGACTGCGTTCGTCCAACTTGGATAATGCTCCCGACAATAAATCCTGCTCATGGCCTTCCCAATCTGAATTCTCTAGCAGTACCGCAGGATCAGTGCCGTGCTGATGAAGATAACTGGCCGGGGCAACATAGCTTTCTTCGGCTGATTCATCGACAGGCATGTCAAATGACATATCCCTGCTGCCTAGACGTTTTTCCATTTCGTAAACGATACTCACATCGACATCAAGATCTTTGGCGATCGCCACCGCTTCGTCATTGGATAACCAACCTATATCCTGCTTGGATTTACGCAAGTTAAAAAATAGTTTACGCTGCGCCTTGGTGGTGGCAACTTTTACAATGCCCCAGTTCTTGATCACATATTCATGAATCTCGGCTTTAATCCAGTGTACGGCGAATGAAACCAAACGCACACCGACATCAGGATCAAAGCGTTTAACGGCTTTCATCAAGCCGATATTGCCTTCCTGAATAATATCCGGCATGGACAAGCCATAACCGCTATAGCCTCGGGCAACGTGAATCACAAAGCGCAAATTGGTCATAACCAACTCGCGCGCGGCCTCCAAATCGCCGTCATCTCTGAATTTTAAAGCTAATTCGCGTTCCTGTTCTACTGTCAATTTAGGCATTTGCCTGACGACATTTAAATAGGCATCAAACGTTCCTACCGATAAATTAACAGGTAATGCTAATGCGTTACTCATTGAGATCTCCAGATAAAAAACTTTTCGAATTTTAGCACTCTTGTTCGTTGAGTGCTAATAATTTTCTACTCGGGTTTTAATTGCCTAAGTTGAAAATGAAGCACTATCCATGAACCCACCACACCCAGCACCGATGAAATAAGCAGCAATGCCAATGTTTCGGTAAAGCCCAAAAACAATACATGAAACGTGTCGTCATAAAGTCTGGAAAGCGTTTCGACAGGCTGTTTTAAAATCAGCATGATCGTTGTAATAATAAACCATGCAGTCACACCGGAAAAAAAGCCTATCCAAAATCCGCTGTACAGAAATGGCCTACAAATGAAACTATTGGTCGCTCCCACCAACTTAGCGATCACGACCTCATCACGACGTTTATACAATTCCAGGCGTATGGTGTTAGCGGTAATAAACAGCACGCCAGCACCCAATAACAGGCTTAATAAGGTGACGCCGCGCCGTGCCACTTCCATTATGGATTGCAGGCGCTTCACCCATTGCATATCCATCTGGGCAAAATCGACTTCTGCCGACCGTTCAAAATCATCAAGCAAACCGGCAAGCGCCTGTTCGTTTTCCAGTGAATTTCTGGGCAACACCTGAATGACTACCGGCAGCGGATTTTTTTCCAGGGCTTTTACTGCGGCACCGAATCCACTGTATGCCTGGAACTCGGCTAATGCCTGCTCCTTGGTAATTAATTTTACTGTCTGAATATCGGGATTTCTCCTGACACTGTCGGCAAACTTATTTATCCTGGCATCTGAAATTTCATCTTTAATAAATAATGAGATTTGATTGCTGGCTTCCAAATTGCCTGCCAACTGTTGGAGGTTAGCCACCAGGATATAAAATCCACTGGCAAGCGAGATCGCAATCGCCAATACAACGATGGTCATTGCCGAAGAGAATCGTGACGCGACTAATCGTCCAAGACTTGAAAACAACGCATGCGCATGAAGGTTCCGGTAAGCATGAAATTTATCGGCAAAATTGCCGCCTGAAATTTTAGTCTGCCAGCGTTCCTGTTTAATCGGCTTTTTAGTAACGTGTTTCATAGTTCAACTTTCAACCAGTTGTCCGTGATCCAGTTTTAAGACACGATAATTCATTTGGGCAATCAATGAAATATCATGCGAGGCAATCAGCACCGTACTTCCAACCTGTTGAAACTGCTCGAACAAATGCATTATTTCAGCAGACAGCTCCGGATCAAGATTTCCGGTCGGCTCATCGGCCAAAATCATCGGCGGCTTATTAACCACCGCCCGGGCAATCCCGACCCGCTGCTGCTCTCCACCGGATAACACAGCAGGATATTTTTTCTCTTTGCCTAATAGGCCGACTTTGTCCAATGCTGCCCGTACCCGCCGGGAAACTTCATGGTGTCCGTAACCCGCTATGATTAATGGCAACGCCACATTATCAAAAACGGTTCTGTCCTGTAACAACTTGTAATCCTGAAAGATCAAACCCACTTTCCTGCGTATGAAAGGAATATGCCTATCCTTAGCTTGATTGAGATTTTGATCGTCCAATAAAACCTGCCCCCGACTGCTGCGCTCGATCAGCGCGATCAATTTCAATAACGTGCTTTTTCCGGCTCCCGAATGCCCTGTCAGAAAAGCCATTTCACCACGCTCCAGATGAAAACTGACATTACGCAATACATCGCCTGCTCCAGGGTACCTCATACTGACATTATCGAACTTTAACATAGGTTTTTTTAGTCTTTAACAAACAATGCATTGACAAAAGCCTCTGCATCAAAATCCTGCAGATCATCAATACCTTCGCCTATTCCTATAAAACGAATGGGGATATTGAACTGTTTGGCCAACGCAAAAATAATACCGCCTTTTGCAGTGCCGTCGAGCTTGGTCAGAACCAGGCCGGTCAAGGTAACCGTTTCATTAAACAGTTTGGTTTGCGATAAGGCGTTTTGCCCGGTGCCTGCGTCCAATACCAGCAGCACTTCATGCGGCGCGGTTTCATCCAGCTTACCGATAATCCGTTTTACTTTTTTCAATTCATCCATCAGATTGGATTTGGTATGCAAGCGTCCGGCAGTATCGGCAATCAAAACATCAATGCCTTTTGCCTGTGCGGATTGTACGCCGTCATAAATGACGGATGCCGAATCGGCTCCGGTATGCTGAGCCACCACATGAATGTTATTACGCTCGCCCCAAGTTTGCAATTGCTCGACAGCCGCCGCTCTAAAGGTATCTCCGGCGGCTAACATGACGCTATGGCCTTGCGCCTGTAGGCGCTTGGCCAATTTACCGATCGTTGTGGTTTTACCCACGCCATTGACGCCGACGACCAGAATAACGAAAGGTTTGTCCTGTTTGGGAATATGCAAATTTTGGCTGCACGGTTGCAGCATGCTCAGCAGCTCCTGCTTTAAGGCCGCTGATAAAGCCGCGCCGTCATTGAGCTGATGCCGTTCAACGCGTTCAGTCAAGCGTTTGATGATTTCAGTGGTCGCATCCACGCCTATATCGGCCATTAACAAACTGGCTTCAATTTCTTCCAGCAAATCTTCATCAATTCCTTTTGATCCTAAAGGAATATGAGCCAATACCCCGCTAAGTCCGGAGCGGGTTCGCGTTAACTGTGTTTTAAGGCGTAAGTATAGCGACTCGGGTTCCGGCTCAAGATAAGCCTCTTCCGCTGCCGGAACAACTTGCGGCTCAACTTCTACGGCAGGCTTTAGCTCTTCAACATAAGCATATCGACTATAAAAACCGATAGCGATCAACGGCAACATCAACAACGCGGCAAAAGCATTATGCGCTATCCCGACCCATAAAGGCGCGCCGAGTTTAATGCCGATAATGCCTGAACCGATCTGTAACAACAGTAACACACTCAGCCATAAACCCGCTCTTCTGATCGGTGTTGAATGACGAACGGATGTTGCATTCAACATCACCAGAGTGAGCACCATAAAACCAATCAGCGCCCCGACTCGATGCAACCAATTTGCGGCAACCTGCGCATCGAATGCGATGACACCGGTATAACCCGTGTTTAAGCCGCTAAATAAATTCAGCGCCGTTTGATAATCGGCTTTAGGCCACCAGAAACCATTGCACTCAGGGAACCCCGAACAGGCTAATGCGGCATAATTGGCACTAACCCAAGCGCCCAAAACAATCTCTGCAAATAACACCAACATTGCAAATCGGGTAAATGCAACCAAACCCTTGCTATGTATGGTTAATAACAAAATCTTCGGATTAACCCGCAAATACAGCCAAAACAGCAGCCAGAAAGTCATCATTCCCAGCAATAAATGACCGGTTACCACAATCGGCATAACGTACAATTTTACCGCCCACATGCCTAATGCCGCCTGCAATCCTACCAACAGCACCAGACCTAATGCGGCTAAGACAGCCGCCCCGCGAGCTTGTGGTACGCGCCACGAAAGCATCGCCAGCAACAACACAGCCATGCCTAAGATGGCGGCCAGATAACGATGACTCATTTCCTTCCAGGCTTTTGCTATATCGGGAGTCTGACCGGGGAAAGTCTTAGCCGCCTGTGCTATAAAATCGGTATGATCGCTGACAACGGCTTGTCCATAACATCCCGGCCAATCCGGACAGCCTAGCCCTGCCCCGGATAAGCGAACGTATGAACCTGCTACGATAACTATTAAAGCTAAAATACTGCTAAAGAGAGTTATTTTTCTAAACATTTTATTTTCCACTATCCGATTTGTGAAATTCGCAAAAGATGCATAAGATCGCTTTTTACGTCGTAAGGATCGAAACCCGGCTCATACTGCATCATCAAATTACCCAATGGGTCCATTAGCAGCAGCATCCCATCAGGAATATGACCTTGCCTGATGGCTGTGATTTTTTGGGTAACGGCATCATTGGCTTTGACTCGTAATAAGGTCTGGTCATTTTCCCACCATTGGCTCGCAACTTCCGGCGAAACCTCTTTTAGGACGATGACCATTCGACGCGTACGGGTCAATTCCTTGTTTAACATCAGCCGTAACTGCTTGGTTTTATGAATAGCTTCAAGACAGACTTCATTACAATCGCCGTTGGGAATCACGTTGACCAGCAGCCAGTGCCCGTTAAGCTCAGCCATATTGTCGATTGAAAACGCATCAAAACCGGTCAGATCTCCGCGTTCGGTTGTTTGTGGCGGCGTTATTAACTGCCCATGATTGGTTTGCCCATTTAATAGCTGCGGATGTTCTTTTAATCCCCACGCGATCAAAAATGGAATAACCGTCATTCCGAATAGAACTATTATTAATAGGTGATTTTTAGTCTTCTGATTTTGCATTGTTATTTTTAAAACCGTACCAAATAAATAGTATCGTTAGCGTCAATGCCAATGCAAACCACTGAATTGCATAGGCCGTATGTTGTTCGGGCGGCATAATGGTTGTTGTATGCCATTCCCGTTTATATCCGTCAGGTAGCTCTTTAGACAGCTCAAGCTGAAATTGAAATAATGAATAGCCTAATTTTTTAGCCAAAACATCACTGTCTACCACCTGCACTACCGATGGCCAACTTGCTGTTGGAATTTCCGCTCCGGCTAACTTTATACCAACGCTGGGGAAATCATTAATCCGTCCGGTAATCGTTGTTTGTGCCTGGTTAACCGGCAAATCGGGGAGAACCGACCGATCCTGATTTAAAGGAATCCAACCCCTGTTCACCAAAACGGCCCTGGCATCACCCGTCAATATCAATGGCGTCAACACAAAATAGCCTGCCTTGCCGCCGCTGATTTGATTATCTATCAAAAATTGGTGCGCCACATCGTATCGCCCGGTAACGTCGACTTGTCTGTATCTTAGTGCCTCCGCATCGTTTTCAATAACCGCAGGCAAATGCAGTATTTCAGTTGCAACCGCTTGTTCCTGCAAGTTAAGCAATGCCTGTTTCTGTTCTGAGCGGTCTAATTGCCATAGTCCCAATGCTAGCAACACCGGCAATAGGCACAAATAAACTAACGTTGGAATAATTTTAAACTTCATTGAATAGTGTCCGATGGATCATGCATTTTTTCTTTAGCTATTGGCACAGGCACCTAAATAACCGAGAATACGAAAACCTTAGCCACCCACTTAACTGCACTCATGATTATAAAAAGCACCGTTATTATCGCCTTTATCCTGATAATTATCAGCCTGGGCTCAGCGCTATTTCATCTGGTTAAACACAAGACCCAGGAACAATCCGAAAAAACAGTTAAAGCGCTGACTTTTCGCATTACCCTTTCAATTGTATTATTCATTTTTATTTTTATAGCCCTTGCAACCGGCATGATCACGCCTCATGGACTGGGCGCCAGAATACATCAAACTACAACGGCTCCCGTCAAATAAAACTACTCACTACTATTCAGTCGCCTAAAATAGAACGCAGATGACGCTGATAATTATGATTAAGGAATGAAAATAAAATACCCTGAACATGTGCTAAATTGTGGAGGCGACGCAAGGCACCCCCAGTTAATAAAGAACGTGCATGATTTAACTTGAGCAAGTTTACGCGTTTCTTAAATGACTTACCGCTCAATGGCCGACTGAAGTCACCCCCACAACAACGGTCATCTTACCATTGCTCAAGTTATTAAAATTCCATTCCTAAATAAGATTTATCTATGTTTATCATATTCATCAGCGTTCCATTGTATTTAATATAACAACGACTCACCCATTCCGACAAAAAAAAAGCGCTGTCTGCGAGACAGCGCTTTTTTCGGTATGGCTGTTTAGCTTAAATTACATAAACAAATACAAACAAGCCTAACCATACCACGTCAACAAAATGCCAATACCAAGCTGCGGCTTCAAAAGCGAAATGATTTTCCGGTTTGAAGTGGCCCTTCCAGCTACGAAACAACACAACACTCAGAATAATTGCTCCTACGCAAACATGAAAACCGTGAAAGCCGGTCAGCATGAAAAAAGTAGAGCCATAAATACCCGATCCTAAAGTTAATCCCATTTCGGTATAAGCTTCGTGATACTCGATTGCCTGAAAAGTGACGAACAACAGTCCCAAACCTACAGTAGCGATCAATCCTTTGATCAACTGATCACGGTTTTTTGCCAGCAAGCCGTGATGCGCCCAGGTACAAGACACGCCGCTGGTTAGCAGAATTAAGGTATTCAGAAAAGGCAAACCCCATGCCCCCATAGATTCAAATTCGCCGCCGACTTTGCCGGGACCGTTTGTAGGCCAGACGGCTTCAAAAGCAGGCCACAATAGTTCCTTAGTCGCTGCGCCAGTACCTTCTCCTCCCAACCATGGCACCGATAAATTACGCGTATACCAAAGTGTGCCGAAGAAAACGGCAAAAAACATAATTTCTGAAAAGATAAACCACATCATGCCCATACGATAGGAAATACCTACCTGTGTGCTATACATGCCTGATTCGCTTTCCCCGGACTGCAAGGTGAACCACCCGGTCAGCATCACTATAAATACAATCAGCCCCAACGCCATCATGGTTGAACCGATTGACGAACCATTTAGATAATTTGCAAATCCAGCCAGCATCGTCACTAAACCGGCAGTCCCAACGACCGGCCAGGTGGCTTTATGCGGAATGTAATAAGCGTCACTTGTAGACATAAACTTCCCCTATTATTTCTTTACTGATGTTTCAGTATTATCAAAAAATGTATATGCAAGTGTAATTGTTTTATATTTTTCAGGTATTTCAGGATTAACAACAAAACGCACCGGCATAGTTCTGCCTTCTCGCGCTTTAAATGTCTGCTCTGAAAAACAAAAACACTCTGTTTTTTTAAAAAATTCAGCAGCTAGTCCGGGCGAAATACTTGGAATTGCCCGAGCAACCATGACTTTATCGGTCTTATTTTCCGCATAAAAATTCACCGTATAATATTCGCCCGGATGAATTTTTAATTTTTTTATTTCCGAACGAAACACCATCGGTGTTGTCTCATTCAGCGCCGTCATAAATTCTACGGTAATTTCTCTGTTTTTATCAACTACGTAGTTAACTTCCTTGACAGCAGCCGATTCAACTTTTCCGTTAATGCCCGTTACTTCACACAATACATCATAAAGCGGAACCAAAGCATAGCCGAAACCAAACATTCCCAACACAACAAACACCAGTATGCGAACCAGCTTAACGTTCTTTCGCTTAACGGCTTCATTCATTGAGAAACCGCTCTTATCACTGCAAAAACATAAATAATGACTGCAATTGAGATCAAAATCACTGCTGTCAAAATATTTTTCTGTTTGGTATTCATTATTTCACCCGATACGTTATCTAAAGCAGGTTACTTTTGAAAGCAACCTGCACGCACTACCCTAGATATGTTCAGTAGGTATAACTGTAGGTGGCGTAGTAAAAGAATGATACGGGGGCGGTGATGGCAAAGTCCACTCCAAGCTATGTTTGGCTGCATCTTCCCACACCTCAGCCGTTACTTTTTCGCCGGTTCCTCCTCTGATAGTATGGATAACGACATACAGGAATAGCAGTTGACTGGCACCGAATATAAAACCACCGATACTGGAAATCATATTCCAATCCGCAAATTGAACGGCATAATCGGGTATTCTGCGCGGCATACCGGCTAACCCTAAGAAATGCTGAGGGAAAAACAGGATATTTACCGAGACGACAGACAACCAGAAATGCAAGCGGCCAATTCTTTCGTCATACATATGCCCTGTCCATTTAGGCAGCCAAAAATAGCCGGCAGCCATCAATATGAAGACGGAAGCAGGAACCAATGTGTAATGGAAATGCGCAACAATAAAGTAAGTATCGTGATACTGGAAATCAACAGGAGCGACCGCCATCATCAAGCCGGTGAATCCGCCCATCGTAAACAAAACGACGAAAGCAATACTAAACAGCATCGGTGTTTCAAAGGTCATCGAACCTTTCCACATAGTCGCAGTCCAGTTAAACACTTTAACGCCGGTAGGAATTGCAATTAACATGGTGGCATACATGAAATACAACTCGCCTGCTATCGGCATACCCACGGTAAACATGTGATGAGCCCAGACGATAAACGACAAAAATGCAATGGCAGCCGTCGCATAAACCATTGAGCTGTAACCAAACAATGGCTTACGAGCAAACACCGGAATGATGGTAGACGCCACGCCGAAAGTAGGCAAAATCATTACATAAACTTCGGGATGTCCAAAGAACCAGAATATATGTTGATAAAGAACCGGATCACCTCCACCTGCCGCATCAAAAAAGCTGGTGCCGAAGAATTTGTCGGTTAACAACATGGTCACTGCGCCGGCAAAAACCGGCATGATGGCAATTAACAAAAAACCAGTGATCAGCCAAGTCCAAACGAACATCGGCATTTTCATCAAGGTCATGCCGGGAGCACGCATATTGAAAATAGTTGCAACGATGTTAATGGCACCCATGATTGACGAGATACCCAACAAATGCACCGAGAAAATCGCAAAAGGCAATGCATTACCCGTTTGCAATACTAAGGGCGGATACAAAGTCCAACCGCTGGCAGGTGCGCCACCTTCCATGAACAAGGTGCTGGCCAGCAATAAAACGCCGGCAACCAGTAGCCAAAAACTCATGTTATTCATGCGCGGCAATGCCATATCCGGAGCGCCAATCATCATTGGAATCATCCAGTTGGCCAAACCGACGAATGCCGGCATGACTGCGCCGAATACCATAACCAAGGCATGCATGGTGGTCATTGAATTAAAGAACTGGGGATTAACAAACTGCATACCCGGTTCAAATAATTCGGCGCGAATGACCATCGCCATTGCGCCGCCAACAAAAAACATCGCCAGCGCAAACAGCAAATATAACGTGCCTATATCTTTATGATTGGTGGTAATAACCCATCTTAAGAGCCCCTTAGCAGGACCATGATCATGATGATCATCATGTTCAGCGACTACAGCAGACATATTTTATACCTCTTGAAACTATAAAAAAGATTAGATCGATAAGAACGCAATGACTTATTCATTTTTATCTGCCGCCGACGTTGCCGATTGCAGAGCTTGGATAGCAGAAGGTTGAATAGAATCCCCCACTGAATTACCCAAACCATTACGGGTATATGTTACAACTGCAGCGAAATCCGCTGCGCTTAACATTTTTCCGAAAGCCGGCATCATGCCTTTTCCGTCCAACATTAGCTTAACTTGAGCATTCATATCGCCGGTTACCACCGGACTTGCCGTTATCGCAGGGAAAGTACCCGGCAGTCCGGCGCCGTCTGCCATATGGCAAGACGAACAGCTGGTCTCATAAACGGATTTACCCTTAGCAACCAGCTCTTCGGTAGACCATTGTTTATCTGCCGAACCTGCTTCCGCCTCTGCAATCGTTTTTTGTTGCTCTACCCAGACATTGTAGTCAGGCTCATCCATGGCAATGACAACAATTGGCATAAAACCATGATCCTTACCGCAAAGCTCGGTACATTGACCGCGATAAGTACCGGGTTTATCTACAGAAGTCCATGATTCGTTGATAAAACCAGGGTTAGTGTCTTTTTTCCAGCCCAGATCAGGTACCCACCATGAATGGATTACGTCTGCCGCTGTAAATACAAAGCGAATTTTCTTTTTAGTTGGAATAACTAATGGTTTATCAACGTTCAACAAGTAATGAGGAACCGATCTCGGATCTATGCCCGAACCTATCTGACGCGCTTTATTGCTTGCCTCATCAAGGCTACTGAAAAAATGAATCCCATTATCGAGATATTCATATTCCCACTTCCATTGATGTCCGGTTACCTTAATAGACATTTCGGAATCTTGCACATCATCCAGTTCTATCATGGCTTTTGTGGCCGGAATAGCCATGCCAATCAAAATCAAGGTCGGAATAATCGTCCAAATAATTTCAACTGTCGTATTTTCATGAAACTGTGCCGCTTTATGTCCTCTCGATTTACGATGATGGTAAATCGAGTAGAACATAGTCCCAAACACACCGATGCCTATCAATACACAAATCCATAGAATCAACATGTGCAGGTCATAAATGTCATTACTGACCTTTGTAACCCCTTTCATTAAATTGAGCGTGTAATCCGCCTGCGCTGTCCCTAGGCCTAAAGCCATTAAGATCAGACCTGCGAACAGTTGCTTTGTTTTCTTCACGGAGCAGCCTCCTCGTTAGTAGTTATAAACTCTTGTATGCGTTATATCGTTTCGTAATGTTGGGGCATACCAGACTAGCCCGATTCCCTTTACGTAATAATTATCACAAATAAACTTTTCAATTTTAACCTATGAGGGCAATCTATACCAGCTGTCCTTTCTTGAATTTATTCGGTGCAAAAAAAAGGCCTGTGAATCAATGCAATTCACAAGCCTTTTATTTTTAACGTTGAAACCCGATCAACTATTTAACGTATCTGCATAAGCCATATCGAAGTTAGGAATGTGACTCTCCAGCCAACCCTTAACCAGTTGACCAACGCCTTCGTCAACTTCTGCCTCGCCTGCATGAAACTTTGTTTGCAAACCGCCGCAAATGCCTATCAGAGCTTCATGTTCTGCCTTGTGGCGATCGTAACCTGCATAACCTTTTGCCAACATTTCTCTTTCTTCATGAGCAAAATGATCAACGACATAAGAAATCAAATCATCTAATTGCGCACCTATTGCAGAGCGCTGTGCTCCACCTGTTGCCAGATCATACAATTTATTAAGCTTATCAAACAAAATCTTATGTTCATCATCTGCAAAGCCGACATTGGTGCCGAACTGACTAGCTGTCCAAGTAATTAAAGCCATAATGTTTCTCCTGATAATGTTATTTATTATTGATTATTTACCGCACAAATATTATGGATTATATTCCTCCCTAAATCCATATTTAATTTATGTTATAAACCAATTTACTTTCCAGTTGCCCAAAAAAGAATTTTGTTAACTTTCATAACGGGGCAGCCATATCAAAATAACCTTATCGCTTTAGTGCAACTTTGTCAGAAAAGCGGGATCAATTCGACAGCCTCCAATTTCGGGCCTATCCAACAGATCCTGTTCGAAATCCCGGTAAGTGGACAACTGAAATGCAATACGCGTAATCTTACCGCCGGAAAATTCAAATTCCATCGCACCGCCTTTAATACGCGCACTACCTTCTTTAGTGGTGAACAATAAAATACCCGCAGATTTGCCCAAGTTATCAGGAACCGGCCGCGCACAACTCAGTTCGTTTAATGACAACCCTGAAAAGACTTGCGCCAATTGACGAGCACTGACAATAACGCCCTCGCCAGGAATAGGCGCAACAGCAGAGGCAACCGGATCGACCGATACTTCCTCAGGGGCAGGGACTGCCGACACTACCGGAGGATTCAGCAACAATCCCAAGCCGAAATCACCTAAATGATTTTGCAGCAACACACTGCCGTCGCCATTTTTTGCGGTATTTAGCAAAGGAAACAGCTGCTGCTCCATTTCCGTCTTGTTTGAATTTTTCAACACCGCAACCAACTGTCGCTCTATCGACTTAAGCGGTGTAAACAATTGCTCTTTTTTATGACTCGCCTCACCCATCTGATCCCAGTCAGACGGCGTATTAACCGGCAAACCCATCGCTTTCATAACCGCATAGTCGTCAGCCGCCAGACAGTTGGCAAAGTTTTTACTGCGATAAGCTTCTATGACCTTGGGCCGCATTTCTTCTCCCTGCGTCTTTTTCCGACTGATGTTGTAGTTATTCCAATCGGAATTTTTAGCCAGGAAATAGTAAATCACCGCATTGCGATCAAACTTATTGAAGCCTAAATCCTTCATCACCAGCTTCAATTTTCGGCACACACCCTCCACTTCCTGGTAATTATTCCAATTAGGTTTTAAATTCGGTTTTGCCGGATGCTTCGATTGCTCGATCAATTGCTGAAGATTGATTTCCCCGGCCGCTGATTTTATCGGCGAATAGCCTATTTCTTCAAACGATAAATCGCGCGCATCGGGGATGCCGTCGGCGGTCGTCTTTAGCAATAAAGAAGGCAGGATTTCCGGATAAATCTTTAGTTCGCCCAACTGTTTAGTATCTGAACCCAGCAGATTAAACCCGCCTTCCGTCACATCATAAACCTTAAATATCACCTGATTAAGCGTTCCGATTTTACCCAAAAAAGCCGTGGCTGCCGGTAGTGAATGCGACTCCGAACTATGTTTGGCCGACTGATGAGGCGTCGGCGTTGTCGCTGCCGCCGTTGCTTGCTGATTGCTCTTTACCCATTGCCCGGCAACCTGCCCCATGATCGCAACCCCCATACCGACACCTGTTAGCGCCAGCAAATTGCCGGCCGCATTCACATTGCCGACCAGACCCGACACATCCACATCGCTATTCGCATTGGTGTAAAAATTATAATCGACCAGGGTTTCCTTACCCGAATCCAGCCGGATCCACGGGGTCAGGTAAAGCTTTTTAGCATCGAAAGTAAAGTTGCACTTGCCTGTGGTTGCCTGATACAAAAAACCGGTGGCTTCACGGTTGAATTTAAGCGTCTCGTTACGCACACTGTAAATAAGCGCCGCCGATAAATCACCCTTTTCATAAGACGGCGCCATATTGGTACAGCCGCTTTTTAAAACATTTTCGCCTTTAAAATCGAACTCCGAAATCAACCGTACATAATAGTCATCGCCATCAATGACCTGGAAGCCTTGTAAAGGCTGAAACTGACTGACCTGAGTCGACGGATGATCAAGCACAATTTGCCGGGTCGCGGCACATCCGGACAACAACGTACCGACAACTAAAATAAATTTTACTAATGAGAACTTTATAGATAAGTTATGGCGAAGCGACATGCATTAACCTTGTGCCGTCAGTTAAACGGATAATCAAGCTGAGAAAAATTGAAAATAATAGGGCTTTCAGAGAGACTTTGTCATGTTTTATTTTTACCACTCTGCCCGTAAAGGCATTAGCAAAGGTGAATTATAGCTTCAGTTGTCCCGAGAGAAAATCGAAATCAGCGACTTCCGTATAAGGCAACACACCCAGCAAGGGCACAGCCACAGCTGATTTTATGGTGAGTA
>JAURVK010000077.1 GCA_030655535.1 Methylobacter sp. | reverse complement strand
ATTTGTGGGCGCGAATTTATTCGCGCGGTAGGTTAAAAGCGCGAATAAATTCGCGCCCGCAATATACCAAATCTTTAACTTAATGGCAGTGACGTAGCGCCTGGAAACGAAAAAACAAATGCCTATTAGCTATTAAGCATTTTATAAACCGCTTCGACCACATCGCCTATGGTGCGGGTCGTTTTGAAATCTTCGGCCTTGATCGCTTTGCCGGTCACTTCTTTAAGCCTGACGATCATGTCCACCGCATCGATACTGTCGAAATCCAGGTCTTCGTACAGCCGCGCTTCCAGGGTGATGGCCTGTTCGTCCATTTCAAACAGCTCGACCATAATTTCCTTGATGGCCGTTAAAATTTCTTCGCGTTCTTTTATCATCATCGCCTCAACCGCGCGCGGCTTGAATGTATTCAGCCAACGTAGAAACCGAGGAGAAAATCTTCACCACGTCTTCTTTATCCGCATCAATCTTTACGTCGTATTTTTTGCGGATAGCCAAACCCAATTCCAGCGCATCGATAGAATCCAGTCCCAAGCCGTCGTTAAACAACGGCGCCTGACTGTCTATATCGTCCACGCTGATGTCTTCCAAATCCAGCGTATCGATAATTAATTGTTTTAATTCATTTTCCATGGTGCTTATAAAGTTCTCTGTTGGGTAAAATAATCTTGCAAATAGCGGGTAAGGCGACGCACACCTATCGATTTTGGACTGAGTTCGGCAAATTCATCCAGCGCAATATCGTCGCCGACATGCATAGTCAGGTGAAAGCGGCAATCGGGAATTTGATACCACCGCTCGGCTTTGGTTAAGGTGCAAGGATAACAGCTCAGCGTCACCGGGGTCACAATGGCATTCGCCTGCAAGGCAATGACTGCCGCGCCCCGTTGAAAATGATACGGCTTGCCCGGTATTGATCGCGTTCCTTCAGGAAAAATAATCATCGATCCGCCTGAACGTAGCCAGGCAACGCACTCGGCTATCATTTGCTCAGGATCGCCGTTGCTGATGTATCCCGCATTAATTATGGGACCGCGCATGAACGGATTATGCCACAGCTTGGCTTTGACAATACAGCCGGCTTGTTTGATTCGACTGATCAAAAAAACAATATCAACCAGCGTTGGATGATTGGCGATGATCAACTGCCCTGGGCGATTAAGCTTATCCAGACCCACGATTTCGTAAGTCATCACCCCAAGTCTGTGCATTAAACCAATGAAGACATAAAAACTGTAACACACCGTTTTTTGGCCCCGACCGACCTTTTGTCGTGGATTACCGGGTAACAGAGACAACACCGGAAACACGAATACCCACAGCAATAAACCGCCCACGCCAAAACTAAAAAAACTCAATCCTGTTGCCAGAAGACGCCAGCCATAGCCTAATTTTGCTGCTATTTTTTGTACCATTCCCAGCTATGTCTATGATTGCCCAGCACCAACGCTTTATCGTCGGCAACAAGAAATTTTATAAAAGAGAGTATCTGCAAGGCCTGCTCGCCATCATCTCGATGCGCAGGCGTTCTACAAAACCGCAACGGCAAGCCACTCCCGGTTAAAGAAACTTTTAAAGCCAATGCACAAATGGCAGGCGCATTGAGCGCAAACGGCAACGACGGATAAAAATCCGATAGCGGTTCATCATACAACACGATCAGCACCTCACTATGGTGTTCCTGCAAAAGTCCCAGTGCTTCAACAAACGCCGGAGCAATGCCGTCCTGGCCCGGCGCAATCACGGTAATTTCCTGATGATAGTCATAGGCTATGGAAAACAATCCCGATATGGCGTTATGAACTGACAGACTAAAGGCTGTCGGCGAAACTTCCTCACCTTTCTGCATGCTTTTGAGCATCTCCAATGACTTATTCACTTCGCCATGGGCAGAGCTGAAAACAATGGGCAATGACTTATCGCTATCAATACAACCGTCCGCGGCATTAAAAACCGCCCTGGCTAATGGACTTAATCTGCGCTGGAGTATCTTGGGCACCGTAATCGGTATAGCGGCTTTTTCCGCTTGGGCAAAGGTCTGATGCTCATGCCAATTTCGCCAATCTTCGTGACGGCTTATTCCGGGGGCCCAAGCGTTCCAGTTTCGCAGTACAAAATCAATGTTCATTATATCAATCCGCTTAATTGTTTACACTTGGCGGATAATAAAAATCCATCCTTCTTGAATTTATCCAATAAAAGGCAACACCGCTTAAAATAGTTAAATGCTATAGTTTACGCTTACCGGAATAAAAATTCCCGCTCTGGATAACGCATAATAAAAAACATCCCTTTTAAAAAAAATAGCCTATGTTAACAAACAGTTCTTTCCGCCCGATTTTAGCCTTAGCGTTACTACTATTAAGTCAAGCCAGCTGGGCCGTGACAGTCCTGGTCGCCGTCGCCTCGGATTTCACTAAACCGATGACCGAAATTGCCGCCGCTTTCGAAAAAGCCACCGGTCACACAGCCAAACTGTCGTTTGGTTCTTCCGGCAAAGCTTTCGCGCAAATTCAAAGCGGCGCACCGTTTGACCTGTATTTGTCGGCCAGCGAAAAATACCCGCTGGAACTGGAAAAATCCGGTTTCGCGGTTAGCGGCAGCCATTTTGTTTACGCTATCGGCAAATTGGTGCTGTGGTCGGCGACACCGGGCTATGTCGACGGCCAAGGAGAAATCCTGAAAACCGGTGATTTCAAACATATTGCCTTGGCCGACCCCAGCCATGCGCCCTACGGTGTGGTCGCAGTGGAGGTGATGAACAGTCTAGGCGTATTGGACAAACTGCGTCCCTTGTTCGTAATGGGCGAAAACATCTCCCAAACCTTTCAGTTTGTCAGTACCGGCAATGCCGAACTGGGTTTTGTGGGACTGGCGCAAGTCATTGATGTTAATAGCGGAAAAGCTTCCGCTCCTGCTCACGCCCCTTACCTACGTCCTGTAGGCAAAATCGGCAGCGGCTCCGGCTGGATTATACCGGATAATCTGCATAGCCCATTTCGGCAAATGGCCGTATTGCTGAAAACCGGCGCCGAAAACCCGGCCGCTCATGCCCTGGCGGACTTCCTCAAATCGCCGCCGGCATTGGCGATTATCGAAAAATACGGTTTTGGTTTGCCTAAATAATACGGAATACTCATGTTAAGCCCTGCCGATCTCGACACACTGTTATTAACTTTCAAGGTGGCGAGCATCGCCACCTTGTTAATGCTAGTGCTCGGCACCCCATTGGCTTGGTGGCTGACCCGGACGCATTCCGCCTGGAAAGGCATCATCAATGCCGTCGTAGCGCTGCCGCTGGTACTGCCGCCGACGGTATTGGGCTTTTATTTGCTGGTGCTGATGGGCCCGGCCGGGGCAATCGGCAAGTTCACGACCTGGCTGGGCGTGGGCACATTGCCGTTCACCTTTCCCGGCTTGGTGATCGCCTCGGTGCTGTATTCGTTGCCGTTTGTCGTGCAACCCTTGCAAGCCTCATTCAGCGCCATCGGCGAGCAGCCTTTGGAAGCTGCGGCAACCTTGCGCGCCAGCCCTTTGGATACTTTTTTCAGCGTGGTCGTGCCGCTGGCGAAACCCGGTTTCCTGACCGCTTCTATCTTAGGCTTTGCGCATACCGTCGGCGAATTCGGCGTGGTGCTGATGGTCGGCGGCAATATTCCCGATAAAACCCGCGTGGTGTCTGTGCAAATCTACAACCATGTCGAAGCGCTGGAATACAACGAAGCCCACTGGCTGGCCGGCGTATTGCTGTTGTTCTCGTTTAGCGTGTTGCTGGTACTGTACACCGCGCTGAAATCGCATCCTGTCGCCCACCCGCTTAAATGATCGAGTTACATACATGACAACCATCCAGGCCCGTTTCCAGCTCGATTACGGCGACTTTAAACTGGACGTCGACTTAAAGCTGCCCGGCACCGGCATTACGGTTTTGTTCGGCCATTCCGGTTCAGGCAAAACCACGCTGCTGCGCTGCATCGCAGGTCTCCAACGCGCTCCGCAGGGTAAGCTGGAAATCAACGGCAATATTTGGCAAGACAGCGAACGAAACCTGTTCCTTCCCACGCATAAACGGCCGCTGGGTTATGTATTTCAGGAAGCCAACCTGTTTCCGCATTTAACGGTGCGGGATAACCTGCACTACGGCTTGAAGCGGATCAAGCAAAACCCAGGCGCGGTCGAACTGGAGCAAACCCTCGAATTACTGGGCATCGGCCACTTAATGGAACGTATGCCGGAACGCTTGTCCGGCGGCGAAAGGCAACGGGTCGCCATCGCCCGCGCACTGGCGCTTAATCCTGAAATCCTGCTGATGGACGAGCCGCTGGCGTCACTGGACTTCAAGCGCAAACAGGAAATCCTGCCGTTTTTAAGCCGCCTGCATCAGCAACTGGACATTCCGGTACTGTACGTCACCCACTCTCAACAGGAAGTCGCGCAACTGGCCGACACTCTGGTGATTCTGGAGGGCGGTCAGGCGCTGGCTTCGGGGCCGCTGTCGGAAACGCAAAGCCGTCTCGACGTACCGCTGGCGCAAGACAGGGAGGCCGCCACGGTTTGGCAGGCGACCGTCATCGAACACGAAGCCGACTATCATCTGACCCGCGTCGCCTTTGTCGGGGGTTCACTCAGCCTACCGATGGTCGATGCCCAGGTCGGCACGCCGTTGCGAGTGCAGATTTACGCCCGCGATGTCAGTATCGCCCTTGAAGCGCCGACCGCCACCAGCATTCTCAATGTGCTGCCTGCGACCATCACCGGCATCGCCGATGGTCGCGACAGCCAGACTGTGGTGCAGTTACGACTGCCAAGGATGGCGGCCGAGACTGCTCCCGGCAGTCCTCGGCATTTCCTCCATCCATGGAGGTCAGAAGTGTCGCAATCGGTAGGGAACCGATGCGACCAGGTTGGCGATCAGGCGCTACTGGCGCACATCACCCGCAAATCGGCGTTATTGCTGGGTTTGCAGATCGGCATGGCGGTTTACGTGCAGATCAAGGGTACATCGATATTAAATTAAGAGGTCCTTCGACAAGCTCTCTCTCAAGAAACAGCTTAAATATACATTCAAAAACAATAAGATATGTTGTTATAAATAGACATAAATTAACCCTCAAACAGCGATAGGTACAAGATCAAAACCCAAGGTTTTGGCTTTATGCTGAAGATATTTAAGGGTGCGTTCCTGAAGTTTTTCCTCATCATAGGCTTGTGATTGCTCGACATACCCGCTCCCATGCGTCAGCATGGCATAAACCAATCGAGCAAGTTTATGCGCGGTAGCGGTAATCGCCTTGCCTTTGCCTAAGCGTGCAGCCATCCTTCGGTAATAAGCCCCCAAACTGCATTGACTTCGGTGCAATCCCTGAGCCGCCAACTTGAGGGCGCAGGCAACTCGATTGGGTATCCGCCAGATCGACAACATCTTGCCGGTGACCATCAGCAGCCACGACTATCCGGCCGGTTGCAGCCTGGCCCACAGCTTCGGCCTGCCGCTGACTTTACCGCTACGACCCCATTTAGCTGTCGACAGTCAGGCCCAAGTGTCGATACGCGCCAACGATATAGCCCTGTCGCGCAGCTATATCGACGGCATATCGATACAAAATCAAATCAAGGGCCGAATCTGCGCACTGATTCTTAGCGGGAAAAGCCTGATCGTGCAAGTTGATTGCGGCACTACGCTGCTGGCCGAAATTACGCCGGGCGCTTGCCGGGACATGGCTTTGCAGGAGGGTGAAGTTATCTATTGCCTGATCAAAACCCACTCCATTGCCTACCTCACCGAGCTTGACGCCCTGCCCTATCAACGGGTAATCAGCCATGGCGACGGGCACTATTATCTCAATACAGCCGGATAGGTTGGCGGTGCGTTGTTGGCTGGATAACCAATTCGGCTTCCCACTTAAGCGGCTAGACAGTTTAAGATTAAGCCGTTCGTGGTGACCCTTTGTCTACCGCTCAGGACTAAAGGCTTTGTCGAACCATGAACGGCTTAAGTTGGTAGCCGCCAATTCGACCTCAACTCCTCACCGATCTCGATTTCCAAACCGCCCTGACGACCAGCGCGCTGGCGGTGAGAAACCCGATGGTCGTCAGCGTGAAGCTCAATCCCGCCTGAAGCGGAAAATGCGGTTCAACAGGAATCGCCGCGACAATGGAGGACTTCGGTGTCAAACCCCTGACCAGAAATGCCAATGGGTTGAAGAAAGCCCCGAAACAACAGGCGGCAACAACCCAGACGGGCGGAACAATGGAATACTGCCGAAACAGCAGAAAAAAGATGAACAGAAACTGCGCCATCATCAGGTAATCGACATGAGCCCTGATAATGTCGGCCCGTTCGACGAGAAATCCGGCCAAGACGCCATCGGGAAAAAACAGCGTGATGCCGAGCACCCAGGCGATCGCAAGCGCTATCGTCAGGCACAGTCCGGCAAACACCAAAAGAAACAGGTTTGTCATCGTCATCGGTGGGTGTGGAATTTTCTGGTTTGTCATGGTTAGCCTCATCGTTATACCGGAGCTTTCGCCCCATCTTGTTGAACACCAATATCGGCGAATTGCTCAAGCCACTGTCATCTGGCCGGGAGTTGTCAATAGTCGGCGATTTGACTAGACTGCATTGCAACGCAGGGCAATCGCGCTTAAATTACCCCGAGGACGCGAAGTAAATAATCATTATCCCATCCGGCCTTTAATCGCTTGATCTTGATGCCGACCTTAGATGTTTTTTCAGTCTTGATCAGATTCAGGGCAATATGCCGGATAACTGCCAAGTTAGCAGCGCTATGTCCTTTTCGAGTTCGATTGCTATCTTCTTCAAAGGCGATATCAAGAACCCAGTGAAGATTGTTTTCAATAGCCCAATGCGCTCGCACCACGCGCTCTAATCGCTTCGGATCATTTGCATCAAGACTACTGATAAAATAGCGTGTTTCTTCAGTAATCTTTTGATCGATGTCTCTTTTCGCAGTCACTGCGATGATGCTTTGTAAGTTTTTCCAGTTATGCCGTTTTTGCAGCCAGTCTATATCGTCTGTCGCACGAATTGTGCGGGTTTCAATTCGACCATGTTCACCGTCATAGCTAACAGAGGCAACTGCCGGCGATAAAGACAAAGTAAAAAATGTTTTAACATCGTCATGTAGGTTGCCCTGATTGCCTTTCAGGCTAAACACATAATCGCCACCTTGCCGTTTAATCTGTTCGGCTATTTTCTTTTGGCAACCCATCGCATCGATAGTAATCACTGCCCCCGCTATATCAAGCCGTGACAGTAACTTTGGAATAGCCGTGATTTTATTCGATTTATCATCGACTTTAACTTGGCCTAAAACCAGGTTATTTTGTTGAGCCCAAGCGCTAACCATATAAATAACTGCTTTTTTTGAGGCCTTGTCTACGCTACGCCTTAAGCATTTGCCATCTATCGCAATCACTTCTCCTTCGGTTAAGCTGGCTAAATCAGCAACCCAGCGGGAAAAACAGACGCTAAAATGGTCGGTATCAATGGCGGCATAAACTTCACCGAAGGTATCGTGCGAGGGTATGCCATGCTGTAAACCCAGCAATTCAGTGAACCACTCCTCTTTTGCTAGACCAAATTCTTCAATAGCAACCCAATTATCAGCTCCACAAATAGTAGCGCAGATGCTGATAAAGAAAATATCTTGTAGTTGATGCTTCTTTTGCCTGTTTACTCTGGGGTCTTTAATACTGGAAAAGTGATGAATAATGGAAGGGGTTGGTTTTGCTATCATTGAAAATCAAAATGATAGGCTTAATACCTTATTTGAATTCTATTTTCAAGTGTTTTTAAGCGCGATTACCCTGATCAGCTTGAAAGCCAGTTTCGCCAACCAACCCGGATTAACCTTTAACTCGGCTTGAGCCTGATCGAACAACTGCCCGTAAGCCATCCGGCTTGGACACACTGTCTCGCAGGCCCGGCATTGTACGCAGTTATCCAGATGTCGGCGCTCATCGGCGCTGATCGGCAGGTTTTCAACCAGCAGTTTGCTGATGGTGCGGATGCGCCGACGCGGGGTTTCTTCGTCGATCTGGAACAGGCGAAAAGTCGGGCAACTAGCGATGCAGATGCCGCAACGCATACATTCCCCGGCATCCGGGATATACGGCCCCGAACCAATCGGTTCGCCGGGCTCATCGTAGCTCATGTCCATGAAATCAAACATCTCGGGCCTACATCACCTTGGCATAGGCGCGGCGCAACAACTCCATTTCCGCAGGCGGCCTGCCGCGCAGCTCCGGCAAGGTTCTCATCCGACAATCCCTGCTTTCCATCAGTTTGTGCGGCGGGTCGAGCAGCATGAAACGCGCCATGTGGACGGTGATAATGCCGCCGGGCGCGTCGATTTGCTCGCTATATTCCGGTTCGATGCGCAACAGGTCGTTGTCCAGCTGCAAAAGCTGATTGATGTTGTTGAGCAGCATGGCCGGATGAGTACTGACTTTGTTAGGTTTAAACTCTTCAGGTTCCAGTGCGCTGGACAAGGCAGGCAGCGGCTCCGGAAAGCAGATGCTGCCGTTGCTGTGCTGGGCGAACAGCATCAAGGCGCTGATGTCGCCTTTGTAGTAAAGCAGCAGACGATGATTAGTGAATGCGTCGGACTGGGCCATTAGACAAGTACGGCAGCCAGTAGTTCTTCAACATCCACATCCAGGATTTCCAAGCCTATTTTTTTACAATAGCGGATTTCCTTATCGGTCGGGTTTTTGTTTAAAACCCAACCTTTTTTCTCTGCCGCGCCGTAAACGATGTCGCTCATCACCATGCGCTCCGAATCCCTGTTTAACGGCATACCTATAAACAGGTATTGTTTGCCCTTGCGGTACTCTTTAAGGAAATCGGGAATAGCGAAGCCTCCCATTAATTCGGTTATGTAATCGACATAATCGGCATCTGAAGCGATGTAGTTGGCTTCCGGTTTAGGCGTACCCAGAGGTTTAAATAAAATAGGCAGCCTGTGGTCAATCTGTTCCTGCGGGATTTCAAAATAATCGGTGCCATCGAAGTGATATATTTTAAATCGAAACTGGCTGGCGCTGATTCTTGCGACGCCGACAATCAGCGTATGTTCTTCATCGGAATAGCTGTCTTGCAATTGGGTGTCCCTGTTTATATCGACAACATAAGCAGGCCGCCACTCCGCCAGCCAATTATGCACTGACGCACGCGTATATTCGGTTTCGCCGTATAATTTGGTCAGAAACTGACCCAGAAAATTCCTGCCTCTTTTTAGCTCCTGATTCATGGCCGCCCTGGGAAACTCGTACATAAGTTTGGGGGCCATCGGGTTGCCGTTATTCATAGCCAAAATCAAGCTATGGCTATCGGCAGGCATGGGTGCTCCGGTTAGTTTATTGGTTGCATCGAAAAGCGCGCCCGGCCCCAGATAAGGTACGACTTCGTTTTCGTACAAACCGTTTAGTATTTCAGAAAAGATAGTAGAAGACATTGCAAACTCCATTATTAAGTAGGTATGTCTTTTTTACTTAGCAAAATTCAATCCAGTTTTTAGCGGGCTTTGATAAACAGTATAACCAGCTGATTAACCTGAAGTTAGCTGGCTTTATTTATTGGCGAATGCCTTGAATGTTTTGTCCTGTTTATAACAATCCTTCTGTTGTTTGAGCTATCTACACACAGTCACCTCTCTATAGGCTGTAACTTTAAGGCGGGCACGACTGGAGTACAAGGCTAGCCTTGTACTAACCGCTCCATACTGCAAGGCCAGCCTTGCACTCCAGTCGCTGGATATACGCAACCATTAACTTAATGGCAGTGACGCAGCACATCGGAACAGGAAAGCGGACTCCAAAAATAACCGCACTGTTGCCAAGCCTACAGAGCATTACAAAATGTTTGAAACACAACGTTGTTTACCCCTAGCTTAAACAAATTTAATATTTATTATTCAATTAGATAGACGTCATTTTAGATTGTGGCACACCCCTTGCTTTATCCCTAATGTCATTAACAACAACGTCCTATAAGAGGAGAAGATCATGGCATTACGTCAATGTGCAATATACGGTAAAGGTGGAATCGGTAAGTCTACTACAACTCAAAACCTGGTTTCTGCGTTAGCGGAATTGGGCAACAGTGTAATGATCGTCGGTTGCGATCCAAAAGCCGACTCTACCCGTTTAATTCTTCATGCGAAAGCTCAAACTACTATTATGAGTTTGGCTGCCGAAGCGGGTAGTGTTGAAGATTTAGAACTTGAAGATGTACTGAAAGCGGGTTACCGCGGTATTAAATGCGTTGAATCAGGCGGTCCTGAGCCTGGTGTCGGTTGTGCGGGTCGCGGTGTTATCACTGCGATTAACTTCCTTGAAGAAGAAGGTGCTTACGATGATGAACTTGACTTCGTTTTTTATGATGTACTTGGGGATGTTGTGTGTGGTGGCTTTGCCATGCCGATCCGTGAAAACAAGGCGCAAGAAATTTATATCGTTTGCTCGGGCGAAATGATGGCGATGTATGCGGCTAATAACATTGCCAAGGGTATTGTGAAATACGCTAACTCAGGCAGTGTGCGTTTGGCCGGTTTAATTTGTAACTCACGCGAAACTGCGCGTGAAGATGAATTGATCTCGGCTCTGGCTGCAAAAATCGGTACGACAATGATTCACTTTGTACCGCGTGACAACGTTGTACAACGCGCTGAAATTCGTCGTATGACTGTTATCGAATACGAGCCAGAACATAAACAGGCGCAAGAGTACCGTGATTTAGCTATAAAAATTCGTGATAACAAGAATTTCGTTATTCCAACGCCCATCACGATGGATGAACTGGAAGAACTGATGATGGAATTCGGTATTATCGATGACGTAGACGAATCCATCATCGGTGTAACAGCGGCCGCGGAAGCAACCGCTTAACAAATGAACACCTATAGAGATGCAAAATCTTGCGTCTCTATAGATTTCCGTCCTAAAACCTGTCTGTTGGGGGATTACCCACGACATAAGTAGGAGACACTCATGGCTGCTCTAACAAAAGAAGAGACCGAAGCGCTTATTCAAGAAGTGCTGGAAGTCTATCCCGAACAAGCAAGGAAAGATCGCGCCAAGCATTTGGCGGTTAACGATCAATCCCTGGAAAAATCGAACAAATGTATTACTTCAAACCGTAAATCCCAGCCCGGCGTAATGACCATTCGCGGTTGTGCTTACGCCGGTTCCAAGGGCGTGGTTTGGGGCCCGATTAAAGATATGATTCATATCTCGCACGGTCCGGTCGGTTGCGGACAGTATTCGCGCGCCGGTCGTCGTAACTATTATGTAGGGACTACCGGCATCAATACTTTCGGCACGATGAACTTTACTTCCGATTTTCAGGAAAAAGACATTGTTTTCGGCGGCGATAAAAAGCTTGCGAAAATAATGAACGAAATCGAGGAATTATTCCCGTTGAACAAAGGCATCAGTATTCAATCGGAATGCCCGATCGGTTTGATTGGGGACGATATTGAAGCGGTCGCCAAAAAAGCCAACAAAGAAATCGGCAAACCTGTGGTGCCGGTTCGTTGCGAAGGTTTTCGCGGCGTTTCCCAATCGCTGGGCCATCACATTGCTAACGATGCAATTCGGGACTGGGTATTGGAAAACCGTGACGGCGATGAAAGCTTTGCCACGACGCCTTATGATGTCGCTGTTATCGGCGACTACAACATCGGCGGCGATGCCTGGGCTTCGCGTACTTTGCTGGAAGAAATGGGCTTGCGTGTAGTCGCCCAATGGTCCGGTGACGGCACCATTGCGGAAATGGAAAAAACTCCCAAGGT
>JAURVK010000108.1 GCA_030655535.1 Methylobacter sp. | reverse complement strand
CTCAAATAAACCAAAAAGACTACAAACGAAATAATCAATGCCGTAATCAACATCCATCGCCACAGACTAAGACTTTGCGGTTTTTGTCTGTACGATGTGGACGCGGTATTCTTATTCTGCGTTCTGTGTTTGTAGTCTTTAGCCATTACATTGCTTCAGGTGTGTTGATATTCAGCAAGTCCAAACCGTTTGCCAATACCTGTTTTACTGCGCAAATCAGATTAAGCCTTGCATTACGAATTTTTGCATCGTCAACCAGGAATTGATGCGCGTTGTAGTAAGTATGAAACTCGTTTGCCAATTCGCGCAGGTATTGAATCAGCTGATGCGGCTCGTATTGCAATGCAGCACGTTCCAGCATTTCAGGATAGCGCGCCAGCGTTCCCAGAAGATTGGTTTCATGCTCTTCGGTCAATAATGTCAGGTTTGACATGCCCAGCAGCAAATCCCGTTCCCAGTTTTTTTCATCCAGTTGCCGCAATACGCTACATACTCTGGCATAAGCATACTGCACATAAAATACCGGATTTTCGTTGGATTTAGAGGTCGCCAGTTTCAGGTCGAAATCCATGTGCTGTTCCGACCTGCGCATCACGTAAAAGAAGCGCGCCGCATCTTTGCCGACTTCATTGCGCAATTGCCGCAAGGTCACAAATTCGCCGGAGCGGGTCGACATGGGTACTTTTTCTTCTCCGCGAAACAGCGAGGCAAACTGCACCAGCAGTACTTTTAACTTGGATTCATCCGCGCCTAAGGCCTGAATGGCCGCCCTGACTCGGGGAATGTAGCCGTGATGATCGGCTCCCCAAATATTGATGATCTGGTCGAAACCACGATCCAGCTTGTTCATGTGGTAGGCAATATCGGACGCAAAATAGGTGGATTGGCCATTATCGCGAATCACTACCCGGTCTTTTTCATCGCCCAATTTGGCGCAGGCAAACCAAGTCGCGCCATCCTGTTCATACAGATGCCCGGCAACACGCAAGCGCTCCAGCGCTTGCTCCACCGAGCCGTCGTCCATCAATTGGCGCTCTGAAAACCATTCTTGATAGTCAACGCCAAACTCGCTTAAATCAATCTTGATGTCTTCGAGAATATTGTTCAAACCTATTTGAAAAAAGTCCTGATATAACGATGTTCCCAGCAAGGTTTTAGCGCGGGCTATCAACGCATCGATATGTATTTCTTTATCGCCGCCCGCAGGCTCATCAAGCGGTATGTCTTCAAACACCAGCTCAACGGGTCTACGATAGTCATTACTGGCATTTTTATGAATGTCCCAGGCAATTTCGCGTACATATTCGCCGCGATAGCCATTGCTGGGAAAATGCACCACTTCGCCGCATTCTTCCAGGTATCTGAGCCAGATACTGGTGGCGAGTATATCCATCTGCCGACCGGCATCATTGACATAATATTCACGATGCACCTCAAAACCGACTGCCTGCAATAGATCGGCAACGGCCGAACCATAGGCGGCTCCACGCCCATGACCGACATGCAAAGGCCCGGTAGGATTGGCGGATACAAATTCAACTTGAACTTTTTTACCGGCGCCGACTTGGCTCAAGCCAAACTCTCGACCTTGGTCGTGAATTTGCCGGATAACCTGATATTGGGCGGTGGGATCGATAAAGAAATTGATGAAGCCTGGCCCTGCCAGCTCAACTTTACTAATGGCGGCATCTTGAGGCAGCGCGGCAATCAGTTTTTCGGCCAACTGGCGCGGGTTTGTATTTGCCGGTTTTGCCAGCATTAATGCCAGATTAGAAGCAAAATCGCCGTGCTGTGCGTCACGGGTACGGTCAATAGTAATATTCGGGGTAATTTCCTGAGCGAGAACACCGGCTGATTTAAGTGTTTCAACGGCTTGCAGGATAAGTTTCTCTATCTTTTTTTTCATTGCTTCATTGCGTAGGTTAGATCAACTAAATAGACGTGCATTATCCATTAAAATCATTCGATTATCCATTCAAACAACAGTAATGCCGAGTCGCCGTATAACATCTAGCCGCTATCACAATTTTTCCCTACATTGTTTTTATCCATATGTAGCGTAAAACCCCGCCGCTCAGGGCATAGCTATGTACATAAGTGAATGCGCAGTGCATCGCTCGTTCCCACGCTCTGCCATTAAGTTAAGCGACACGACAAAATAATTGCTGATGTGGGGGCGACTTAAGTCGCCCCCACAATCATGTCCATATCTTAACTTAGGAATGAGCATGAAATAACGTGAACAACTCGCGCCATAAGTTTGTAGCGGGAGTGCAAGCTTTGCTTGCGTTTGCACGGGATGCCTGCACTCCGGCTATTGGAAACTTGCTCACTTTATTTCGTGCCTGTTCCTTAATGGCTGTGACGCAG
>JAURVK010000104.1 GCA_030655535.1 Methylobacter sp. | reverse complement strand
ATCAACAAATTTCGCGGCGACCGGCGTTTTTTCGACGAAGGCGAAAAAATCATCGCCGAGCGCTTCGGCGTTCCCGTTTTAGGCGTGCTGCCGTTTCAGTCCTTGAATATCGATATGGAAGATTCCCAGTCGCTGCGCAATTACCGGCAACGCCTGATTGATGCCAAAATCCGCATTGCGGTTATCGCCTATCCGGGCCTGAGCAATTATAACGACCTCGACGTGTTAATGGGCGATCCCGAGCTTTATGTCGAACTGATTCACGCCTATCGCCCGCTGGCAGGTTTCGACATGGTGCTGTTGCCGGGCAGTAAAACCGTGATCCGGGATTTGCAATGGCTGAAAAGTCAGGGCTTGTTCGAGGAACTTTTGCAGTTCAATAAGCCGGTGTTCGGCATCTGCGGCGGCTATCAAATGCTCTGCCGGAGTCTGCACGACCCCGATGCGCTTGAACATGAAGCTGCGATTGTCGAAACAGGCTTGAGTTTTATCGACGACAGGGTGTTTTATCAAAGCCCCAAAATACTCGCACGCGGGCAGTATCGGCTGTTTTCATACGCCGGGATTAAGGGTTATGAAATCCATTGCGGACGCATGGACAAGTATCCGCTGTATTATCAAAGCGACCTGTTTTCCGGAACCCATGTGCATGGGGTTTTTGATCACGATGCGTTTCGTACCGATTACTTTAAGGCCATTAATCCGCAGTATCAGGGCTATCGCTATGCGCATTATCGCGAAGCCGAAATACAGGGCTTTGCCGATATGGTCGCGGAAAATCTGGATATAGCCGCCATTTTACAAGCGTTACAGGCAGACTGATGTTTTTTGAATTGGCGATTTTGGCCTATCTTGTCGATATGATTTTCGGCGAATTTCCCTGCAAACACCCAGTGGTATGGATGGGGGATTTTATTAATGCGTTTGAACGGCGTTTTTATAGCGACCGTATTTTGTCCGGCGCACTATTGGTGACCGGCTTAATCGCACTGACTCTGTTGATAAGCGTCACGCTTGTTACTCTGTGCGGCTTGTTGCCGGATCGGTTGTCGCTGCCGGTTTTGGCAGTGCTTGCCTCCACCGGCCTGGCCATGAACATGCTGCACGAAAGCGTCGTCGCACTGCTAACCGCCAAGCATCCCAAACAGGCGCTAAGCTATCTGGTCAGCCGCGATACCGAAGACATGAGCGACATCGAAATCTATAAAGCAGGGCTTGAAACCTGGGCGGAAAATCTCAGCGACGGCGTGATCGCGCCGCTGTTTTATCTGCTGCTATTCGGCCTGCCGGGGATTGCCGTGTATAAAGCCATTAACACCCTAGATTCGATGATTGCCTATAAAACCGAACGCTATTTTTATTTCGGCAAAACGGCGGCGATAGTCGACGATATAGCCAATTACATTCCTGCCCGGCTGACCGCATTGCTGATTATGTCATTGGCGAAAGACAAGCAACGCGCTTGGCAATGCTTACGGCGCGACGGCAAAAAGATGGAAAGCCCCAATGCCGGCTACCCTATTGCGGCGATGGCCGGAGCCTTGGGCGTTGCCTTGGGCGGCGATGCCAGCTACCACGGCCAAATAAAACATAAACCCACGCTGGGTTTACCGATCCATCCGGTCGATAAATCCGCATTAGCCAGAGCACTGCAAATGAAAACAGGCATCAACCTGATCGTTCTGGGCCTATTAACAGCCGGAGCCTTGCTGTCATGAAAACATTATTCATAGGCGGCATCAAAAGCGGCAAATCGCGGTTGGCGGAAGCCTTTATTTTAGAGCAGGCGGCAACGGAAAAACCTTACTATCTGGCGACGACAGAATTTTTTGACGACGAAATGCAAGCGCGTATACAGATTCATCAACAACGCCGACAGGACTTATTTGTCACCCTTGAAGAACCCGTTAAACTGTTTGAAGTATTGCAAAAATGCCGGGGATCGGTGCTGGTTGAATGTGTGTCGATGTGGCTGAACAACCAGCTTTATCACCAAATCCCCGAAGCGGACATTTTGCAGGAACTGGAAGCAGCGCTACAGTTAACCTGCGACATGGTACTGGTGCACAACGAAGTCGGACTGAGTGTCATCGCCGACAACCGTCTGGCCAGGCAGTTTGTAGACCTGTCCGGCAAAGCCGCCCAATTAATGGGACAGCATTGCGATCAGGTGTTTTTTTGCAGCGCCGGCTTGAAGATGAAAATGAAATAAAAACCGAATTGTAGAGTGGCTAAAGCCGCGCTACAATTTTATCCAACATCGTTTAACCACAAAAGAGGCCCCCGTGAAAAATACTGGCTATAAACGCTTATCCAAACTGGCTTTGGCATTAGCGCTTACCGGATGCGCCAGCAATCCGGCCGTTAAAACCGACGCGCCATATACCAATACCAATACCAGCACTATTCTCGAACATGCCCCTGAATATCAAGCGCCGGGCTTAACCGGAACTTACGCCAATTCGTTGCCGGTACAGAACTTTATCCGCCATATGGTGCTTAAACACGGCTTTTCGGAAAGCTATTTGAACGGCTTGTTTTCGCAGGCCAAGCGCCTGGATTATGTTATTCGCCTGGAAAATCCGCCGCCATACCGCGGCCCCAAACCTGCTCACCCAAAAATAGGCAGTTGGACGCGCTATCGCCGGCAATTTGTTACCGAAGCGCATATATCTAATGGCATAGCCTTTTGGAACAGCAATGCCGGTGCTATCCAAAAAGCCAGCGTAACTTACGGTGTCGATCCCGAATATATCGTTGCGATTATCGGCGTGGAAACTTTTTTCGGTCGCAATGTTGGCAAGACGCGCATTTTGGATGCTTTAACCACGCTGTCATTCGACAGCCAACGACGCGCCAAATTTTTTACCACGGAACTGGAAAATTTCTTGCTGATGACCCGCGAAGAAGGCTACGAGCCGCTTAAGCCGGTTGGTTCTTGGGCGGGTGCAATGGGCTTGGGGCAATTTATGCCCAGCAGTTTCCGCAAGCTAGCGGTCGATTTCAACAACGATGGGCATCGCGACCTCTGGGATCAGCACGATGCAATCGGCAGCGTGGCGCATTATTTTTCGCGTAGCGGCTGGCAAAACAACATGCCGGTAGCGGAACAAACCAAAGCTTATAGCGGCGGCCCAATCATTGAACTGAGCGCCATCAATGGTAACGAATACTGGCATGTACACCCCAATTTTAAAGTCATCAAGAAATACAATAACAGCGATAAGTACGCGATGGCGGTGCATCAATTGGCGCAGGCGATTAAACAGCGGCGTTTGTAGCGGGTGTTAGGCAACGCGCAAAAAGACATCTGTTTTCAATAAGATATTTTGCAAAATAGGTGGGGGGTTATTGCCCGCCTATTCAGTCGGTTTTGTGTGCAATCATAGGTTTAATCGGGATAAAAGCCTTCTTCTAAAAGCTGTGCTAATTCCCACGGGCAGCTTTCAGGAAAAACATTTTTACTGATTTTTGTTTCTCTTGAAGCCTGAATGACCGCGAGCCTGTAAGCCTTTTTTAAAATCTCGTCTAATTTTGATTTTAACCCGGGATTGTCATTGAGGGTTTCTTCAAACTGAATGCGCTGTTCATCGATAGTTAATTGCCAGCTTCTTCCACGCCTTACCTCTTGATATTTCCATTTTAAGAAATGCAGTAACAACACCGTGAGTCGGCTTTCGAGTTCCCGCTTTTCACTTCGCCCCATCGTTTCGATTTCCTCTATTAAATTGGGTATGTCAAGACTGTTAAACTGTCCGCTTCTTAAAAGTTCGGCTTGCTCATGCGTCCAGCTATAAAAGTCCTTCTCGTAACTCATCATGTTTTTTACTCCCGATCAAAAAGTTATGTAGGGCACATACGCGTACTCTACACCTCTACGCCGTTTTTAATGCGCAGTGTCGTGATGCCATCTCGGCATCAGGATAATACAATTAGGATTAAGCCCCTGTTTCTTAAAGGTATCTATACTGGCTATGACTTCCTGCTTATTCAAGTCGATTACGCTGATTGAGCCGTCGCTCATATCCGGCAAATTGATAAAACTGTTCTGCACGATCGCATACTGTTCATCGGGCGAAAGTACCGCATGGTGTGCCCCGCCCGCAGCCGGTATAGCCTTAATCAATTTCGGTTTCAACACCGATTCGCTAATGTCGAAGATATTGAAATGCCCCGGATTGGCCGTGGTAATGTACATACGGTCATGCTTGTCATTGAAATAGATTTCCAACGGCACGCCCTGTTCAACGGCATTGAAGTCGAACACCTGCTGAAAATTAAAATTCTTGGTCTCCGCATTCCAGGTACCCGTCCAGACCTCGCCGCCGAACATGGTGTTGATGTACGCCATCGGCGGGTTCGATCCGGGCAAAAAAACCGCCTCTACCGGCGCTGAACCTGACGGCGAAGGTTTATCGGACAGTTTATGGCTGGATAACACTTTGCCACTGGAAGCTTCGATAACGCTTACGGTTTCGCCCGCATCGCCCAGATCCGACGGACGCACGGTGCTGGTAACCATGATGCGGTCGATGTCGTCATTGATGCTGATGCCGTGCGGATAACGGATAAACGCATTTTCCGCATCGGCGGCAATCACTTTGATCTGTTTGTCGGTTTGCGCATCGCCCGCTATCACATTGCTTGAACCCATGCAGGTTAAATACCAGGTTTTATTGTCGCCGGAGAAGACGACATCTTCACCCACTTTACAGTCAGGCACATCGATTTTTTTAGGGCGGTAAGGTTGACGGGTCATGTCCATAACATGCAGCACGCCGTTGCCTAAAGAGCTAATGTAAGCCTTGCTGAGGTCTTTGTTGTAGAAGATATGATGGGCGACTAAATCAGTCGGCAACGGAATATCGTTAAGGATTTTAGCGAAACTTTTTGAGGCCGGATCAACGTCGATAATCGCAATGCCCTCGCGCCTTGGCGTTTGCCCCGGCTTGCTTTCGTAATTCACCATCGCCAATATTTGCGCTTGCGCCAGCACCGGACTCAACAAGACGGTACAAACTAACACCGAACGGGCAACTTTGATTGTATGTTTTGTTTTCATCGTAGATTCTCTGCTTGTTTATGAATTGACCGATGAGCCGCCTTGCTTGCGGGAGCGATGCCTACGTCGCGACGTGGACGTCGCTCCCGCAACAACTTTCATTTTTCGGAGTGATACCCTGCGGCCTTCATGATCGTTAGAAACGGAATCATTCTGCAGTGGTAGGATCAATCATGGATCTGATTTGGGAAATACGGTTAGCCGGGAATCCGCCTTTTTCGGCATGTTCTCTGACCGTTGCTTCGTCCGGTGCGATGTAAACGCAATAGACTTTATCGTCGGTCACATAGCTTTCCACCCACTGAATTTTCGGCCCCATATCGCTAAGAATACCGCATGATTTCTGCGAAATGCCTTGTAACTCGCGGTAAGCTAATGAACCTGCGCCGGGGATTTCGCGTTCGATAATATATTTTGGCATGTCTGTCTCCTGGTTGATGCGAAAATGTTGGGTCGTTTTTGAAACAAAATTTGTTCGTTTTGGATCATATCATTATCTGTATTATTTCAGCCAAAAAACAGCCATTAACTAAAACGTTTTTATAGAAAAGTAAGCCGTAGCAACAGGGTTTGGTATCATAGTCGGTTACATTCACTTAACAGGAAACACTATGGGGAACCGGCTTAATCGCGGACAATCAAAGCCTGATCTTGTCCTGCCTTGGCTCATTGTGGGCATGATGTTTATTATGCTGGCAACTTATATTATTATTTGTCATACCTTGGGCGAACAGCTACGACAGCCCTTGCCTGAAGCGCAGCGGGTGCTGATCAGAACAGTGCTTTATGTGGTTGCGATCGCAACCTTTCCGCTGACTAACCTGATCCGACACATTCAGCTTCGGCTGAATCAAACCATGCCTCGTTCACATGCAGCGCATGGAGCGGTTGCCGACGACTGCATGGATGCAGGAGGTAGAGCAACGCATGGAGCGGTTGCCGAAGCAAAAAATCGCTATCTGGCGACTATTATCGTTTCGATGTCGCTGATAGAAGTGGTCGGGGTTTTCGGCTTGGTTATGTTTGTGTTGGGCGATGGTTTCAACACCTTGTACATATTCACCGGACTGTCCGCGCTGGGGCTGTTTTTATACCGGCCGAAAACCGACGAATACTCCGAAATAATTAACGCAATGACCGCACAACAACATGAATAATTTATTGGCCGACGCTGACATCTGTGTTAAATGCGGCTTATGCCTGCCGCATTGTCCCACCTACACTCAAACCCAGAACGAAAACGAATCGCCCCGGGGACGCATTGCGTTAATTCAGGCTTGGGCAGGCAGGCACCTGGCAACATCGAAAAAGCTGATTGAGCATATCGACAACTGCCTGTTATGCCGTTCTTGTGAGCGGGTTTGTCCGGCTGTCGTGCCTTATGGACGCTTGATTAATAATTTTCGCGAACAAATAAGGGAGGAACGCGATGCGACGCTGTCGGTGTCTCTGTTAAAAAGAGTCTCCCATAACAAAACCGCCGCACGTCTGGCGCAATCGGGTTTAAGGCTCTATCAAACCACTGGTTTGCAAAAAACGGCTAGATTACTCAGACTGCCCGGATTGTTAAGACTGGACAAGGTTGATCGCCTATTACCCGATTATCATGAACCTACAGCTTTGGCGCCGCATTATCCGGCAACTATCGAAGTCAGGGGCAATGTAGGCTTGTTTATAGGCTGTATGGGGGCTTTGCTGGATCATCAGACCGTCAATGCGGCCATCAAGGTGCTAACCGCAGCAGGATTTAATGTGTCCGTACCCGAACGGCAAAGCTGTTGCGGCGCACTGGATTTGCATGACGGAGACAGTGAAACCTACGAGCGCTTGGCGGCAACCAATTGCAGTGCTTTTGCCGATAACAACCTGGATGCGATTGTCACCATCGCCAGCGGTTGCGGCAGTCAGATGCAGGAATACCAACAAGCCGGGTTTGCCGGAAAAGTGATTGATATCAGCCAGTTTTTAATCGAATCAGATTGCGATCTTAGCGGGCAACTGCTGCCATTGACCGCATCGGTATGCCTGCATACGCCGTGCTCGTTAAAAAACGTGATGCGCGAGGAGCAAGGGGCGCTAAAGTTACTGCAACAAATCCCTGATATTAAAATATCGCCGCTACCTGCAACGATACAATGCTGCGGTTCGGCGGGCAGTTATATGCTGGATCATCCGCAAATGGCAGATGCATTGTTAAGCGACCTGTTAACAGCCGCTTTAAAGCATCCGCCGGAATATCTGCTCAGCTCCAACATAGGCTGCGCTTTGCATATATCGGCGGGACTAAGGGAGCGTGGAATAGCGCTGGAAGTACTGCATCCGATTACGTTAATCGCACGGCAATTGAAATAACGACGCAATAGCAGAGGACGCTGTAGGGGCGACTTTAGTCGCCCATGACAAATGAATTCGCCCCTACAAATCAAGATCAGGATTTAATTTCTTCATATCGCTGACGGTAGTTGTGCCCATAAAAAATTTCAGTCACTTCCTTATGCAGCTTGCTTTCTATCTCCACTTTTTGATCGGCGGACAAGTCGCATTCCTTTTCGAATAAATAATTCTCCAGCTCGGTTTCCTTGAGCATCATTTTGGTGTGGAAAATATTTTCCTGATACACATTCACGTCAATCATCTGATAACTTTCTTGCGTATCCAAAGCAATATAGTCCTGAATTGAGGTGATTTTATGATCGATATAGTGTTTTTTACCGGAAATGTCGCGGGTAAAACCGCGCACTTTATAGTCCATAGTCACCACATCGGATTCAAAGCTGTGAATCAGATAATTAAGCGCTTTCAACGGCGAAATCCGGCCGCAGGTGGAAACATCAATATCGGCGCGAAAAGTGCTGATACCATTATCGGGATGACTTTCAGGATAAGTGTGCACGGTAATATGGCTTTTATCCAGATGTGCCAGCACCGTTTCAGGCAAGGGGCCGGGCGATTGGCTGTTCATGCTGGGCGGCGGCGGCGCTTCGCCCTCGGAGATCAGCATGGTGACACTGGCGCCTTGCGGCTCATAGTCCTGGCGGGCGATATTGAGAACCTGTGCGCCGATAATTTCGGCGACATCCTTAAGGATTTGGGTTAGTTTATCGGCATTATAAGCTTCATCGATATACTCGATATAAGCCTGCTGTTGTTCAGCCGGCGCATAACAAATGTCATAGATATTAAAACTAAGTGACTTTGTTAAATTATTAAAGCCGTGTAATTGCAATTTGTTCAAAGTAGTTAAACCTCAATAACTTCAAAATCATGGGTGATTTCCACTGCCTTGCTCAGCATGATGGATGCAGAACAATATTTTTCTGCGGATAATTTTACTGCTCTTTCAACAGCCGATGTCTTTAAATCATGGCCGGTAACGATAAAATGCAGATGAATTTTGCTAAACACGCTCGGAATAGCATCAACCCGTTCGGCGGTAACTTCAGTTACGCAGTTAACAAGGTTATTTCTGCCTTTTTGCAAAATCTGCACCACATCAAAAGATGAACAACCGCCCACGCCCAATAAAAGCATTTCCATGGGGCGCATACCTATATTACGACCGCCGTGGTCTGGAGGACCGTCCATAACAACAGCATGTCCACTGCCGGTTTCGCCGACGAACATCACGCCATCGACCCATTTGACTGTTACTTGCATTTATTTTATTTTCCAGGTTAAAAATGACGCATAGAGTAGCATAAAAATGCTTATTACCAGAGTAACAATGTCGGTTTTTTGTTAGAATCTTGCATTGTTAGCCGTATTTACCACATTACTTAATAATAGATAAATTGTTGCTATGACACTTAAAGTCCAAGCCCCCCCCAATAAAGAAGCGCTGGAACATTTCTTACGCTTTTGCCATATCAAAAAATATCCCGCCAAAGCCACCATTATCCGGCCTGGCGATATCGGCGACCGACTGTATTTTATCATAGACGGGTCGGTCAGTATTTGTGTTGAAGAAGCTGAAGGCGGACATGAGCTAATACTCGCTTACTTGAATAAAAATGACTTCATCGGTGAAATTGGCGTTTTTAAAGCGACTGAAACGCGAAAAGTCAGCGTTAAAACACGTAACGAGTGCCGACTGGCCGAAATAGGCTACGAACGACTACGCCAGGTTTTGAAAAAAGAACTCCTGGGGAGGCATGGAATTGATATTTTATTCATGATAGGTGAACAATTATCGATGCGGCTATTAAAAACCAGCCGTAATTTATGCGATCTGGCGTTTATGGATGTTGAAGGGCGAATTGCACGAACCTTGCTGGATTTGTGCAAAGGTCCCGAGGCAATAACACACCCCGATGGCATGCAATTGCATATCTCCAGACAAGAAATCGGTCGCATGGTCAGCTGCTCAAGAGAAATGGCCGGACGCGTTTTAAAAGAACTGGAAAATAAAAAACTCATTACCGCACACGGCAAAACCATCATAGTGTTTGGGACGCGTTAAACATTATTCGTAACCACTCAACCATCAATGTAATAGAACGCAGATAACTTAAGAAAAAAATCTTATTTTTATCTTAATAATCTGCGTCGCCTACAGGGATGTAGGCGCTTAGCGTGAGCAGGAGCGGAAGCTGCATCTGCGTTCCATTTTTCAGTTATTGTTCCTTTTGATTAACCAAACCTTCAACCAGCAAGCGCAGTTTATGTTGGATAATACGGGTATTTTCAGGCCCCATGCGTAGCATCTGTTTATGAATCGGATTAGATGCTTCAAGCTGAGGATCGGCAAACTTATAATGTATCGCATGCCTTACCAAGGCAATTTTCCCGTCCATGACAGGTGCAGCAAGAATGACCGCCGCCGCTTTTGTTAAAATATCTTCCAAGCTGTACTCAACCGGATAACTAAACTCGTTAAAAACCTGCAACAATAGCGGCCTGAATTTTTTATATACCGCCAGCGTTGCCTGCACATCCATCCCATTGATTGCCGCTGCCAACCGGTCATAACGCCGATAACTTTTAGTGGCGATAAACCGGCTCTCATTATCCTGATCGACAGCAAACGGCTGCTCCATCTTAAGAAAGCGCAAATGCTTTTCAAGTCGCAATCCCTGCGAAAAATCGTTAGCAATAACAACATATTTCCTGATCAGCTGATCGGCATTCAGCCACTCGGCAAGCGCCGGAGAAATACCCGCCATTTTCTCTCGCAACAGTGCGTCGCTATGTTCGAGATCCGGCAAAACAAATGAGCTGTCCTGCTGTAGCTCTACCACATTATCAGCCCTGGTTTCAGAATTGTCTTCCGTCGTAGCCACCCCATCTATCGACGCACCGACCGAAAGAGGATCGATTGCACCCGTCACCCTGGAAACCGAAGGAAGCGTCAGAGCTTGCGTCTCAGGCCCTGATACAATGCCATGCTGCTGATACTTAGTATAAAACCACGCAACACTCGCTAAAGTAATCAAAATAATTGCTCCCGAGATTACGGCTCCGCCGGATTTTTTATGGTTAACTTGCTTGTATCGATTCATGATTAAAACCTTAAATGTATGAGTCTTGTGCGATTATAGACTTATTTGTAGCCATAAAGATGAGGTCTTCAAGAAACTGAAGGCATTGCTTCAAGCGTTCAACATTACCCGTTATTACACCGATGATTGGGGGGCCTACGAGCGCCATTTAGACACTGCCAAACATCAAGTTGGCAAGCGGAACACCCAGAAAATTGAACGCAAAAACTTGAATCCACGAACTTGGATCAAACGGTTGACAAGGAAAACCATCTGTTTTTCCAAGTCGGCTTTGATGCATGATACCGTCATTGGACTGCTTATCAATAAGCTAGAGTTTAGCGTCGATATTCATGCCAAGTTACAGGTTTGACCCGCTACCTGCGGTTCGTATGTTGATCATACGATCTGGCTCAGAGCTCTTTAATAAATTCCGCCCTTTTCTTCTATGGCGCCGGATACCGGCTTCCATGCTAGCTAATCGGGAAAAAACATAATCAAAGTGATTATGTTTGCTGAAGAATCTCCAGCGCATTGCCGTCCGAGTCGCGACAAAACAGCGCTTTTCGTCCTGATTTGCTCAAGGTATAGGCGATACCGTTTTTATCCAACACAGCCTTAACCGGTGCCAGTTCCTGCACACTTAAGGCGATATGCCGATCACGGCCGCCATGCTCAGGGCGACCGGTTGTCGGGTCGGAATTTTTCAGTTCCAGTAAATGTATCTGTTGAGCGCCTAGCTGCAACCAAGCGCCTGGAAAACCCAGATCGGGTCTGTCGGTCTGTTGCATACCGAGAATATCACAGTAAAATTTCAGCGATACTGCGGTATCGGCAACGATAAGGCTGGCATGATGCAAGGTGAAATTAAAGTTTGTCATTGCTTACAAGGTTTTCACTTTTTCCAATATTTCTTGAGCATGACCCTCGGGCGTGACGCCGTAGGCTGCTTCAACCAATACGCCTTGCTTGTCGATAATGAACGTGGAGCGAAGCAGAGCCATGCTTTTTACGCCATTTTTTTCCCGTTCCTGCCATACGCCGTAGCTCTCGCAGAGTTCGCCGTTGACGTCGGCCAGTAAATCCAGTTTCAAATCGAATTTTTTAATGAAATCCGCATGGCTGACGCAAGAATCCTTGCTCACACCGATAACCACCGTATCGGCTTTGGCAAATTCTTCGGCTAGCCGGGTAAATTGGTTGGCTTCTAGGGTGCAGCCCGGCGTGTCGTCTTTGGGATAAAAATACAAGACAACGTTCTTTTTCCCGAGGTAATCGGACAAATTAACCGATTCATTAAATTGATTTTTTGAGCTGAACGTTGAATTGAACAAGGGGGCTTGTTGGCGTTTTTCTAACATGGGAATCTCCTTGAGAAGTCGCGGATAGTTAAAACATGAAACCGCAGTGTAAGCGCATCAAAGCGTCACTGCAAGCTGACTCCCGCGCATCGCGCTGGCTTTTAAGCTGCGACGATGGCGGGTTTACCGAACAATCTAGGCTTTATGCTCGCCGCCGAATAACTCCAGCAAACGCGGCAGGAAGTTTGCCAGTTCCAACGACATAATCGAAAAATCGACATCGAATTGCTCGGCTTCGGAGTCGGTATTGATGTCGGATACCTGATCCTGAATCAAATCGAGAAACTTCAGGCGCTTAACGGCCAAATTCTCATCGAGGATGAAAGCAAGACGGTCTGCCCAATTCACTGCCAGTTTGATGACTTCTTTGCCGGTATCCAAATGATTTTTAATTTCCGGCAGACTCAGGTCATGGCGTTTACAACGGATAATACCGCCCTCCTCTTCCGGCGAACGCAATTCGCATTCGTCTTCAATGGTGATGTCGTCCGGCGTTTGATGGTTGATCAGCCATTCGGTCATGACTTTGACCGGTTTTTCGATGGTATTGAGCGGAACAGCCGGCAGCGAACCTAAGCATTTACGCAAATTGCTCAGCAAATCCTCGGCTTTTTTGGCAGAAGCCGCATCGACAATCAGCCAGCCGCCTTTAGGGTCGATATAGGCGTAAGTCTTGTTCGAGAAGGTGAAGGCTCTGGGCAATAACTCAAAGATAAGTTCATCCTTGATCGCGTCGCGTTCTTTTTTGGCTAATTTACGGCCTTGTCGTTCTTCGGTTTCAACAATCTTTTCCTGCATCATTTCATTGACGACAGACGCGGGCAGGACTCTTTCTTCTTTTTTTCCGCACAGCATTAAAAAGCCGTTCGCGCTATGCACCAGCTGATCGGACGATTTACCCAGCGGCGAAGCCCAACCGAAAGTAAATTCTTCATGACTGCCGCAGGGACGAAAAGCCATTTGTTCAAGTTTGAGTTCCAGGTCTTCTGGAGCCAAAGCGAATTCTTCAGTAAGACGGAAAATACTTAGATTTTTAAACCACATGTGCAACGGAACCCTTGTCAGTAAAATGACCGTGCATTATCGCAAATTTGGCGTCATAAAAATAAAGTAAATTTGTAGCTACTCAGCCATCAATATAATAGAACGCAGATGACGCTGATCATTAAGATCAAATAAGATTTTTTTCGAGTTTTCCGCGTTTATCCTATTTATCAGCGTCATCTGCGTTCCATTTTCCTAACTGCTGAATGGTTACGTAAATTTTATGGCAAGCGCTGTTCAAAACCAGATCAACTTGGCCGCCATCACAAACAGCAACAGCGAAAAATAGCGCTTTAATTTTTCCGCAGGCAGTTTGTGAGCCAGCTTTGCGCCTATCGGGGCGGTGTACATGCTGGTCAGTACGATGCCCAAAAAAGAGGGCGTATAGATATAACCCAAACTCCAGTCAGGCAGCTGCAACGCATCCTTGCCCAATATCGCATAGCCTATCGTTCCGACTACGGCTATCGGCAAACCGCAGGCGCTGGCTATGGCTACGGCATTGCGCATCGGCGTTTGAAAATGCACTAAAAACGGTACGGTAAGTGAGCCTCCGCCTATTCCCAGTAATGACGACAGCAGCCCCATTATGCCGGATGCGCCTAAATCCAATCCTTTGGAAGGCTGCTGCTGTCCGGGTTTGGGCTTTATCTGTAAAGCCATTTGTATGCCCACGGCTAGCAGATAGATGATAAATATGAAGCGTAATACGCCGCCGGACATATGATCCGCAATCATGGCACCGACAGCCGCACCGACCATAATCCCCGGCGCCAATATCCTCACTTTATTCCACAATACGGAACTCAAACGATGGTGCGCCAGTACCGAAGAGACTGAGGTGAAAATAATGGTCGCCAGTGAGGTAGCCACCGACATGATCATGACCAGTTCCGAGGGAAATCCTTGCGCCGCAAACAACATCGCTAAAACCGGTACAATAATCAGGCCGCCGCCTACTCCGAAAAGTCCGGCCATTAACCCTGCGACGGCGCCCAATAAAATACTGACTAAAAAAATGACTATCACTCGATTCTCCTGATAATGTGCTGATTGCCTGTGCCGGCATTATGCCTTTTTTTGCATACGGTTGTGCTATTCTAGGCGCATTTTTAAACGACTGAGTGACCCTGTGGAAATATACCTTGTCGGCGGTGCGGTGCGCGATAAATTACTTGGACTTCCGGTCAAGGAGCGCGACTGGGTAGTGCTGGGCGAAACACCGGAATCCATGGTGCGACAGGGCTATAGGCCGGTAGGCAAGGATTTCCCGGTGTTTTTGCATCCGCAAAGCCATGAAGAATATGCACTGGCCAGAACCGAGCGAAAAACCGCGCCCGGTTATAAGGGTTTCACCGTACACGCATCGCCCGATGTCAGTCTGGAACAGGATCTGATTCGCCGCGACCTGACGATCAATGCGATGGCAATGACGCCGGAAGGCCGACTCATCGATCCTTACGGAGGAAAAATCGATCTTGAAAAACGCATTTTCCGGCATATTTCACCGGCCTTTGCCGAAGACCCGGTGCGGATTCTGCGTATCGCCCGTTTTGCCGCCCGCTACGGACATCTGGGTTTTACGCTGGCTGAAGAAACCCGAAGTTTGATGCAGTCCATGGTGACCGCGGGCGAAGTGGATCATCTGGTTCCCGAGCGGGTATGGGCGGAACTGTTTAAGGCGCTGAATGAGAAATCGCCCAGCGCTTTTTTCTATACCTTAAAAGCTTGCGCGGCACTGGATAAAATATTCCCGGAAATACAGTGTTTATTCGGTGTGCCGCAGCCGGAACACTATCACCCGGAAATCGATACCGGCATTCATGTCATGCTCTGTTTGGAGCAGGCGGCGCTGTTGTCGTCCAGCCCCGAAGTCCGGTTTGCGGCCCTGGTTCACGATCTGGGCAAGGGCGTGACGCCCCGTGCTGATTGGCCGCATCATTACGGACATGAAACCCAGGGACTGCGCATTCTGGAACAACTGTGTATGCGGTTGCGCGTACCGAATTCGTTTAAAACCTTGGCTATGCAGGTGATGCAATACCATACGCACTGTCACCGGACTTTTGAATTACGCGCCTCGACCCTAACCGATATGCTGGCCGCTCTGGGAGCCTTTAAGCCTAGCCATAAATTGCCTGAGTTTTTGCAAGCTTGCGAGGCCGATGCCAAAGGCAGAACCGGATTTGAAAACACGCCTTACCCTCAAGCCGAACTGCTGAGCGGTGCAGCCAAAGCGGCTGCATCCGTTGATACTTCGTCAATTTTGAATGGCGAACTTAAAGGTTCGCATATCGGCGAGGCGATACGCCGCTTGCGCATTAAGGCCGTCGCCGAGTTTATTAAAGCCGAATCCAGCGCCGACTGAAGGTTGAATAATGCTTTAAACCCCCTTATAGTAGAATTTTTTTATTTTATTTCGTAATCATACCCATGCCTACTTTTGACATTATTTCCGAATTCGACAAGCACGAGATTAAAAACGCCGTCGACCAAGCCAATAAAGAAGTGACCACGCGCTTTGATTTTAAAGGCACGGACTCAAGCTTTGAATTGACCGACGATAAATTGATTATGACCTCCGAATCGACGTTTCAGTTGCAGCAAATGTTCAGTGTGGTTTGCTCAAAACTCAGTCGACGCGGCGTGGATATTGCCTGTATGGAGGTTGGCGACCCCAAGCCCGGCGGCAAATCGGTACGCCAGGAAATCATCATGAAGCAGGGGCTGGATTCGGCGTTAGCCAAGAAAATCGTTAAATTGATTAAGGATAAAAAACTGAAAGTCCAGGCGGCCATTCAGGGCGATCAGGTCAGGGTGACCGGTAAAAACCGGGATGACCTACAGGATGTGATTAAGATGCTCAGAGAGGAAAAGCTGGACATGCCGTTGCAATTTGAAAATTTCAGAGATTAAGAGCATAGCTATCTACACAAGTCCCTACATCCGGAGAGGGCTTGCTAAGCCTACGCCCATTTAAGAGAAAATCATGCCCGCCTTCCCTTGTAGGTGGCGTCACTGTCATTAGGCGCTACGTGGGCGCGAAATTATTAGCGCAGTGGGTGCAAAATGCGCGAATAAATTCGCGCCCACACAGTTCAGTATCCATCACATAATGCAATGGGTTTCGCGTTGCTCTACTCATCCTACGCACTGACCTTTTTATAAGCAAAATAGCCAAGAATCGCAAGACTGAGCCAAACGGTCACTAAAGGCCCGACAACATGATTATAACTGCTGACCAGGTAAAGATATTCCGAGCTGAAATCGGTATTGAACAGGCTGCCGTTCATTTTTATTTGCCACACCCATCCAGCATGGCAACCGATACATAAGCCCAAACTTTCCTTTACCTGCGTTCTCAGCACGGCAAGAAAAATACCGACCATCAGCAATGAAAGAAATGCCGATAGATTTTGCGGATTCAATACATTGACGAATGCGTTACCCAATAAGATAAAGCCGCTGAATACATTAAATTCCTGCGCGGGTATTTCGGTTTTACTATCCAGAAAATGTAGCGCTGCAAAATAAGTTGAGCTGATCACAATGGCGGCAATGGTCGACAAATTTTTTTTTAAACCGGCCAACAGCATTCCTCTAAAAATAGATTCTTCAACCACGCCGATTAACAGCGCCAGCAGCAATGAAAGCAGTGTTTTTTCAGCCAGGAAACCGATTGTCCATTGCTGCGGCTGATCAATAACATTGATGCCCAGAGCATACAGAGTAATAAATACCGGCAGCAAGGTAATCAATCCCAGCCCGAATCCTTGCGGTAACTGTTTTAAAAACTTCGACCTTGCGGTAAAGCCCAAGTCTTCTTTGTTAAATTTCAGATAAACCATTGCCGGGAAAATGCTCAGCAGCAGCAATATCTGCGTTATGCGGGTGATCAGTTTTCGCAACAGGGACTGATCGTCCAGTCCCAGCGCGATCAAATAGCCTAGCAGGCAGGCAATTGACGTCACTGTCAGCAACACCAGCAAGGGCGCTATTGAACAAATAAAGTATTTTTTCATCGTTAACTCCCCATTTCCGGATTAGGCGCTCGGCCAAAATCGCCCCATAGCAACTGCACGGCGGCTAAGGCGGCAATCGATGCGGTTTCGGTTCTTAATATGCGAGCGCCTAAACGAACCGGGATAAAGCCGGAGGCTTTCGCCAGCTCCCGTTCCTGATTGGAAAAACCGCCTTCGGGGCCGGTCAGCAAGGTCACCCTTCGACTGCGCTCAGGACAGGCTTTCATCGTTTCGGGCTTTAACTCGGTTAATGTCGTTTCGGCATAAGGGTCGAGAAACACTTTTAGCCCCTGTTGCTTGCCTACCCAGGCTTGTAGCTGCTCAACTTCCGGCAATGTAGGCAAGACGGTTCTGCCGCTTTGTTCGGCGGCATGTTGAACGATTTTTTGCCAATGCAACAAGCGTTGCGGCTTTTTTTCGCCTTTAAATTGCACCACGCAACGCTCGGTCAATAACGGCGTGATCTGGTTGACGCCTAATTCAACGGCTTTTTGTACCGTCAAATCCATTCGGTCGCCCCGAGAGATACCCAGCCCCAGGATGACCTGCAACGGCGATTCCACGCTACGGTCAGTCCATTGCTCAACGGCAATCAGCACGGTTTTTCGGCTGACCTCGCTAACCGTACACAAATATTCGCCGCCGTAACCGTTAAATAAAATGATTTCGGCGTTTTTTTTCAGTCGCAACACGGTTCTGACATAATGCCCGTTGTCATCATCCAATTCGATCAGTTTGCCGGTAGCCAGCGGCGCTGCCGTATATAATCTGGAGACGCGCATAAATAATCAGCCCTTAACCGCCAGCTGTATGCCTTGCCAAGCTACTTCAGCGATCAATAAAAGCTCTTCCTCGGTGATAATATAGGGCGGCATGAAATAAATAACATTGCCCAAGGGACGCAATAATACACCTTTGGACAGTGCGTATTGATAGACTTTAAGTCCGCGACGTTCCTGCCAGGGATAAGGCTCACGGGTGTGTTTATTCTTGACCATTTCTATCGCCAGGATCATGCCTGTTTGCCGGACTTCAGCGACATGAGGGTGATCATGAAAGCGTGCCGCCGCTTTCGTCATCATGTCGGCCAGCGACTGGTTTTTTTCGATGATGTTATGTTGCTGAAAAATCTCTATCGTTGCTAATCCTGCCCGGCAAGCCAACGCGTTTCCCGTATAACTATGGGAGTGCAAAAAAGCAGTCATATTTTGATAATCGGCATAAAAAGCCCGATACACCTGGTCGGTGGTCAACACCGCCGACAACGGCAAATAGCCGCCCGTCAAGCCTTTGGACAAACATATGAAATCGGGGCTGATTGCCGCCTGTTCACAGGCAAATAACGTTCCGGTGCGTCCGAAACCGACCGCGACTTCATCGGCGATTAAATGCACCTTGTATTTATCGCAGGCGGCACGTAGCAATTTCAAATAGACCGGATCATACATGCGCATATTGCCGGCGCATTGCACCAAAGGCTCGATGATGACCGCGCAAACCGTGTCGCTGTGCTGCTGCAACGTTTGTTCCATCAGCGTGAAACGGCGGGTGGAATAATCCGCCCATGATTCGCCGGGGTCGCGGTGATAACAGTCCGGGCCGGGCACGGTGATGACGTCCATTAATAGCGGCGCGTAGGTTTCTTTATAGAGCGACACATTGCCGACGGCTAACGCGCCTAAGGTTTCGCCGTGATAACTGTTTTCCAGGGTGATGAATTTGGTTTTTCGAGTTTGCCCAAGGTTGCGCCAATAGTGAAAACTCATCTTGAGCGCGACTTCCACCGCAGAAGAACCATTGTCAGCATAAAAACAGCGGCTCAGCCCTTCCGGCGTTATTTCAACCAGTTTTTCCGCCAGCTTAACGGCAGACTCATGGGTGAATCCGGCAAATATCACATGCTCCAGGGTATCGAGTTGGTCTTTTAATGCGGCATTGATAGCAGGATTGGCATGGCCGAATAGATTCACCCACCACGAACTGATCGCATCGAGATAGCGATTGCCGTCAAAATCTTCCAGCCAAACGCCTTGGCCTTTTTTGATCGGAATAATCGGGAAAGTCTCGTGGTCTTTCATTTGTGTGCAGGGATGCCACAAGACGGACAGGTCGCGCTTGGAAAGGGAGTGGTTGGACATAGGTGAAAGACAAAAGGTGAAAGGCGAAAGAAATTTCTCGTCGCTAGTCGCTATGGCTGATCAAGCGAAGCAACAAAAGAGGTTACGTCATCATTATCGACGCGCTGATAAATATCGGCCACCGACAAGGTTAAGCCTACTGAATCGAAAGTCACGTTATCGCCCATAAAATAATGATGAGAGACCCAGCCTTCGCTACGGCGGCAGACTTCGACATCGACAAAATCCTGCTCGATTAACACATATTCTTGTAGCGTAGGCAGGGTTTGATAGGCGAACTTTTTAGCGGTTTCATCCATTCTGCGGGTGGATTTTGACAAGACTTCGACAATAATAACGGGGTTTTCGGTGTAATAGGCGTTGTCGCTGTCATCCTCGCACACCACCATGACATCGGGATAAAAAAACTGGCTGCCGACTCTTACTTTGATATCGGATGAAAAGGGTTCGCAGGGCGTGTTTTTTAACTGTGTCCACAATTCACCAGATACATTCGTTATAATACGTTGGTGATTTTTACTCGCGCCCGCCATCGCATAAACAGCGCCGTCAATATACTCGTGCTTTATTTCGCTCAGTAGTTCGTCTTGTAAATAGGCTTCTTCGCTAATCCACTCGTCTGTTCGTTTTAATTTCAACGCCATATTTTTACCTCAATGAATATTTGCTGGATTTGTGCGTGCGTTCGTTTAAACCGGTTGAAAGCAAGTCATGTGCGCAAGCATAGCAAATACATGCAGTTAACGCTTTAAATTATCCAAAATCGCCAAGGTAGGCGCGGCCTGATTCATCGTATAAAAATGCAAGCCCGGCGCACCGCCATCCAGCAAACGTTGGCAAAGTTCGCTGACCACGTCCAGGCCGAATGCTTGTACAGATTCCCTATCATCGCCAAAGCTTTCCAGGCGTTTGCGCAGCCAACGGGGAATGTCCGCGCCGCACATTTCCGAAAAGCGGAACAATTGCGTATATTGAGTAATCGGCATAATGCCGGGCACGATAGGGATCGTTATACCGCTTTTCTCACAGGCATCGACAAAATAAAAATACGCTTCGGCATTGTAAAAATATTGGGTGATGACCGCATCGGCACCCGCAGCCACTTTGCGCTTGAAGTTTTTAAAATCTTCCGCGCCGCTGGCGGCTTGAGGATGTATTTCCGGATAGGCGGCCACATGAATCTGGAAATGATCGCCGGTTTCCTGGCGAATAAACTCGACCAGTTCATTGGCATAGCGAAACTCCCCCGCCGACATCATGCCGGAAGGCAAATCGCCTCTTAAGGCGACAATTTTACTAATACCGTGATCCTGATAATCTTTCAGTATCGCGCGAATATTGGCTTTGGTCGAGGCGACGCAGGACAAATGCGGCGCAGCGGCGATACCTTTGGCTTGAATATCGATGACCGTCGTGAAGGTAAGATCGCGAGTCGAACCTCCGGCGCCGAAGGTAACGGAAAAAAAATCGGGATTGAGTTTTGCCAGTTTGCTATGAACAAGCTGCAAGCTGGCCGCACCTTCTTCGGTTTTTGGCGGGTAGAATTCGAAACTGAATAGCTGGGGATGTGTTTTTTGTGATTGCATTTTTTGGATCTCACTGAAGGGAATCTATTATATATCGTTCCCACGGTTTTGGACGATACCGCTGTG
>JAURVK010000093.1 GCA_030655535.1 Methylobacter sp. | reverse complement strand
GACGCCGATAAATAGGATAAACGCGGATAACCTAAGAAACATCGCCTGTAGCTAATGAGCAGTTACGAAGAATCTTATTCTTGTCTTAATTATCGGCGTCGCCTAGAGGCGCCTACTTTTGGCATCTGCGTTCTATTATATCGATGACTGAGTAGTTACTCACTTAATTGTTATTCAATGATTAACAAACCATTCAATCGCGAAAACGCTCTACAGCGCAAACCTTCACCCTATCAATAACACAGGATGATAGAGTCAAAGCCGCCTGACAGCTATACGTAGCATTACTTAAACCGACGAAAATTATTTATTTTATTTCGTTGATAGGTCATGCTGGACTACGAAAATTTTATAAATCGTAAGACCTACAGCTCGCCCCCTGAATCAAAATAGTTGTCGCACCCGTAAAGCGGCGTTTATCAGCGAAACCAGGAGAATAATGATGACTGAATTTGTTACCAAAGACACCGTAAAAACCCGTTACTGGCATGCTCTGGACGATGGTCGCGTACAATGCGATCTTTGCCCCCGGTTTTGCAAGATGCATAAAGACCAGCGCGGCCTGTGTTTTGTCCGGCAGAATCTGGACGACCAGATTGTGATGACCAGTTACGGTCGCTCCAGCGGCTTTGCGATTGATCCTATCGAAAAGAAACCGCTGAACCATTTCCTGCCCGGCACTTCGGTGTTCTCGTTCGGTACCGCCGGTTGCAATCTGGCCTGCAAGTTTTGCCAGAATTGGGACATCAGCAAATCGCGGGAAATGGATACCCTGATGAGCAAAGCAGCGCCGGATGCGATTGCACAAGCGGCATATGATCACGGCTGCGACAGCGTCGCTTATACCTATAACGATCCGGTGGTTTTTCATGAATATGCGATTGATACCGCGCAGGCGTGTCGGAGTCTGGGTATAAAATCGGTATCGGTATCCGCAGGTTATGTTTGTGCACAACCCAGAGCCGAATTTTATCAATGGATGGATGCCGCCAATATCGATTTAAAAGCCTTTACCGAGCGTTTTTATCACGAAATTACCGGCGGACATCTGGAACCGGTATTGGAAACGCTGAAATATATCAAACATGAAACCTCGGTCTGGCTGGAACTGACGACTTTAATTATTCCAGGCGAGAACGATTCGGAAGCGGAACTGGAAGCCATGACCCAATGGGTCGTAGAGAATCTGGGCCCGGATGTGCCGATGCATTTTTCCGCATTTCATCCTGACTGGAAGATGCGCGATAAACCGCCTACGCCGCTATCATCCTTATTGCTGGCGCGAAACATCGCCATCAAAAACGGCGTGCGTTATGCCTATGTGGGCAACGTGCATGATAAGTCCGCAGACAGCACCTATTGCCACGCTTGCAAAAAGCTGCTGATAGGGCGCGACTGGTACGAATTGTCCGAATGGAATCTGGACGCGTCAGGAAATTGCCGTTTTTGCGGCGAGCGCTGCGCGGGGGTGTTTAATCCAAAGCCGGGGAACTGGGGGGCGAAGCGGCAAGCGGTGGTTATGGGGTAAGTTGCGACCCCCCATTAATCGGGCTACCAAAACCGGGACAGCTGAGACCATTGTGGGAGCGATGAGGGCATCACAATAACTGGGGTCAGAGTAAACTTAAAATTGCACTCGCTTTGTCGCAGGCGGAATGTCGGTTAGAATCAACAAAAAAGCCGTGTCGGGTTACGGCGCGGTAAAGCCGATCTTATACACCTGGAAGCCGAATCGTTCGGCCTCCTAAACCTGAAATCGGATAGGTTTGGGTCATAATGAGCATTGCTGAATCTTGATATGCGATAAGTACAATTGACCTATTTGCAGTATAATTTATCGGCTTTTGGTGTCTGAACCTTCATGACTGAATTTCAGCACAAAACTTTGTTGCCTGAACTTGCTTTTTATCTCTATTGTTTTCGATGAGCTTAATATATGTCTATTAATAGTTTTATTCTCGTCAATGAGAAGCAGTATGAGCAAAGACTTTTAAAAAACACAATGTTGACTTTATGCATTCAGTAACATTCGGAAATCGATAATGGATATCGCTTCTCTAGTCGGTTTCTTGATTGGCGTAAGCATTATTTTTGCCGCCATTGCCACCGGTGGCGACGTCATGTTATTTGTCGATATGCCTTCTATCATGATCGTTCTTGGCGGTACATTCGGCGTATCGCTAATGCGCATCCCGATTAATGAATTTTCCCGTTCATTTGGCGTGGTGGGAAAAGCTTTTTTCAACAAAAGAGAAGATCCCCAACTCCTGATTGAAAATGCAATACACCTTTCCGTGGTGGCGAGAAAAACCGGTTTGCTGGCACTGGACAATGAAGAAATTTCGGCTCTTCCCGATTTCGTGGGGTAGCTACTACATGTAGTATATGATAACTGAATGCCAATAAGCTTACCGACCTACCTGTAATCAGGAAATAGAGCCATGCTATTACAAATCCCCCTGGATATTCCAGATGTTGAAATTGA
>JAURVK010000091.1 GCA_030655535.1 Methylobacter sp. | reverse complement strand
TCCGACCGGTTTCAGGTGGAGGTGGATGTCGAGGCGGTCGTAGACAATTTAAGTAACGCCAGCCACGCTTCCGGGTTATTTAAGGCTTTAAACCGCTTTGCTTTCGGCATGTCAAAAGCTTTAAATTCTTTTTTCTTTTGCATTCGAGGTTGAATTATTACCACTTGCCGGTATCACCTTTGCTCCTGGATCGAGCAGTCAAAGCCATAAATTAAAGGGCGCAGCCCTTATAGCAGTCGCATTCCCACGCGTTGCGTGGGAATGCATTCAAGGCGCGTTGCGCCGTGAGTCACGATCCATGCCCCCAAATACAGACAGACCATATAAATACAGGACGTAGCGCGTCCCATACTGCATTCCCACGCAGCGCGTGGGAACGAGAATCGTCGCGTGGGAGCGAAGAAAATTTGCCGGTGGTACGAGTTTAATCCCGTATGCCGTGCCGATGAACGCAGGAACCAAGCGGCAACCGGGTCGCTTTTTCTTTGGATACTTTCTTTTGGCGACGCAAAAGAAAGTATCTCGCCGTCGGGTGCGAGAACCCGATTCAATTAAGCGTTGCGGTAGCGACACAACGCCGATGACAGTCTTTCGCAGTTGCGGCGGATTGCCTAGCGGCGAATCCACCCTACAAATCATCCGCCTTACAGCGTTTATAATTTGCTTCGGCGTCCATTTTTTCACAGTATCATTAGGGACTTCTTTGAGGTAAATCTGCAACTGTGAATAGGTAATATATTCAATACAGAAACGCAATTCGAGACATGCGTATTTTGCGGATATTTCGTCGTCTTGGGCGATTAAGTCTTTTGCACGGTGCAGGCAATGTAAGGCGACATTTCTCATATTAAATTCCTAATATTGATGATGATATATTCACCATCTTTATAACTCAAAGGTGAAATGCGCCCCTACCTTCATCACCCACATTTACTCTCCCCACAATTCAAACAAGTCATACACCCATCCATCAACACCATCGCCTTAGTGCTGCACTTGTTGCAGAGCACGGCTTTTTCCGGAAACGACTGCCCCTCCGACTCGCCATGCTGGGCTTCAAACTCCTTGCGCTTTTCATCAAGAAACTGCTTTTGGTGATCGGTCATTTTTTCCGGCTTGATCATGCCGATGTGCTTTAAATGCGATTCGATCGCGTAGCCGATTTCGGCGACCAGCGACGGCATGAACACGCCGCCTTTTTTGAAGTAGCCGCCGTGCGGGTCGAATACCGCTTTCATCTCTTCGACCAGGAAGCAGGAGTCGCCGCCTTTGCGGAATACCGCCGAGATAAGCCGGGTCAGCGCCAGCACCCACTGGAAATGCTCCATGTTTTTGGAGTTGATGAATATCTCGTAAGGTCTGCGCTCTTCATGGGCGGTTCCAGCATTCAGGATCATGTCGTTGATCGTGATATACAGCGCATGCTCCGATTGCGGGGTTTTGATTTTGTAGGTGGAGCCGAGCAGCACTTCCGGGCGCGTGAGGTTTTCATGCATGCTTTCCACGGATGGCTGTTCCGGTTCCTGCTTAACCGGTTCGATATCGTCTTTAGTCAGGACTTTGTAGCTGACGATTTTTTTGGTGATTTTATGTGTCATGTCTGTAGTCTCGATCATTGTTGCTGAGCCTTGTTCTGAAGGCAGCGCTTTTTTACTGATGTTCTGTGTCATGTTGTCAGGGCGTTTTTGTAAGAGGAATCTCGGGGCAAGGTAAATGCGCCTGATTTGTTGTAGAGAAAACAAATTGCCGCCAGAAAGGCCAGATATTATTCACTGCATTAAAGTGAGCAAACTCGGTTAAGGCCTTTTCACCTACATTATTTGTTGATTCGTAATCTATTCTAAATGTTGCTTCAATTTGATACAGCAATTGCGGTTCAGCATCTGGATTCGATAAGTCATTAACCCGAATACCTAAATCAACAAATACTCTAAAAAAATCAACTGCGCTATTTTTATTATTAACCGCTTCGCCTATTTCAGCTTTAATTGCCAGTTTATTTTGTTGTCCCAACTGAACTTGATCATGGCTGTTTGCAAACTGTTTAAAACTGGATTCAAATAAAACAATATCCAATAATTTTAAATTTTCTGATGCTTGTGCTATGAGCTCTTTATCCATAATCTGCCGTCTCATGGTAATCGTCGTGTTCTGAAAATAAGGGTTTGTGTGATTTAGTTTGTAAATCGGCAATGATTCTATGGGTAATCGGAACGACATTATCGTAATCCGACGCAGGCAGTTTCTTTCCATTGAATCCTGCTTGCCGTTTGAGCCAATTAAACATATCTGGAACATCTAATGCAGCCCGCATTAGTTTATCCATCGCTATACTTTGAATAACTTCGCTACGTTCATATTTTGAAAACGCATTAGTGCCGCCGCCAAAAATATTTGCGGCATCTTGCTGGGTTAGTCCTAATTTGTTTCTCAATGCGACTATTTCTTGTGCTGTCAACAGGCCATCCATTTTTCGCCAAGCATCGCGCACCACACAATCATTGCGTTTAATTTGCTCTGAAAAAATAACTATATCACCACATTGACGGCAGACGGAATACTCTACATCGACGGTGTACGATTGACCATTTCGTTGAGATTCATCAGGTTCTATACGGACTTCAAAATCTGAAGAGCCGCATTCAGCGCACTTATTCATAATTATATTTTGTTGAGTTATTATTGAATGACCAATCGAGAGCTTTTTCAAACTTTCGGGTTTTTACAAAAAAAGACCACGAATTTCATATTTTCGTGGTCTTTCTTTACAAAACGATTTCTTGTCAAACTTACAAATGAAACGAACCGATTTCGACTATTTGAATTTCTCCATCTTCTAGCAGCCGTAGCTTTATATAAATCTTATCCGTTTGTTCTTCTCGAATAATATTTTTAATATAAACATCATGAGCGGTTTGATCCGGATATTCGATAGTTTTCTGGAAATCAGCCGAGGTTAAAGAAATAATGCAAGTTGAAACCTCTTCTAATGTGTAACCTAAATTTCTTATATCTTTTGGTACCTTAAGTCCTTTATATCTGATGCGTTGTTGTGAAGCGGCTTCGCGAATTTTATCAAGATTGAAGAATGGCAAAATTATAACCCCTTTCTAACCATAATGGTTAGTCTTGGTGCTGAAAAAAACTTTCGGTTTTTTATGGCCCATTGTTTTTAGGGATTAAAATTTACCGTAGTAGCCTTCTTTCAAGGCATCGAACAGGTTGGCGGCACTGTGGATTTCGCCGTCGTATTCCACGTCTTCGTTGCCTTTAAATTCCATGACGTGGCCGTCTTCCAGCGTGAACTGGTAGGTGGTGTTTTCCAGGTCGGATTCTTTGACTAACACGCCCTGGAATACTTCGGGATTGAAGCGGAACGTGGTGCAGCCTTTCAGGCCTTTGTCGTAGGCATATTCATAAATCGACTTGAAGTCTTCATAAGGGTAATCGGTAGGCACGTTGGCTGTTTTCGAGATCGACGAATCGATCCATTTTTGCGCCGCCGCCTGAATATCGACATGCTGTTTCGGGGTCACGTCATCCGCCGAGATAAAATAATCCGGCAGTTGCTTGTCGGGATCTTCGCTGTAAGGCATAGCGTCGCTATTGATCATTTCGCGGTAAGCCAGCAGTTCAAAGGAAAACACGTCGATTTTTTCTTTGGATTTTTTACCGGCGCGGATCACATTGCGTGAATAATGATGCGCAAAGCTGGGCTCTATGCCGTTGCTGGCGTTATTGGCCAGGGACAGGGAAATAGTGCCGGTCGGTGCAATAGAGCTGTGATGGGTGAAACGGGCGCCGGTTTCAATCAGTTCGGCGACCAGTTCGGGTTCTTCCCTGGCCAATTGCTGCATATAGCGGCTGTATTGGGTATGCAGCAGTTTTCCGGGTACACGGTCGCCGACTTTATGACCATCGGCAACCATTTCAGGGCGTTTATGCAGCATTTCGCCGGTGACGCTAAACATTTGCTCCATAATCGGCGCCGGGCCTTTTTCTTTGGCAAGCGCCAGTCCCGCTTTCCAGCCTTCCACCGCCAGTACTTTGGTCACTTCTTCGGTGAATTCCAGCGACCCGGCATCGCCGTATTTCATGCCCATCATGGTGACGGTTGAGCCCAATCCCAGATAACCCATGCCGTGACGACGCTTGCCGGTAATTTCTTCGCGTTGTTGCGGCAGCGGCAGGCCGTTGATTTCAACCACGTTGTCCAGCATGCGGGTAAAAATATTGATGGTTTTGCGGTAATTGTCCCAGTCGAACTGCGCGTCGTTGGTGAACGGTTTTTTGACGAAGCGGGTCAGGTTGATCGAGCCTAGAAGACAGGAGCCGTAAGGCGGCAATGGCTGTTCGCCGCAGGGATTGGTCGCGCGAATTTTTTCGCAAAACCAGTTGTTGTTCATTTCGTTGACTTTGTCGATCAGGATGAATCCCGGTTCGGCATAGTCGTAAGTGGAACTCATGATAATGTCCCACAAACGGCGGGCGGGCATGGTTTTGCTTATTTTGCAGGCGACCATACCGTCGTCGTTAAGGATATAGCCGTCTATGTAGGGCAGGTCGCGCCAGATGATGAGTTTGTCGTCGGTCAAGTCCAGGTTATCCAGTTTGACTTCTTTTTCGGTGACCGGAAATGACAGCGGCCAAGGCTTGTCGTTTTTTACCGCTTCAACGAACTCGGCCGTAATCAGCAGCGACAGGTTAAACTGGCGCAGCCGTCCGTCTTCGCGTTTGGCGCGGATAAATTCGACGACATCGGGATGGCCGATATCGAAAGTCGCCATTTGCGCGCCGCGTCTGCCGCCTGCGGACGACACGGTAAAACACATCTTGTCATAAATGTCCATGAACGATAACGGGCCGGAAGTATAAGCGCCTGCACCGGAGACATAAGCATCTTTAGGGCGCAAGGTCGAGAATTCATAACCGATACCGCAACCGGCTTTTAGCGTCAATCCGGCTTCATGTACCTTGTGCAGAATATCGTCCATGGAATCGGCGATGGTGCCGGATACCGTGCAGTTAATCGTCGATGTCGCCGGTTTGTGTTCCAGCGCGCCGGCATTGGAAGTAATCCGCCCGGCCGGAATAGCGCCCTGACGCAAGGCCCACAGGAAATCTTTGTAGCATTGCTCCTGTTTGGCTTTGCCTTTTTCCACTTCGGAAATCGCTCTGGCAACCCGTTGGTAGGTTTCATCGATAGTGCCGTCAATAGCATCGCCATCTTTGGTTTTTAAACGGTATTTGGTGTCCCAAATATCCATTGAAGCGTCCTGAAAAGGTATTTCGGTCACGGTGTTTGGGATGACATGTAGCTTTGCCGACATTGGGGTGTCCCTGTAAGTAGTGGAAATTTAAAGGCTAGCCTGTTTTGGGGCTTGCGATCGATATATAGTGATTAGTTGGCAAGAATAACACAATATATAGTGTTTTTTTGAAAAAATAAAAACACCGAGTGAAACCAAACAGTTACCTGTCAAGCCGGTTATTGATCAGCGAGAACTACCGTTTTAGCCTGTAGGATGAGACACTCTGCTCCTGGCAATAGACGATCGGCCGGTCTCCCCCACATGAGCCATTATTTTGTCGTGCCGCTTAACTTAATGGCAGTGATGCCCCGCGACCTGGGAACCCATGCAACTTGTGTGGATGGCTATGTAATTAGGTTGGATTTTATTTATTAGCCCGATGCGCAATAATATCGTCAACCACGGCCGGATCGGCCAGCGTGGAAGTATCGCCCAGGCTGTTAATTTCATTGGAGGCCACTTTACGCAAAATACGGCGCATGATCTTACCGGAACGGGTTTTGGGTAATCCCGGCGCCCACTGAATGATATCCGGGTGGGCAATCGGGCCGATTTCTTTTTTGACCAGGTCGATCAGTTCTTGGCGCAGTTCTTCAGACGGCTCGATGCCGACATTCAAGGTCACGTAGGCGTAGATGCCTTGTCCCTTAATATCATGCGGGAAGCCTACCACCGCCGCTTCGGCGACATGTTCATGCAGCACCAGGGCGCTTTCGATTTCCGCCGTACCCATGCGGTGACCGGAGACATTGATCACATCGTCAACCCGCCCGGTAATCCAGAAATAGCCGTCCTGATCGCGGCGTGCGCCATCGCCGGTAAAATAATAACCGGGGTAGTTTTTAAAATAAGTGTCGATAAAACGTTGATGGTCGCCGAAAATGGAACGCGCCTGCCCCGGCCAGGATCGGCTGATGACTAAAATACCTTCGGCGACACCTTCCCTGATTTGGCCTGAATTATCCATGATTTCAGGCTTGATGCCGAAGAAAGGCAGGGTGGCTGAACCCGGTTTTAACGCGATGGCTCCGGGCAACGGGGTGATTAAAATACCGCCGGTTTCGGTTTGCCACCAGGTATCGACTACGGGACAGCGACCCTCTCCGACCTTATGGTAATACCATTCCCAGGCTTCCGGGTTAATGGGTTCGCCGACACTGCCGAGAATTCTTAAACTGTTGCGTGAGCTGCTGCGAGTTACAAATTCATCGCCTTGCGCCATCAATGCGCGGATTGCGGTCGGCGCGGTGTAGAAGATATTCACCTGATGTTTGTCGATCACCTGCCAAAAACGGTCGGCCGCAGGATAAGTCGGTACGCCTTCAAACATTAAGGTGGTAGCGCCGTTGCATAACGGGCCGTAGATCATGTAGGAATGGCCGGTTATCCAGCCTATATCGGCGGTACACCAGTAAATGTCGCCGTCGCGGTAATCGAACACATATTTGTGGGTCATGGCCGTGTACAGCAGATAACCGCCGGTCGTATGCAAAACCCCTTTAGGTTTGCCGGTGGAACCTGAGGTGTACAGGATAAATAACGGGTCTTCGGCATCCATGGCTTCAGCCGGACAGTCGGCGGAGGCGGTTGCCATCGCGTCGTGATACCAGACATCGCGTTGTTCGTGCCAAGCTACAGCATTGCCGGTGTTTTTGATGACGATGACTTTTTCAAGGCCGGGGCAGGCCGCGGCGGCTGTATCGGCGTTGGCTTTAATGGGTACGATTTTACCGCCACGGTAGCCTTCATCGGCGCAGACCAAAAGCCGGCAATCGGCATCCAGAATCCGGTCTTTTAAGGCCTCGGCGGAAAACCCGCCGAACACGATCGAATGTACAGCGCCAATCCGTGTGCAAGCCAGCATCACCGTGGCCGCCTCGCTGATCATCGGTAGGTAGATGCAAACGCGGTCGCCTTTTTTAACGCCTTGCGTCTTTAAGACAGTAGCAAACTTGCAGACTTGTTCATGCAATTGCCGGTAAGTTATTTTTTGCTCATGCTCCGGGTTGTCGCCTTCCCAGATAATGGCGACCTGATCGCCGCGTGTGGCAAGATGGCGATCCAGGCAATTGACGCTGACGTTGAGTTTTCCGCCTTCAAACCAGCGGATATGGCCGGTCAAAAAATCGCAGTCCGTAACTTTATCCCAGGGCCGGCTCCAGTCCAGAAACTGTTCGGCCTGTTCAGCCCAGAAAGCTTCCGGCTCGGCAATGGAGCGCTGATACAAGGTTTTATAGCTTGCAGCGGTAATGTGGGCATTGGCCGCTATTTCCGGTTTTATGTCATAGATTTTAAGGTCTGACATGCGTTAATCCTTAGGTTCGATTGAAAAATGTAGAAGGCTACTATGTGGCATAAAATGATATTATTGGCAGTATATATTATGTTTTAACTTCCTATGATTAGGGACATCCGCACGTAAAGTCAAAGATTTGTGCCGCTTACGTAAAAGCAGCATTTTGCATAAAGCCGCTATCATGTTGATAGCGGCTTATTTTTTCAAGTATCGCTATCCAGAACTATTTTACCCCTGTTACTATCGAACTTAGCAACTGATGCAGCCCGGAATTTTTCTGGAAAGTACCTTAACATTAACCCAAGAGGGAGTTATGAACTATCGATTACTATGCGCCGCATTATTGTGGCTACCGGTTTTTGCCAGCAGCGCCGAGACTACCGTGTCGGAGCATGTGTTGGGCAACGGTTTAAAAGTGCTGGTCAAGGAGGATCACCGGTCTCCGGTTGCAGTGTCCCAAGTCTGGTACAAAGTGGGTTCAAGTTATGAGCCGGGCGGCATTACCGGTATTTCGCACATGCTTGAACATATGATGTTTAAAGGCACTGACAAGCATCCCGTCGGTGAGTTTTCACGGATTATCGCCGAAAATGGCGGCGACGAGAATGCCTTTACCGGGTCGGATTACACCGCTTATTTTCAAACCATGGAGGCGTCAAGGCTGGCCGTCAGTTTTGAGCTGGAAGCCGATAGAATGCGCAATTTGCATCTGTTGGCCGATGAGTTGAAAAAAGAACTGGAGGTGGTCACCGAAGAGCGCAGGATGCGCACCGACGATAATCCGCAGGCAAAAATGCAGGAACATTTTATGGCGATGGCTCATACCAATAGCCCTTATAAAAACCCTGTGATCGGCTGGCCTTCGGACATTGCCAACTATAAAGTTGAAGATTTGCAAGCCTGGTATCAACGTTGGTATGCACCCAATAATGCTACCTTGGTCGTAGCGGGCGACGTGGAGCCTAAAGCCGTGTTTGCGCTGGCGGAAAAATATTTTGCCGAGCTTAGACCCAGCGAACTTAAAGCGGTCAAGCCGCAGGATGAAGTCGAACAACTCGGCGTGCGCAAGATGACGGTTAAGTTACCGGCAAAATTGCCGTATCTGTTAATGGGCTACAAAGTACCGGTATTGAAGACGGCGGAACACGAGTGGGAAGCTTATGCGCTGGAGGTTTTGGCCGGTGTGCTCGATGGCGGCGGCAGCGCCAGGTTGTCCTCGGGACTGGTGCGCGGCAAGCAACTGGCCGTTTCTGCCGGCGCCAGTTACGGCTTGGCTTCGAGATTGCCGGGATTGTTTACGCTGGAAGCTACTCCTGCGGCCGGGAAAACCGTGTGGGACTTGGAAACTGCGTTAAAAAACGAGATTACCGATTTGCAAATCAAGCCGGTCGAGAAGGATGAATTACAGCGTATTAAGGCGCAGGTTTTAGCGGCGGCAGTCTACGAGCGGGATTCCAATTTTTATCAGGCCATGCAGTTGGGTATGCTGGAGACGGTCGGTCTGGGTTGGCAAAAAGCCGATGAATATGTGACCAAGGTCAATCAGGTTACCGCAGAACAGGTGCGCGACGTGGCGCGCAAATATCTGATTGAAAATAAATTGAGTGTCGCTTATTTGGAACCTTTACCGATCAATGAAAGCGCTACCGATACCAACACCGAAAAAGGAGCTAAATAATGCGCATCCATCTGTTAAGCCTCGTTTTTTTATTGTTTAGCCAGTCCGTCTGGGCCGTTGCAAAAATAGAACGCTGGCAAACGCCGCAAGGCAGCCGGGTTTATTATGTGCAGACCGAAGGCCTGCCGATGGTGGATATACAGGTTGCTTTCGATGCCGGCAGTGCGCGCGACGGCTACCAGTTCGGCTTGTCGGCATTAACCTCTGCGTTGCTCGATACCGGTGCCGGGCAGTGGAATGCCGATGACATTGCCCAGCGCTTTGAGAGTGTCGGGGCGCAATTCGGTTCCAGTGTTTCCAACGATATGGCTTCTGTTTCATTGCGCACGTTAACGGATAAGCCATTATTCGATACAGCGCTGGAGACTATGCAAGTCATTTTGACCCGTCCGAGTTTCAATGAAGCCGATTTTCAACGGGAAAAAAACCGGACCTTGGCCGGTTTAAAGCAACAGGAAGAATCGCCTGCCGAATTAGCCAGCATCGCCTTTTATAAGGCTTTATACGGCGATCATCCTTACGGGCATCCGAGTTCCGGTTCGATTATCACGGTGTCAGGCTTTGAAGCAGCGGATTTGCGCAGCTTCTATCAGCAATATTATGTCGCCGCCAATGCAATGGTGGTGATTGTCGGCGACTTGTCCAGAAAACAGGCCGAGCTTACCGCCGAGACCCTGCTCTCCGGTTTGCCGGCAGGATCAAAGCCGGAACCTTTGCCGGAAGTGGTCATGCCGGTGAAAGCAGTCAAGCAGCATATCGAATTTCCCTCTTCGCAAACGCATGTTCTGGTCGGGATGCCCGGCACTTACCGCAAGGATCCCGATTATTTTAATTTGTATGTCGGCAATCATATTCTGGGCGGCGGCGGACTGGTGTCCAAGCTGTTTGAGGAAGTCAGGGAAAAACGCGGCTTGGCGTATAGCGCACGCAGTTCGTTTGTGCCCATGTCCAGGCAAGGGCCGTTCACGGTCAGCTTGCAAACCCGTAACGATCAAACCGGCCAAGCGCTGGACGTACTCAATAAAACCCTGGCCGATTTTATCGAGCAAGGGCCGACAGAAGCCGAGTTGATTGCCGCCAAGAAAAATATTACCAGCGGATTTGCGATGCGTTTCGATACCAATAAAGAACTGGCCGGCTACGCGTCGATGATCGGTTTTTATGACATGCCGCTGGATTATCTGGATACCTTTCGGCAAAATGTCGAGCAGGTAACGGTAGCGTCGATAAAAGACGCGTTTAAGCGGCGCCTCGATTCTCAGTCGATGCAAACCATCACCGTAGGCGGGAGCGGTAACAAGAGTGAAAAATAAGCTCAGAATTATCGGCGGGGATTGGCGCAGTCGGCAGTTAAGTTTTGTCGATGCGCCGGGGTTAAGACCCACGCCGGCCAGAGTCAGGGAAACCGTATTCAACTGGCTGCGGTATGAAGTTTCCGGCAAACAGTGTCTGGATTTGTATTCCGGGAGCGGCGCTTTGGGCTTTGAAGCCGCTTCCAGAGGCGCAAAGTCGGTCGTTCAGGTAGAAAACAATATTCAGGCCTGTCGCAGTTTAAAGGACAATGCGCTTGCGCTGTCTGCGACCCAGATAAAAACAGTGCAAAGCGATGTATTGTGCTATCTGGCCGGGGATGCACAAGTCTTCGATGTGGTGTTTCTCGATCCGCCATTCGGCCTTAACCTGGTGGTTCGAACGTGTCAACTGTTGGAACAAAACGGTTGGCTGGCTAAACATGCCAAGATTTATGTTGAAACTGAACGACATTTTGATTTTTTCGGAATGCCCGAAAATTGGCGGCTGCTGAAAAGCAAGAGCGCGGGCGAGGTTGGTTATCATTTGTTTGAACGGATTGAATAAATTTTGTGG
>JAURVK010000090.1 GCA_030655535.1 Methylobacter sp. | reverse complement strand
GACGGCACTGGAACAAGGTTTTGCCAATCTTGAACGTCATTACCACAACATCACCCACCATTACGGCCTGCCTTGTGTGGTCTGTGTTAATCATTTCACTTTCGATACCGACGCAGAAATCGCCTTGCTACAACAAAAATGCGAATCCTTGGGCGCAAAATGCGTGATTTCCAAGCATTGGGCGGAAGGCGGCGCCGGTGCCGAAGAACTGGCCAACGTAGTTAGCGACATCGTTGATCGTCGCAAACCCGGATTTAACTATGTCTACGATGAGAACCTGAGTCTCTGGGAAAAAATCGAAGCCATTGCCGCTAAGTTGTACGGCGCAGGCAGCGTCACAGCAAGCCCTAAAGTGAAAGCGCAACTGGCGGTATGGAATGCGGATTACGGCAAGTTCCCCATTTGCATGGCAAAAACCCAAATGTCCTTTTCAACCAATCCGAATGCCAAAGGCGCGCCTTCAGGCCATGTCGTCGAAATCAGCGATGTTCGTCTGGCAAACGGCGCCGGCTTTATTGTGGCGATTGCCGGTGATATGATGACCATGCCCGGCTTACCTAAAGTGCCCGCTGCGGAAAGAATTGATATTGATGATAACGGCAAGATCACCGGTTTATTTTAGATTGATGCATGATACGGTCATCGGTTTACTGATCAATAAGGTCGAGCTTGGACTCAATATTTACACATAATTACAGATTTCACCCACTACCCTCCATCGATCTGAAGCGTTTTATGTTGCCGACTGATTGTTAATCATGCACCCAATAGTTATTCACAAAATCTGTGGATAACTCTGTGCATTGATTGTTCTAGTTATCGCTTACCCGCGGTTTTTATTGGTGTTTTGTTAAATTGTACAAAAACTCATCAAATCAATAATTTTATAGACTATCAATGACTTACAATTGCTTATCGGACTTTATACCGCTCATTAAAAAGCAACGGATAAGTCACTGATTGTTTCTGTGTGCAAATGTTAAATACTCTTGTCAAAAACCAATTAATCAATGTCTCCGATGTTTGACATATTCAAAAACAATACATAGTTTATGGGTGAGTCTGCAACCCCCAACGTGTATGATTAGATTGTTGTTTTTATTAGATCTTGTACCCATCTCAAGCTACCGCGCTATTATACTGGACAGGTTTTGCAAACCCGTCCGTAACATTTAATGTTTCGATAAGGGAAAGAACTTGCTCAAACATTACGAACAGGCTACTTTGCTCTGTCCGCGAAATTTCGTGTGATCAGGATAACGACAAACACAAACTATTACAAAGTCCTCTATACGCTTCATCCGCTTGGTATTACTACTTATTGATTGAAGGATCTGATTCCTCTATCCTACAACCAGCAATGCAAAACCTATATTTTTAGATTTAATGAGTTTTGCAAGTAACGTGTTATTTAAACCCAATATGCCACAGAAGGAACCATCATGAAATTAACCTGGATACTCGTTGCTGACAGCACTCGTGCACGCATTTTTACTGCCGACACATCTGCTTCTCCTTTAGAGGAAATCGAAGACTTTTCTCATACCGAAGGTCGTTTACATGACCGGGATATAACCTCCGACCTGCCTGGAAAGATCAAAAGCGTCGGTGGAGGCGGCCATGCTTTTGAACAACCTACCGATCCGAAAAAACACGAAGCCGACAATTTTGCGCATATCGTTGCCCAATATCTGGAAGACGCGCACAACACAAACCGGTTTGAGCAACTACTGATTGTTGCCCCCCCTTCTTTTCTTGGCTTGCTACGCAATCATCTTCCTGAACAGATTAAAAAACTGGTTCGCTTCGAACTAGACAAAGAAATCACCATGTTGAGTGTCGCCGACATTCGTCAACACCTTCCCCAATATTTGCCGAATCTTTGACAAACCTTCTCGTTCCTGCATGCCAGTGCAAGAACGAGATCTGCCATTCAACTCCAAATACAGCGGTTAAACTGCGCCCAATAGTTATTCACAAAATCTGTGGATAACTCTGTGTATTAATTGTTTTCTTTTGCGCTTAGCTGCGGTTTTTATTAGTGTTTTGTTAAATCGTACAAAAACCCAACAAATCAATAATACTAAAAATTATCAATAACTTACATCACCCATTCCATCTTTAAACTGAACATTTAAAGACCACTCTAAGTCACTGATTGTTGCTGTGCGCAACTGTTAACGATCCTATCAATAACCAATCTCTTGCAATGTGTGCCGAAAATAAAAACAGCGTGAACCCCAACCTGCCAATGATAGGTAATAGCACTTATTGATTGAAGAAGTTGAACTCTTTACCCTACAAGCGGCTATATATCGCCGACCGATTTTTTTTAGAGTCATATAAATAAAATGCAGAAAACCAGGCTACTGAATTTAGGTTTAAGTTCAGCTATAGCTATAGCTATAGC
>JAURVK010000089.1 GCA_030655535.1 Methylobacter sp. | reverse complement strand
TAACAAAAAAAAGGGAGCTTTAAGCTCCCTTTTTTTGCGTCAAAATTTTTGCTTTAAGATGCCGCTAAACCGGCAATATTATATCCGCAATCCACAAATGTGATTTCGCCGGTAATACCCGAAGCCAGATCGGAGCACATAAAAGCCGCCGCATTGCCGACTTCTTCAATGGTGACGTTTTTCTTTAACGGCGCGGTATCGGCCGCTTTGCTGAGCATAGATCTGAAATCATTAATACCCGATGCGGCAAGCGTTCTGATAGGGCCTGCTGAAATCGCATTAACGCGCGTACCTTCGGCGCCTAAGGCCACCGCCATGTAACGGACATTGGCTTCCAGGCTGGCTTTGGCAACACCCATGACATTGTAGTTAGGAATCGCCCGGTCGGCACCTAAATAAGTCAGGGTCAACAGCGAACCGTTGCGGCCTTGCATCATCGCACGTCCGGCTTTTGCCAACGCAGTAAAGCTGTAAGAACTCACATCGTGGGCAATTTGGAAGTTTTCTCGGGTGGTAACATCAACATAATCGCCATTCAGTGCATCGCGGGGTGCGTAAGCGACCGAATGTACGATACAATCCAAACCGTCCCAGTGTTCGCCCAGCTTGCTAAACACAGCGTCGATATGTTCATCAATGCTGACATCGCATTCAATAGTAATGTTGGAATTGCATTTCCCAGCCATTTCCTCGACGCGACTTTGCAGCTTTTCATTTTGAAAGGTAAAAGCTAATTCAGCGCCTTCGCGATGCATAGCCTCCGCAATACCCCATGCGATAGAACGATTACTGGCTAAGCCCACAATCAAGACCCGTTTTCCCTGCATAAAACCCATTATCATCTCCCGGTGTTTTTGTTGTTACAATAGAGATTCAAGTATCTATGAGCCTTTTATTGATGTCCAGTCTTTTGTTGTCGGCACACCGCTACGTTGCTCTATGCGTTGTTTTACCCCCTAATTCCATATAGGCGTATGAAGATGCAATCCTGCAAAGTTCGTGTAGTAGCCCTGATATTGTCGGTCGTGTTTTTGGCCGTCTCGGTTTCATGCACGGCACGGAAATCGGATACGCTTAATAATCCGTACACCGAAGACGAAGGCAAGCAAGCGGTTTTATACGAATCATTTTCAGAGCGGCCCAAGCATTTCGATCCGGCTGTATCCTACAATGCCAGCGAATATGCCTTTATCGCACAGATTTACGAGCCGCCTTTTCAATATCATTATTTAAAAAGGCCTTATCAATTAGTGCCGTTAACCGCTGTCCGTATGCCCGAAGTTATTTATCTGAATCAGCAAGGCGAGAAGTTGGGCGATGGCGTAAATGACGGCGATATTGCGTTTACCGATTATATGATTGAACTTCAGCCTGGTATTCGCTATCAGCCGCACCCTGCGCTGGCAAAAAACGCCCAAGGCGATTATCAATATCACCGGTTAAACCCAGCGCAAATCGAGTCGGCTACGTCGCTGAATGATTTTAAAGCCACCGGCTCGCGTGAACTCACCGCTGAGGATTATGTTTATCAGATTAAACGTTTGGCGCATCCCAAAATTCAGTCGCCGATAGCTGAAATCATGAAGAATTATATCGTTGGCTTTGATGACTTCTCCAAACAGGTTGGCGATAAATCCAAGGCAGCGATTAAAAACCTGCCGATAGCCGGTGCAACAGCACTCAGCCGTTATCAATATCGCATTCGTATTAAAGGCAAATATCCGCAATTTATCTTCTGGTTAGCCATGCCGTTTTTCTCGCCAATGCCTTGGGAAGCGGATGTGTTTTACGATCAGGCCGGACTTGTCGACAAAAACATTACCCTGGATTGGTTTCCGATAGGCACAGGGCCTTATCTGATGGCCGAGAATAACCCGAACCGGCGCATGATCCTGCTTAAAAATCCCTTGTTCCATGTTGAAAGCTATCCGACCGAAGGCGAACCTGAAGACAAACAAAAAGGCTTGCTAGACGATGCAGGGAAGAAACTGCCGTTTATCGATAAAGTGGTTTTTGTGCTGGAGAAAGAAACCATTCCCTATTGGACCAAATTTTTGCAAGGTTATTACGATGCGTCGGGCATCGCCTCGGACAGTTTCGATCAGGCTATACAATTTACCGGCAGCGGCGGTGTCGCGTTAACACCGACCATGCTGGAAAAAGGCATACAGTTGCAGACTTCGGTAGCGGTCTCCAGTTTTTACATGGGCTTTAATATGCTTGACGCGACCGTGGGCGGAGCGACCGAACAGAGTCGAAAATTGCGGCAGGCTATCGCAATCGCTGTCGATTATGAAGAATATATTTCTATTTTTACCAACGGGCGCGGCGTAGCGGCACAAGGTGTTTTACCACCGGGTATTTATGGGTTTTCCGAAGATAAGTCAGGTATCAATCCTTATGTTTATGATAGTGTTGATGGTAAAGCTCTACGAAAAAAAATCGCTGAAGCGAGGCGGTTAATGAGCGAAGCAGGTTATGCCAATGGCATAGATCCAAAAACCAAAGAAGCCTTGATTTTGTATTTTGATACCACGACTACCAGCATAGATGATCGCCCCAGAATGAACTGGTATCGTAAACAATTTGAAAAGCTGGGCATAAAACTGGTGATACGCGGTACCGATTACAATCGTTTCCAGGAGAAAATGCGTACCGGTAACGCCCAGATCTTTGTGTGGGGCTGGAACGCCGATTACCCCGATCCCGAAAATTTCTTTTTCCTATTGTACGGTGCAAACTCCAAAGTGCAGCACGGCGGCGAAAATGCCGCGAATTACCGTAACCCCGAATTCGACCGTTTATTCGAGCAGATGCGCAACATGGATGACAGCGAACAGCGTTACCGGATTATTCAGCAAATGCAGGAGATTGTGCGCCGCGATACGCCGTGGGTTTTCGGCTATCACCCAAAGAACTTTTCACTGTTTCATAGCTGGTACAAAAACCTCAAACCCAATCTGATGGCGAATAACCGGCTTAAATATACCCGCATCGATACCGCCGATCGAGATACAAAAAGGCAACAATGGAATAAACCGGTGTTTTGGCCATTGATGTTGGGCATTGCGGTGTTTGTGTTGATATTAATTCCGGCAGTTAATGCCTATCGCCGCCGCGTCAGGGAAACCAAGCTATGACCCAATATATCATTCGCCGACTTTTATACAGCTTACCCTTGTTGATGGGCGTCAATATTTTAACTTTCGTGTTGTTCTTCGTCGTCAACAGCCCGGATGATATGGCGCGTATGCAGCTGGGGCAAAAGCACGTTACCGAGCAATCCATCGCCAATTGGAAACAGCAACACGGCTACGATGTGCCGTTACTCTGGAATGACGAGGCGCAAGGCGAGAAAAAAATAACCGACACTATTTTTTATCAAAAATCGGTCGGCTTGTTTTTGTTTCGTTTCGGGGTGTCCGATAGCGGCAGAAATATCGGCGCAGATATTAAAGAGCGGGCTATGCCCAGTCTTGCCGTGGCCTTGCCGACGTTGATGGTCGGCTTGCTGGTGAATATTTGTTTTGCGCTGATGATGGTGCTGTTTCGCAACAGTTACCTGGAACATGCGGGTCTCGTGTTATGCGTGATTTTGATGTCGATTTCCTCGCTGTTTTATATTATCGGCGGGCAGTTTTTCATCGGTAAAGTATTCAGGCTGGTGCCTATTTCCGGCTACGACGACGGTATGGCGGCGATTAAATTCCTGATCCTGCCGGTGTTGATCGGCGTGTTTTCAGGCATCGGTTCAGGCGTTCGCTGGTACCGAACCTTGTTTTTGGAAGAAGTCGAAAAAGACTATGTGCGCACCGCCAGAGCCAAGGGCTTAACCGAAACCCAAACCCTGTTCCGGCATGTGTTGCCCAATGCGATGATTCCCATTTTGACCGGCGTCGTAGTGGTGTTGCCGCTGTTATTCATGGGCAGTCTGATCATGGAATCGTTTTTCAGTATTCCCGGTTTAGGCAGCTATACGATCGATGCGATCAACAGCCAGGATTTCGCTATCGTTCGCGCGATGGTTTTTCTGGGCTCGGTCTTATATGTGATCGGGCTGTTATTGACCGATATTTCCTACACCCTGGTTGATCCGCGCGTGAGGTTGTCGTAGGTATTGTTTTCAAAGTCAGCTTTGAACTCCATCGCTCATTACAATCAGATTTGGAGGTTTATTTTGGAGTTCAAAGCTGGCTTTGAATGTTCTGTTAAAAAGGAACCACGATGCTAAAGAAAAACCTGCATACTCCAGCGCATTTGTTTTTGGACAATACGCCTTATTTTGTCACCAGCGCTATTTATCAAAAAAGACCGCTGTTAGCAGCCGATGCCATCAAACAGCATTTACTTGGGACGATTCAGGACTGCTTTAGTGAGAAAAACTGGATACTTAATGACTGGGTGATTTTGGACAATCATTATCATCTGCTCGGCGTTAGCAATAAGGGCGATGACTTGAGTAACATATTGCGTAAAATTCACGGCATATCCAGCCATTTTATTCAAACGCATTGCTTGTGTGATTTGCCGGTCTGGTGGAATTATTGGGATTATTGTCCTCGTGACGAAAAGGATTACCTGGTGCGCTTGAATTATTTATTGATTAACCCCGTCAAGCATGGCTATTGTGATAATTTATACGATTATCCGTTTTCCAGTTTTCATCAACGGTTAGCGCAATCAGGGCGAGAAAGTTTGGCTAAACAATTTAAAGACAACGACGGTTATCAGCAAATGGTATTACAAGAAGATGATTTTTAATTATCCAAAGCTAGCTTTGAACATTGTCGAGCATGACTTGAACAGGTTGTCGTAATGGTGGTTTTATGGACAGACGCGCTGATCTATTTGTTGATTGTGGTGATGTTGGCGCTGGGCATTTACCTGCGCGGCAAAGAACACATTCAGCGCCCGCTGCAACAAATAGGCCGCAGTAAAATCGGCATGGTGTCGTTGGTGGTACTGTTGTTTTTTGTGCTGATCGGCTTGCTGGATTCCGTGCATTACGTACCCGCCGATGATAAAAAAAATGAGATTATAAGCCTCCTGGACGCCTTCGCAACGCCGCTGCGGGAGCATGGCGAAAAAACCTATTCCGCGCCTTTTGCCATCACGTTATATAGCAAAGAAATGATGACGCTGGCGGACGGTACTATGCAATGGGCTTATCCGCGCCTGGAATTCGGCGGCAGGCATTTGGATAACCCTGAAACGCAGCGTATTCCCGATATTCTACAAAAAGCATTTTACGGCTTGGCTCAAGGTGCCAGCCTGATTGGTTTTTTTATGTTGCTGATGTGGGGATTATTAGCCGAGCAGCATAAACGCTTCATGCGCGGTTCAACGGCGAAAACAGTCTGGGCGGTAGCGTTTGTTATCGTGTCGATCAGTTATGCCGCAATCTATTTATCCGCCTATTATCATATTTTCGGCACCGACAAAGTCGGCGAAGACGTCTTTTATCAAGCCGTAAAAAGCATACGCACCGGCCTGGTCATCGGCACCTTAACGACCTTAATCATGCTGCCGATGGCAATCATCTTCGGCATTCTGGCCGGATTTTTTCGCGGCTGGATAGACGACGTCATCCAATATATTTATACCACGCTCAATTCCATACCCGGCGTGTTGCTGATAGCCGCCTCGATCCTGATGGTGCAGGTCTATATGGCCAATCATGAAGCAGCCTTTACCAGCGTTATCGTCAGGGCCGATACTCGCTTATTGTTCCTGTGCATGATCCTCGGCGTGACCAGTTGGACGGGCTTATGCCGCTTGCTCAGGGCGGAAACCCTAAAGCTCAGGGAAATGGAATACGTCCAGGCCGCCTCTGCGTTGGGCGTCAAGCAAGGCACCATTTTGCTGCGCCACATTCTGCCCAATGTCATGCACATCGTGCTGATCTCCGTGGTGCTGGATTTCAGTTCGCTGGTGCTGGCCGAAGCGGTGTTGTCCTACATCAATATCGGTGTCGATCCTACCAGCTACAGCTGGGGCAATATGATTAACGGCGCGCGGCTGGAAATGGCGCGCGAGCCTATCGTGTGGTGGTCGCTGACGGCCGCCTTCGTGTTTATGTTCGCGCTGGTACTGGCAGCCAATTTGTTTGCCGACGTGGTGCAAAATGCGTTCGATCCGAGGCGTAGCGGCAATGAATAATCCCATATTGACCGTTAAGCATCTTAGCGTCACCTTCAACCACCGGCAGACGGTGGTCGACGGCATCAATTTTGAGATTCATGCAGGCGAAACCTTCGCGTTGGTCGGGGAATCCGGTTCCGGCAAATCGATTACGGCGTTGTCGGTGCTCAGATTATTGCCCAATAACGCAAGGCTGAATGCCGATGCTATGACCCTGCTGGGCGATGATTTACTGAAGCATTCGGAATTCGAGTTGTGCAAAATTCGCGGTCGGCGTATCGGCTTCATTTTTCAGGATCCGATGTCCTCGCTGAACCCGGTGATGACCATCGGCAGCCAGATCGAGGAAGTTATCAAACTGCATTTCGACCTGCCCAGGGATGCCGTTAAACAACGGGCGCTGGAATTATTGCAGCAAGTTGAACTACCCGAAGCGCAGCAGCGCATTAAAGACTATCCGCATCAGCTTTCCGGCGGTCAGAGGCAACGGGTGATGATAGCCATCGCGTTGGCGGGCAAGCCGGATTTATTGATCGCCGACGAGCCGACCACGTCGCTGGATGTGACCATCCAGGCGCAAATACTGGCGTTGCTGAAAAATATCCAGCAACAAACCGGCATGGCTTTGTGGTTGATCAGTCATGATTTGGCGCTGGTGTCCAGCATCGCAGATCGGGTTGCGGTCATGCAGCAGGGTAAAATCGTCGAATCAGGCCTGACTGCCGAGTTCTTTAACCGGCCCAAACACCCTTATACCCGCAAGTTGCTTAACGCCCTGCCGTCGATGAGCAGTTGCTTAACGCACAGCGCGGCGGAAAAACCGCCGCTGCTACAGGTCAGCGATTTTTATTGCTATTACCCGATCCGAAAAGGCATATTCAAACGGGTCGTCGGTCATGTGCGTGCCGTCGACGGCGTGAGTTTCGACATACAACAAGGTAAAACCTTGGCCTTGGTCGGCGAATCCGGTTGCGGCAAAACCACTCTGGGCAAGAGTTTATTAAACCTGATCCCCGGCAGCGGACGAGTCGTGATCAACGGCGTCGAATTGAATGCCTTAAGCGGCGAAGCTTTGCGCCAACAACGCGCCAATATCCAGATCGTATTTCAGGATCCGTTTTCGTCGATGAATCCGCGCATGCTGGTCGGCGACATCATCGCCGAAGGCATCAGAGCCTTGCATCCCAAGGTTAGCTCTGATGAGCGCAAGGCCAGAGTCCGGCAACTGTTGCAGCAAGTCGATTTGCCCGAGGATTCGGCGCTACGCTATCCGCATGAATTTTCCGGCGGTCAGCGCCAGCGCATCTGCATTGCCCGCGCCCTGGCGGTCGATCCCAAATTGATCGTCTGCGACGAGCCGACCAGCGCGCTGGATGTGTCGGTACAGGCGCAGATTATCCAATTGCTTAAAACCTTGCAGCAGGAAAAAGGCGTGAGTTATTTGTTCATCACCCACGATCTTGCCGTCGTTGCGGAAATAGCCGATGACGTTGCCGTGATGTATCAGGGCAAGATCGTAGAGCAGGGCAGTGTGGCCGAGGTTTTGACCCAGCCCAAACAGGCTTATACCAAAAAGCTGCTGGCGGCGGTGCCGGTTTTGAAGAGGGATCATTGAGAGTAAAACTTGAGCGGGTTCGCGACAAGGGCTTAACATTCAAAGCCGCGATCAGGTAATCATGGCAGAATAATTTCTTAACTTTGTGGATAAAATGATGAAAAAACAAATCTTGCTTGCGGGAACAATAGTTCTCAGCGCATTAGCCTTAACTGTGTCAGCCGAAGAAATCGGTGAGGTAAGCACGACATTTAGGCTGCTCGGAGCCAATAATAAAATTGTGATTGAAGCCTTCGACGACCCTGATGTTCCCGGTGTTGCTTGTCATATATCACGCGCTAAAACAGGGGGGATGAAAGGTGCGGTAGGTCTGGCTGAAGATCCGACAGAAGCGTCAATTGCCTGTCGGCAAATAGGCGCAATTGATACCAGCAAACTGGATAAATTGAAGAATGGCGAGGTGGTGTTTAAAGAAAGCCTGTCGCTGGTGTTCAAGAGTCTGCAAGTGGTGCGTTTCTATGATAAAAAACGTAATGTTCTGGTCTATATGGCTTACAGTGACAAGGTGATTGAAGGTTCCCCAAAGAATTCCATTTCATCTGTGCCGGTTATGAAGTGGGATTAGTAAAGCGGTAGTAGGACGCAATACGTTGAAGTTATTGCGCTATACAGACTGACCTGGCTGGCTGTTCTTGGCTCGACCTGAACCGGCCTTCGAAGTATCTTGAACGGTGAAACGCCAATTGACGGGTGTGGCCTCCAAATTACGCTCGCGTACATGAGCTTCAACCTCATGACGTAGCCATGTAGTACCTTTCGGCATTAAATGGCTGCCATAAACGACCAATCAATGTTCAGATCAGAGAACCGTTGCACAGAGGTAGTCTCATCCATGCCAAACACGCCGGGCTGTCCATACCGTCCTTGTGCATCCAGCGTATACACCATAATCCAACGATCTTCCGGGTGGATAATCCAATATTCCTGTACTCCATGCTGCTGATAAAGGCTGCGTTTGGTGTTCATGTCCTTTAGCGCGGTAGAAGGAGAAAGCACTTCAACAATCCAATCCGGCGCACCACGGCAGCCTTGCTTGTCCAGCTTGGACTGGTCGCAAATGACGCTTAGATCGGGCTGCACCACCGTTTCCACATTGGCGTCGGCTTCATCTTTGCGCGGCAGGCGCACGTCGAAGGGGGCGATATAAAATTTACAAGGCTTGCCTTGCAGGTAATTGCCGACCTGTCTGCATAATTCGGACACAATATCCTGATGCAGCCGCTGCGGGGCGGTCATGGCATACGGCACGCCGTCAATCAGTTCCCAACGCTCATCTTCAGGCCATTGGGCATAATCAGAGTAGGTGTATTTTTGTTGCAATTTTTCTGCGGTACTCATCGTCTTTTCTCCAAAGTGAAAGCTATGTAGGGTACGCTGTGCGTACCTTTCGGCATTATATGGTACGTACAGCGTACCCTACATGGTTCCATACCGGAGTACAAGGCTGGCCTTGTACTTGTAAATCGTTCAAAGCCAGCTTTGAACTCCGAAACAACATCATGAGTTTATCGCACGCTGTGGTCAGAGCGGGAACGAGAGGCCTGAATAGTTACAAATATACAGGCTTTCTCTTAACAATCAATTCGACAACCGCTGCTGCCATTCGGCGATTTTCATCCTCAGCTCATCAATATTAACCGTGGTCAAATGACGCTGTTTTAACAAACGTTTGCCAGCCACCCAGACATCGGTGACTTGTGATCGGCTGGCGGCGTACACAATCTGCGAAACCGGACAATAGAGCGGCTGGGTTTCCAGATGCGATAAATCAACGGCGATCACGTCGGCGGCTTTGCCGATGCTTAACGAGCCGATCTCATTGTCCAGGCCCAAGGCCTTGGCGCCGTTGATGGTCGCCATGCGCAACGCGGTCATGGCCGGAATGGTGCTGGCGTCACCGGCAACGGCTTTGCCGAGCAATGCGGCGGTGCGCATTTCGCCGAACATGTCCAGGTCGTTGTTGCTGGCCGCGCCATCGGTGCCTAAAGCCACATTGATGCCGGCGGCGATACATTTGGCGACCGGGCAAAAGCCGCTGGCCAGTTTTAAATTGGACTCGGGGCAATGCACAATATGAGCGCCGGATTCTGCAAACCGGGCGATTTCGTGATCGGTTAATTGGGTCATGTGTACCGCGATAAAAGACGGATCGATCAGGCCGAGTTCATGCAGTCTTTGCAAAGGCCGCTGGCCGGTTTTTTCCAGTTGCTGTTCGATTTCATACAGCGTTTCGTGGACATGCATATGGATCGGCAGTTCCAGTTCGTCGGACAGGGTTTTGATTTTTTGCAACGGTTCGTCAGATACCGTGTATGGCGCATGCGGCGCAAACGGCGTGGAAATCAGCGGATGGTGCCGCATTTGTTCATGCAGCGCCAGGCCTTTTTCAATATAGGCGTCGCTGTTTTCGGCCCAGACTGTCGGAAAATCGATGACGATCAGGCCGACGTTGGCGCGAATGCCGTGATGTATCGCTTGCGCTGCGGTGATTTCCGGAAAAAAATACATATCGTTGAAGCAGGTCGTTCCGCCCAGTATCATCTCGGCTATCGCCAGGTCGGTGCCGTCTTTGACAAAGGCCTCGCTCATCCATTTTTGTTCCAGCGGCCAGATATGGTTGGCAAGCCAGTCCATCAGCGGTAAATCGTCGGCAATGCCGCGCATTAAGGTCATCGCGGCATGGGTGTGGCTGTTGATTAAGCCGGGCAGCAGCGCGTGATTGTCCAGGTTTTCGGTGGTTGTGCCCTGATATTTTTGCTGGGCAAGCTCGGTAGGCAAAAGGTCGATAATTAGACCCCCATCGATAACCAGCGTATGGTGTTCATAGGTTACGGATTCCGGTTCAACGGGTATAATCCAGCGAGCGTGGATGAGGGTATCGACAACTGTCATTAAGATATTCCTAGGTTGGGGTTGCCGAATTATAACTTTTTAGACACTATTCGGCACGAAGGAAAGATTTAGGCGAAGGGCAAAAAAACCTTGCGCCTTTCGTCTTTCATCTCTTATAAAGACACTGAATAATTAGACTTTATTTTTATATTAACGACTATGCAAAACAAATTGACTGTACAAGCCTTGCAATGGACAGGCGATGCTTTAAAAGTGCTGGATCAGCGGCAATTGCCGGAAAAGATCGTTTACGATGAATATAAGGACGCCGTCGGCGTAACTGAGGCCGTTGCCAGCATGCGCGTTCGCGGCGCACCGGCTATCGGCATAGCCGCCGCTTACGGGGTGGCGCTATCGGTTCGCAAGCATTATGCCGAGTCCAATCATTGGCGGCAAAAAGTGGCGGCCGATATAGCCATGTTGGCAACGTCCAGGCCGACGGCGGTCAATTTGTTTTGGGCGTTGGATCAGATGAAGACTGTACTGTCCAAGCAGCTTGATAATCCGATGGCGGCCGTTCTGGCTTGTGCGGAAAGAATCCATAGCGACGATATTGCGGCCAATCACAAAATGGGCGAGCTGGGCGCGGAACTTCTGGCCGGTGCCAAAGGCGTGATGACGCACTGTAACGCAGGCGCCTTGGCAACAGGCGGTTACGGCACGGCTCTGGGCGTTATCCGTAGCGCTTGTCAACGACAGCGTATCAACGTCTATGCAGGCGAAACCCGGCCCTGGCTGCAAGGTGCAAGGCTGACCGTTTGGGAATTGGCGCAAGACGGCATTGCTTCAACCTTGATTGCCGATTCGGCGGCGGCATGGCTGATGAAATCCGGCGCTGTCGATTGGATAGTCGTCGGCGCGGACCGCATTGCCGCCAATGGCGATGCGGCCAACAAAATCGGCACCTATTCGTTGGCGGTATTAGCCAAACAGCATGGCGTCAAGTTAATGGTGGTCGCGCCAACCACGACCATAGACTGGAATATGCCTAACGGCGACCTGATAGAAATCGAACAACGCAACCAGAACGAGTTATTACCTGCCTGTTATAACCACGAGGATTCCCTGGTTAGCGCCTGGAATCCGGTTTTTGACGTGACCCCGGCGGCACTGATTGCCGCGATTGTGACCGAGCGCGGCGTGGTATTGAATCCTGTCGAGCAAGGCGTGAGAGGTTTGAAAAATGCACTTTAATAAGAAAGGCAACAACCCGGTATTAGCCGTCGGCTTTTTATTTAAAGGCCTGAAATTAGTGACCCGTCCGGAATTGCGCAAATTCATCATCATTCCGGTGTTGATCAACGTGGTGTTGTACAGCGCCGCCTTGACCTTAGGTTATTTTTATATTTCGGATTTGATCGACCAATTCATCCCCGGCTGGCTGCAGTGGTTGAGCTGGATATTATGGCCGCTGTTTTTCATCAGCTTTTTTATAGCCGGTTTTTTCACCTTTACGGTATTGGCGAATCTGATTGCCGCGCCGTTTTACGGTCGATTATCCGCAAAAACGCTGGCCATGATAAGCGACAAGCCAATAACCCTAAGCGAGCCGCCCATAGCTAAGGTTCTGCTTGCGGAATTAAAACGCATGGGCTATCTGGGAACCCGAGCCTTGCCGTTGCTGATCGTGTCGGTCATTCCCGGCATCAATGTGATTGCGCCTTTCTTATGGGCATTATTCGGCGCCTGGGGCATGGCGCTGGAATACTTGGCTTATCCGCTGGAGAACGAGGGCGTGCTGTTTTCCGAGCAGAAAGAACTGGTCAAAAGCGTCAGGCTGGGCGCGTTAAGTTTCGGCGGACTGGCGGTGCTGGGGTTGACTATTCCGGTGCTGAATATCATCGTCTCCCCTACTGCGGTGATTGGCGCTACGCTTTATTTTAATGAGATTAAGCGGGATTGATCGGTAGATGGGTAGCGCTGACTAATAATTGATCAGAGGAAATAATAATGCAAGCGATAAGACAAATTGTCGAAACCAAAAAACTTAAAAATCTGATTGATATACCTGATGATTTCAGTTCTGAAACAGTTGAAATTATTGTTTTTCCTATCTTGCCGGTAGATACCGAAAAAACTCGGTTAAACCCGGAGCAGTTTTTTGGCGTCAGTCACTTAGAGCATGTCGATCAATTGCTTGAAACTATGCGCGACGAGTGGGAACGCTAAAGTATGAAACATTATTTGCTGGATACCAATATTCTCATTTATTACTTTAACGGTAATATGGAGTGTGCAGTAAAAGACAAGGTTTCAACATTAATACGCGAGAGTTTTCAAATTTCAGTCATTTCAAAAATGGAGTTTTTAGGTTTCCCCTTTAATTTGCAGGAAAGACAAAAAGCCGAGCAGTTTGTAGAATGTGCCACAATTAGGACATTAACAGATGAGATTGTTCAGCATGTGATTGATATTCGAAAAGAAAAGTCAATTAAATTACCCGATGCGATTATTGCCGCAACCGCTGTGCAATATTCGGCAATTTTAGTAACGCGCAACACTAAGGATTTTAAAACACTCGCGTTAGAAACCTACAATCCTTTTGACAGTGATTAGTGTTCCTGTGATATAGCCAAATGAAATTTGCGATTCAAGTTAACGCCAGCCCTTACCAGTCCAATGCCGGATATACCGCGTATCAATTTATCAAGGCCGCCTTGGCGCAAGGGCATGAAGTGTTCCGGGTGTTTTTTTATCACGACGGCATTTACCATGCGTTCAAATATGCGACACCGCCGGATGACGAACTCCAGTTCAGCGCGCAATGGAGCGAGCTGGCAAGACTCCATCAGATTGACTTGGTAGTGTGCATTTCCGCCGCTCAACGGCGCGGCTTATTATGTACCGATGAGGCCGCGCGGCAGGGCAAGCAGGATAACGATCTGGCCGAGGGCTTCCGCATTTCCGGTTTGGGACAGCTGGTCGAGGCCACGCTGGAAGCCGACCGCTTTATCGTATTCGGGTAAGGGCATGAAGCGTTATTTATTTGTATTGCGCAAATCGCCGCACAGCGGCGCTCAGGTTCAGGAAATGCTGGATATTATTCTGATCACCGCCGCGTTCGATCAGCAGGTCAGCATCTTGTTGCTGGACGATGCTGTGTTTCAGCTGAAAAACGGCCAAAATCCTGAAATAGCGGGCATGAAAGATACAGCCGCTATTTTTAAGGCACTGGAAATCTACGATGTTACCGACATTTATACCGAAGTGGAGTCGTTACAGGAACGCGGCTTAAAGCCGGGCGACTTGTGTTTGCCGGTGCAGGAGTTTTACCGGAAAGACATAGCCGGATTGATGAAGCGGTTTGATGTGGTGTTTGCGGGGTAGATATATTGTCATCAAGAATGTTGTGGGGGCGACTGAAGTCGCCCATAAACTGAAGCCACCTCCCACAATTAGTCAGGTTTGGATATTATGCCCAGAGACGATTTACATAAAGGACGAGTTTCAATCGCTTACAATGCTTATTTTGTAACCACTGTAACCCACAATAGAATTCCTTACTTCCTGGACTTCTATTGTGCAAGATTGTTGGTTACAGAAATGCATAAGCTGCATGAAGAAAATCAACTTGCCTCATTGGCATGGGTGATTATGCCCGATCATTTGCACTGGCTGTTTCAATTGCAAGAAAACCGAAGTTTATCCCAAATTGTACGGCTGCTGAAAGGACGTTCGGCACATAGAATCAACCACTATTTGCAGCGGCAAGGTTCAATCTTGGATAGGGCTTTTCATGACCATGCGCTAAGAAAAGACGATGACATCAAGAACATCGCCCGTTATATTGTGGCTAATCCTTTGCGGGCAAAACTGGCTGAAAAGCTGGATGATTATCCGTTATGGGATGCTGCTTGGTTGTAGTGTCCTGTGGGGGCGACTTCAGTCGCCCCCACAAACAAACACCCATAATCAGAGACGCTTACCCAGCCAGCTTTTTATACTTCAAGCGATGCGGATTATCCGCATCGCTGCCTAAGCGGCGATGACGGTCGGCTTCGTAATCTTCGTAGTTGCCTTCGAACCAGACCACGTTGCTGTCGCCTTCAAAGGCCAGTATATGGGTGGCGATCCGATCCAAAAACCAGCGGTCATGCGAAATTACCACCGCGCAGCCGGGGAACGCCAGCAGCGCTTCTTCCAACGCGCGCAGGGTTTCAACGTCCAGGTCGTTGGTCGGCTCATCGAGCAACAGCACGTTGCCGCCGGTTTTAAGCAGCTTGGCTAAATGCACACGGTTGCGTTCGCCGCCGGACAAATCGCCGATGCGTTTCCCCTGGTCTGCGCCTTTAAAGTTGAAACGGCCGACATAAGCCCGTGACGGCGTTTCATATTTGCCGACGGTAATCAAATCCAGCCCGTCGGTAATTTCATCGAACACCGTCTTTTTAGCATCCAGGTCGTCGCGCAACTGGTCGACATAGGCGAGTTGAACGGTTTGCCCCAGCGTCAAGGTGCCCGAATCGGGCTGGTCGACACCGGCCATCATGCGGAACAGTGTGGTTTTACCCGCGCCGTTCGGGCCGATAATGCCGACGATGCCGCCGGGCGGCAGTTTAAAACTCAAACCGTTGAATAACAGCTTGTCGCCGAAAGCCTTGCCGATGTTATCGGCTTCAATCACCACGTTGCCTAAACGAGGTCCGGGCGGAATATAAATTTCCTGGGTCTCGTTGCGTTTTTGCACGTCGGTAGCCGACAACTCATCAAAGCGCGCCAATCGGGCCTTGCTTTTGGCATGGCGGCCTTTGGGGCTGGAACGTACCCATTCCAACTCTTCTTTCATGGCTTTTTGGCGGGAAGATTCCTGTTTCTCCTCCTGCAACAAACGGTTACTCTTTTGCTCCAGCCAACTGGAGTAATTGCCTTCCCACGGAATGCCGGAGCCTCTGTCCAGTTCCAGAATCCAGCCGGCTACGTTATCCAGGAAATAGCGATCATGGGTGACCGCGACCACGGTGCCGGGATAACCGTGCAGGAACCGTTCCAGCCAGGCGACCGATTCTGCGTCCAAATGGTTGGTCGGCTCATCCAATAACAGCATGTCGGGGTTGGACAGCAACAACCGGCATAAGGCCACGCGGCGTTTTTCGCCGCCCGAAAGCGTGGCGACATCGGCATCCCAATCCGGCAGCCGCAACGCGTCGGCGGCGACTTCGAGTTTGCGCTCCAGATTATGGCCGTCGCAGGCATTGATAATATCTTCAAGACGCGCCTGATCGACGGCCAATTTGTCGAAGTCGGCATCGGGCAGCGCGTAAGCCGCATAGACTGCATCGAGTTGCTCCAGAACCGCCTTGATTTCCGCGACCGCTTCTTCGACATTGCCGCGCACGGTTTTATTGGGATCGAGTTGCGGCTCTTGCGGCAGATAGCCGATTTTAATGCCTTTAAGCGGGATAGCCTCGCCTTCGATTTCCTTGTCGATACCTGCCATGATGCGCAGCAGCGTCGATTTACCCGAGCCGTTCAAGCCCAGTACGCCGATTTTTGCGCCGGGGAAAAAAGACAGCGAGATGTCCTTGAGGATATATTTTTTGGGCGGGACAATTTTGCCGACCCGGTTCATTGAGTATATGTATTGCGCCATAGTGTTCAGTTCATCAGTTTAAGGTTGATAAAGGGTAGCAGAAGTAGGTGCCTTAGGCGCAGTTTTTGTTCCTCGGCAACTGCTCCGCTCCTGCTCACGCTAAGTACCTACATCCCTGTAGGCAACCGCTGTCGGCTATTATTCCATGTTATATGGTAATTTTTAAGCGTTGGTGATGGGTGAAGGCTTTATGGAGCCGATTTTTCATATCAATACTGAATGCTACGGCGTTTGATTATTATTGATTCAATAGGGATTTTGTTATTTCTGAACCGTGGATTTTTAAAGTAAGATGGACGTAGCATAAAGTAGAGCATGAGCGTATGCTTAATGTGCTGTATTTGGCAGTCAAACTTTGCAATATTAATCTTCAAAACACTGGTACACCGGTGTCATTTGCATGAATTTTCGGAAAAAACCATCAATTATTTGGAGCGAGTGTCATGAGCAAAGAACAAAAAAGCAATAAAGAAGACAAGAAAAAACCCGCTTTAAGTCCGAAAGAAAAGAAGGCGGCGAAGAAAAGCAAGAAAGATTCTAAGAGTTAATGAATTTAACGAAAATTTAATATGATTCTGCTGATTCCCAATTTCCAGATTGGGAGTGAAGCTCTAGCTTCGCGAAACGGGAAGTTAGAGCTTTCTAAACCAAATTCCCAATCTCATCGTTTACAAAAGTATCCATGTGATGCCCATTGTTCGTCATTTCGGCAAGTTGCCGTCCACGGTATTGGATGTCGGCATCCATGCCGGTTGACGATACAGGGACAAATTTGTGTATAACGATGAGCGCTTGAGTACGATAGGACGGACTTCGTCAGTCCAACCTAATAGCTTTATTCTTCTTTTAACGCCTCTACTTTTACGTCATCAGGCACAAAATCGGTGGGCAGTTTAGGCGTATGACCTTGGCGGCCTTGCATCAACAAGGCGCGGATGCGCTCGCTTTGTTCAAGGCGGACTCTTTCCTGTTCGGCTCGAAGTTTTTCTTCTGCTTTTTTGGCTATGCTTTCCTTTCGGGTCTGCCAGCCATCGATGGCGAACTGCGATATCAGTGTGCCCAGAAACACGCCAAGGGCGATTTGCAGTACTAATTTCATGATCTTTTTCCGGTTAGCGTAGCTTTATCTCTGATTGAAATATTGAACTGGTAAGATAATAAAAAAGCCGCTTAAGGGCTAACCTTAGCGGCCAAGTTTATCTTATGTCAGTTCCGAACCGCTGGGTAGGGAACTGACAAGTAATAACGAAACAAGCTATTCATTAAGGGAATGCAGGGCCACCGGCACCGATACTTACAGCTATTTCATCTTCGCCCCCAACAGCACATAATGGATGCGCCCAGCCACTAGTTTGGTCGTAATCAATTCCGTCAGTGCCGCCGGGGCCTACGCCACCAGGAAAATTATCCAATCCTAGGACGCTTCTTGTTCGCCAAGCAATATTATGGTCTGCACAAGATGAGTCGCCGCTGACACCGATAGCGCCAACTAAATTCCCCGCTTCATTATAGAGTGCCAAACCGCCGCCGAATACATTAACCCCGCCAATTTTATTTCCTACTAAAGGGTCGTTATGTTGACCATAATTTTTTGATGGTCCCTTATAAGCAGCAGCAGTGTCAACCGGGTTGCTTTCTTGTAAACCAAATAGGCTGCCGCCGGGCTGAACGGCTGTGTAGAGGTTGGCTGTGGAAAGAGACAGGCCGGGAAGGCTGAACGCATTGGCAGTATTGGCTTTTTGAGCCGATATGATACGGCTGCCTGGCCACTGAGCTCCCCGGTCACCGCCGGAAAAAGCGACGGCACAAACGATACCATCTCTATCGACAATAGTGCCCCACATATCTAAATTGAAACCGCCGTTAGCTTGATTTCTTGCCGAAATTAAGGCTGTTTTTAGTGCCTCATAATTGGGTAAGGCGGCACAATTTGAATTTGCTGATTTTGAATGTTCTGAGTCTGCTAAAGCGATGTTTGATAGATCCGCTAAAGAACCCATAAGCACCAAAGTAAAAATTATTTTTTTCATTGTTTATTTCCTTAGAAGTTTGTATTTAAATTAAAGCTATAGCTATAGCTATAGC
>JAURVK010000083.1 GCA_030655535.1 Methylobacter sp. | reverse complement strand
TTGTTGTTTGGTAGCGTGGGACGGCCTTTATTTTATGGGGGGGGCGCGTATTTATTCGCGATTTTTATGGCCTTTCGCGCGAATAAATTCGCGCCCACGCCTTAACTTAATGGCAGTCCCACGCTACGAAACAACTACGACTACAGACGCATATGATCGAGGTAATTTATCCCCACTGGGACTTACGAACGTTAAAATTGCGTCCCTTTATTTTACCGTTTCTCAAGCAAGCCAAGGCCTTATCAGCACTGCCATGCTTGATAGCCACGTAAGCATGGGCATCGAAAATATCAATCTTGCCCACTTCGCTACCCGCAATCCCGGCATCACCCGTTAACGCACCGAGTATATCCCCCGGACGCACTTTATTTTTTCGCCCGCCGTCTATCCACAAGGTCACCATCGGCGGCTCGAAGCGCGGCTCATGGCTCATCTGAAAAGGCGCCACTTCGTCCCACTTAACCGGAATGGCTTGATATTCCTCAATCGCTTTAACCCGGTTTAATTCCTGTTCCGTACATAAGCTGAGCGCCAAGCCCTTGTTACCGGCGCGGCCTGTACGCCCAATCCGGTGTACGTAAATTTCAGGATCCCAAGGCAATTCATAATTAATCACCGCCTGCATATCCTTAATATCCAGTCCTCGGGCCGCCACATCGGTCGCCACCAGAACGGAACAGCTCTTATTGGAAAAACGCACTAATACTTGATCTCGATGCTTTTGCTCCAGATCGCCATGCAAGGCCTGAACCGAAAAACCGCTGTTTTCAAGCGAACTTGCCACATCCTGACAATCCCGTTTGGTATTGCAAAAAACGACGGTCGATTCGGGCCGATAATAGGATAAAAGATAAGCCAGCGCGCTGATCCGTTTAGACTTTTCTACCTGATAAAAACGCTGTTCAATATCGCTGTCATGGTGACTGGTCTCAATGCTGACGGAAACCGGCTTAAACTGGAATTTCTGGCTTATTTCCCGAATAGGATCGGTATAAGTGGCTGAAAACAGCAAGGTTTGCCGGTGCGTCGGTGCGTATGAAATCACGTCGGTAATGGCCTCTTCAAAGCCCATATCCAGCATCCGGTCGGCTTCATCCAGTACCAGTACCTTTAAATTACTCAGGCGTAAACTGCGTTTGCGCAGATGTTCCTGTAACCGTCCCGGCGTACCGACCACCACATGAACGCCATGCTCCAAAGAACCCAACTGCGGCCCGAACGGTACGCCGCCGCACAAGGTCAGCACTTTAATGTTTTGCGTAAACCGGGCTAATCGTCGAATCTCCTTGCCGACCTGATCGGCAAGTTCCCGGGTTGGGCAAACAACCATCGCCTGAACTCTAAAGCTGTTCAGATCCAACTTGGACAACAGGCCGATACCGAAAGCAGCGGTTTTACCGCTGCCGGTTTTAGCCTGTGCTATCACATCCCTACCCTCAAGAATATGCGGCAGGCTCTCCGCCTGAATGGGCGTTAAATGGGCATAACCCAGGGATTCAATGCTTTCAAGCAAGGCGGGTTTTAAAGCTAGGGATGAAAATTTGGCAGTGTTCACGAGGACTCTTTATGTTGACGCAAATGGCGGCGAACTGCCGTCATTCAATCGCTTATGATACCAGATACTGGCTTTGATTAATGTACCTTGAAGACTGATTGCACACAAAACTAAGCGTAGGGCATACCGTGCACGCCAAAGGTGGAAAGTTATTCTTCGATTTATTAAACCTCAAAAAGGGTGTTGCTTTCAAGGAATGTCACTTGTTTTTTACCATGAAGAACTTGAAGAACTTATTGTATTGACTTCCTGCGCTTTCTATAGAGATAATTTTATAGAACAAAACTTTTTAGCCCTTGCTTTAATGGCTTTACAGTTAAAGTTGATTAGAAATCCTTATTCGACAAATCGCCCAATTCTCTTTCCTTCATTATCTTCATGTCCTTCATGGTCATAAAAACAAGTTATAAACTGGATAAAGGATCAATGAGACCAATTGTTACGCATCTCAAAAAAGGCGCGCACAGCGCGCCCTACTTGCCTCATGAAACATGGACAGATTTATCCGCCCACGACGAATGAATTCGCCCTACTTTTTCGAGACATCGACAAAGCCATGCACGCCGCGCCTGGACTTAACGTCCAGCCAGTCTTTCAATTGCTTTAATTCTTCCGTTTCTTCCAAGTCGTCCAGGCTTTGTTTGTTCTTTAACAGGCGGAATGCCGCCGACAGCACCTTATAGCGCTCTCCGGTAATACCTGCACGCCTTAATCCTACGGCGTTTAACTTATAATGCCGCGCGGGACGTCCGCCAATCAGCATAAAAGGAATGACATCCATATTAAGTCCGGTTGTGCCCTGCACTATCGCGAACGAACCGATCCGGCAAAACTGATGCGCGACCACTGCCCCGCCGATAAAAACATTATTGCCGACCTCGACATGTCCGCCGATCGCGACATTATTGGCAAATATGGTGTTATTTCCGATTATGCTGTCATGCGCAACATGACTGTTGTTCATAAAAAAACAACCCGAGCCAATGCGCGTTTCGGCCTGTTCCTTAGAAGCTCGATGTGCGGTAAAGCCTTCCCGAAAAACGTTATTGTCGCCACAGATAAGCCAGGAAACCGTTTCGGCTTTAAAGCCGGTATCTTGCGGCAATCCGCCTAACACCGCATGCGGATGTAAAATATTATTATTGCCCATTTTTACATGGCTATGCACCACGGCATGAGCGCCCACCTGGCAGTCAGCACCCATTTGAGCGCCGGTCTCAATAACGGCAAAAGGCCCTACCGTCACATTGTCTCCCAGCGACACATCCGGTGCTATGTAAGCGGTCGGGTGAATATTTTGAGCCATCTTAGCTATCCTCTTGGATGATATTTTGCATGTAATTCTTTGAGTCTTTCGCGGGCAATATGGGTATAAATTTGCGTGGTCGATAAATCCGAATGGCCCAGCAATAGTTGTACTACGCGCAAATCCGCGCCGTGATTTAACAAATGCGTAGCGAAAGCATGTCTCAAGGTATGTGGCGACAACTCTTTGTTGATCCCGGCTTTTTTTGCATGACGTTTGATAATATGCCAAAAAGCCTGCCTGGTCATGCCGTCCGCCCGATTGGTGACGAACAAATAATCGCATTGCCGCTCACCGAGCAGGGTCTTTCTGGCTTGGCTCATATAATCCTCCAGCCAGCTCATGGCCTCTTCACCGACCGGCACTAATCGCTCTTTGTTGCCTTTACCGATAATTCTGACCACGCCTTGCCTGAAACTGATCTGTTCAAACTTTAAATTGACCAGTTCCGACACTCTAAGCCCTGTAGCATAAAGCATTTCCAGCATAGCTCTATCCCTAAAACCCAAGGTATTGGTGACTTCAGGCGCAGCCAACAATAATTCGACATCCTTTTCAGAGAGTGATGTGGGCAACGGCTGGCCGATGTGGGGCGATTCTATCAAGGCGGTCGGATCGACCTTGATGCTGTTTTCCCGGATATAATAGCCATAGAAGCGTCGAAGACTGGACAGGATGCGTGCCGTAGAGCGATTGCCTATGCCGTCTTTATAGCGGCTGGCAAGAAAACTGGACAGCTCCCCACCATCCACTTCCAACATAGGCTTTCCTGCCAACCATTTGGCAAAAATCCTCAAATCACTGCCGTAGGCCGAAAGCGTATTCTCGCTCAAGCCTTGCTCTACCCAGGCTGCATCGAGAAATTGATCTATCAAAACGCTTGCATTCATTTTTTATGGCTTGCTTCAAATTCCAGTAATTTGTACTTTATAGCCATTAAATCACCCTCAGTTTGTCCGCAATAGCCGCCCATACCGGAAATAGAAACCACCCGGTGACAGGGAATAAATAAAGCATAGGGATTGTCTCTACACGCATTACCGACCGCCCGAGCAGAGGAACCTATTTTTTTTGCCAATGCAGAATAAGTCAAAGCTTGCCCAAAGGGTATTTGGCAAAGCGCCGCCCAGACTTGGTTTCTGTACCGGCTGCCTTGTTTTAACAATTTGATGTTAATGGCTTTGTCGGGATTCTGCCAATAGGCGTTTAATGCGTGTTCAGCGGGCGAGTTCTGGCTAGCACCCGGCTCCCAATCAGTTCTGATGATCACACCCTGTCGGCTAGTTAACACAAACTGTCCGGCCGGGGTCTGAAGCCTTACAACCTCCTCGGCTCCCAAACAGTTTTCCACCCACTGAATTATAAATGGCATTAAATAAACCTTAAATAATTTTAATGATTCGGCAAAAGATTAGCCATAAAAAAAGGCAGCTCGAAGCTGCCTTTTTTATCTCGTGTAAAAAAGCCTGATTAAAGTTTTTCTTTAATACGAGCCGCTTTACCGGTCAGGTCACGCAAGTAATACAACTTGGCACGACGTACATCGCCGCGACGCTTAACGTTGATCTCGCTAATGATAGGACTGTGAGTTTGAAAAACACGCTCAACGCCTGTACCGTGAGAAATTTTTCTTACTGTGAAAGCCGAGTTTAATCCGCGATTACGTTTCGCAATCACTATGCCTTCAAAAGCCTGAATTCTTTCGCGCTCGCCTTCTTTTACCTTAACCTGCACAACAACCGTGTCACCCGGACCAAAGTCAGGAATCTGTCTCAGTTGTTCCGCTTCCAATTCATCAATAATATTGCTCATTACCACACCTTAATTTAAACCAACTCCACAATAAATTCTCTAAGCAAATTTTCCTGCTCTGCACTCAAATTCTTTTTTTTCAGCAAATCCGGTCGTTTCTGCCAGGTTCGACCCAAAGCCTGCTTCATTCGCCAACGCTCTATGTCCGCATGATTACCGCCCAATAAAACCGTCGGCACCGAACATCCTTCAATCTGTTCAGGCCTGGTAAAGTGAGGGCAATCCAGCAAACCGTCGCTGTGAGAGTCCTGCTGAGCAGAGTCTTCATCGCCAAGCACACCCGGCAATAAACGCGTCATTGCATCAATGACTACCAAGGCTGCAAGTTCGCCGCCACTGATAACATAGTCGCCGATAGACCATTCATCGTCGCAATCCAACTCGACAAAACGCTCATCAATACCTTCGTAACGCCCCGCAACTAAAATTATCTGCGCTTCATCACAAGCTTCTGCCAACAAAGCCTGAGTAATCGGTTTGCCTTGCGGACTCAAATAAACGACTTTGGCGGTTTTTTCGCCTGCCCGTTTTGCATCATTAACCGCATCATGCAAGGGCTGATATTTCATGACCATACCAGGGCCGCCGCCGTAAGGCCGGTCATCAACGGTCCTGTGTCTATCCAAGGTATAATCCCGAGGATTCCATACCGACAAACTGACTATGTTGCGTTCGATTGCCCTGCCGGTTACGCCGTAACCCGCAGCCGCTACCACCATTTCAGGAAATAAGGTTACAACATCAAAACGCATGACGGCAATTAAAACTCAGGATCCCAATCGACAATAATTCTGCCTGCAACCAGATCAACGTTAATTACCGTTTGTCCCTGTAAAAACGGAATAACCCGTTCTCGCTCTCCCTGAACAATGATCACATCATTGGCGCCCGTTTCCAGCAGACTATCCACCCGGCCTAGCTGAACGCCATCAACGGTTTCAACATTCAAACCAATCAAATCGGACCAGTAATATTCATCTTTAGCAGTTTTAGGCAATTGCTCTTGGGTTATAAAAATATCCCAGCCCATCAGAATTTCTGCTTGATTCCTATCATTAACACCGGTCAGCTGAGCGACTATGGTCTTGCCTTGCAGCTGCCCGTCAACAACACTAACCGTTTTTGTTTCATCGTCTTTTTTCAGCAACCAGGGGGAATAAGTTAAAATATTTTCCCTCGGATCAGTAAAGGAAAATACCTTAACCCATCCCTTTATACCAAAAACGCCGGAAATCTTTCCGACACTTATGTGCGGCTGCTTTGACAATTTAAGTTTATGCCGCCGCTTTACGTGCGTCTTTAATCAATTTTGCAACGCGATCAGAAGGCTGTGCGCCATTGGCTTTCCAATGATCAACGCGGTCGCAATCTAAACGCAACTTTTCTTCATTACCACGCGCCAACGGGTTAAAAAAACCCAGACGTTCAATATAACGACCATCACGACCGCTTCTGCTATCGGTTACAACTACGTGGTAGAAAGGACGATTTTTCGCGCCACCTCTAGAAAGACGAATGGTTACCATCAATGTTCCTCAAAAACAATTAGTCAAAATTTAATCGACTCATTTTACGCGATTTTCTATACAAGTAAAGAACAACACGCACTTCATTTAATTCATGGAACGCAGATGACGCAGATGAATATGATGAACACAGATAATTTCCTGATTCGCACGGACACCGTTGGAACCAAGAAAAATCTTATTTAATCATCATTACCAGCGTCATCGGCGTTCTGTTTTTTGCTGCCGAGTAGCGGCCAAAAAACTACCTTCTCATACCCATGCCGCGCACATTATTTTTTATGCCCCGCATCATATTTGTCATGTTGCCTGCTTTAAAACGCTTCATCATTTTCTGCATCATCATAAATTGCTTCAAGATACGATTAACATCTGATAACTGCTGCCCGCAACCCTCAGCAATACGCTTCTTGCGATTGCCTTTAATCAGATCCGGATAACGCCGCTCCTTCATGGTCATGGAATTAATCACCCCAATCTGGCGCGATAATTCCTTGTCATTAACCTTGTCTTTCATTTCCTGGGGGATGCTACTCATGCCCGGCAATTTATCCAGCATCGAACCGACTCCGCCCATATTCTGCATTTGCTGCAATTGCTCACGGAAATCTTCCAGATCAAAAGCCTTGCCCTTTTGCAGTTTTTTGACCAGTTTCTCGGCCTTTTCTTTATCGACTTTCTGCTCGATCTCTTCAATCAGACCCAGCACATCGCCCATACCCAAAATGCGGGAGGCGATACGATCCGGATAAAAAGGCTCCAATGCATCGGTTTTTTCGCCCATGCCGATAAACTTGATCGGCTTGCCGGTAATATGACGTATAGACAACGCCGCACCGCCGCGCGCATCGCCGTCCGCCTTGGTCAGGATAATTCCGGTCAACGGCAATGCATCGTTAAAGGCTTTGGCAGTAATCGCGGCATCCTGCCCGGTCATGCTGTCGACAACAAACAAGGTTTCGATAGGATTGATTGCCGCATGCAATTCCTTAATTTCGCCCATCATTTCATCATCAATATGCAAACGGCCTGCAGTATCGATAATGATGACATCGAGAAACTTTTTCTTCGCCGCTTCAATCGCATTTTTAGCAATATCGACCGGTTTTTGCGACACATCACTGTCAAAAAAGTCCAAAGAAAGCTCATTTGCCAACATCTGCAATTGCTTAATCGCCGCAGGCCGATAAACGTCGGTACTGACCACGCCGACTTTTTTCTTTTGATTTTCTTTGAGCCAGCGACCTAACTTGGCCACCGTCGTGGTTTTACCCGCACCCTGCAAACCGGCCATTAAAATAATCGCAGGCGGAACCGCGTTGAGATTCAGCTTTTCGTTGGCCTCACCCATCACCGTAACCAGCTCAGCCTGAACCAGCTTAATCAGCGACTGACCGGGCGAAAGACTGGACTGAACCTCTTGGCCTAATGCACCTATCTTGATACGTTCAATAAAGTCCGTAACCACCGGCAAAGCGACATCAGCCTCAAGCAACGCCATACGCACTTCGCGCAGGGTGTCCTTGATATTGTCTTCAGTCAAGCGCCCCTGACCCTTAATTTTTTTAAGCGTGCTACTTAATCGATCGGTTAAATTATCAAACATATCAGTGTCTTTATTAAATCTTTAAGGAAACCACTCGCTAACACAAATGCGCTAGGACTATTTAGCGGGATATATTAACATAGCCATTGAGGCCTTTGCATTAATCTCAGGGGAATTTGTGGCACCCCGTAGCTTCGACTTGTCGTATCGCACGGGAGCCGCCACCGCTCACTTGCATCCATTCAGGCAATAAGTCCACCAATTGATCACAACCCCATACAATCGACCCTAATGAACGCCACACTCGTTACCCTGTCAATTTGCACTTATCTGGCAAGCACGCTGCTTATTGCCCGAGATACCCATCTGAACAGACGGAACCGCACACCGCTTTATCTGGCATGGACAGCAGTATGCGCACATGCCTTATATACAGCCATCGCTTTCCAGCAAAACACCAGCTTTAATTTTAGCCTTATCAGCACCGCATCCCTGATTTCTCTGATTGTCGGCCTGCTGCTGCTGCTGGCAACAATCACCAACCCTGTCGAAAAACTGGGACTCGTTATATTTCCGATTGCCGCCATCATGCTGGCGCTAGAGCTGAACCTGTCCGAAAAACCCCATCTACTGCACACCTACAACTGGCAGATGAGCGCCCACATCTTAACCTCCATCATCGCCTTCAGCCTGCTCAACATTGCCGCATTGCAAGCCGTTTTGCTCGCCATTCAAGACCAGCAGCTTAAAAGCCATCCGCCCAAACGCTTTATCCAGTCGTTGCCTTCCTTGCAAACCATGGAATCTTTATTGTTTCAAATGCTCGGTACGGGGCTTTTTTTTCTGACCATTTCCTTGGTCAGCGGCTTCATTTTTATTGAAGATTTATTTGCCCAGCATTTAATGCACAAAACCATATTATCCATTATCGCCTGGATTATTTTTTCTTGTCTTTTGATAGGCCGATTGCGTTACGGGTGGCGAGGAAAAACCGCAGTCAACTGGACCTTGACGGGCTTTATTTTGCTGCTGCTGGCTTACTTTGGCAGCAAACTGGTGCTGGAAATTATCTTACACAGATGATTAAACAGGTGCGTAGGTTGGGCTGCCGTCTTTTTGGCAACCCAACATTTATGCCTTATGGATTTATTGGGTTAACGATAAATCCGTTAACCCAACCCGACTTTCTTACCAAACCCCATGCCGAGTTCAATTCACTAACCCATGATGGAAACCTCTGAAGACACATTGGATCCATCCGATTGGAATGCCTTCCGCTTACAAGGCCATCGAATGCTGGACGACATGGTCGACTATCTTGAACACCTGCGCGATCAACCTGTCTGGCAACCCATGCCCGAAAATATACGTCACTCATTTCAGCAACCATTAGACAGCGGTCAATCCGATCTCGAAAGCGCACACGCTATCTTCATGAAAGATATACTTCCCTATGCCTTAGGCAACGTCCATCCCGGTTTTATGGGCTGGGTTCATGGCGGAGGAACCCCGGTCGGCATGCTCGCGGAAATGCTGGCAGCCGGGCTTAACGCCAATCTTGGCGGACGCGACCAAGCGCCCATTGAAATCGAACGCCAGGTGGTACAGTGGACGCGTAAATTATTTCATTTCCCGGAAACCGCCAGCGGCCTATTTGTAACCGGAACCTCCATGGCCAATCTGCTTGGCGTTTTGATTGCACGCACCGCCCTGTTAGGCTCCGGTGTTCGTCATAAGGGCATTACCACCAACAACCAGCAGTTGATCGCCTACACCTCGACCAACGCTCATATCAGCATGGCTCAGGCCATGGATATTGCCGGTTTCGGTAGCGACGCATTACGCAGAATACCTGTCGATCAGCAGCAGCAAATGGATATAGCCGCACTTGAGCTTGCTATTGCCGAGGACAGGAAAGCGGGTATGACGCCGTTTTTCATTGCAGGAACGGCGGGCAGCGTCGACGTCGGCGCCATTGATAACCTAATAGCTATTGCCGAACTTTGCCAGCGCGAAAGCATCTGGTTCCACGTCGATGGCGCTTACGGTGCACTGGCCATGCTTTCGCCTGATCTTGCACCGCGCCTGCAAGGCATAGAGCGCGCAGATTCCATTGCCTTTGACTTCCACAAATGGGGCCAAGTTCCCTATGACGCAGGATTCATCCTAGTGCGGGACGGCGAGCTTCATCAAAGCGCCTTTGCCTCGCCCGCCGCTTACCTGAAACGGGAATCCCGAGGTATGGCAGCCGGTTCGCCGTGGCCGTGCGATTTCGGCCCGGATCTGTCACGCGGCTTCAGGGCGCTCAAAACATGGTTCACGATCAAAGTTTATGGTGCGGAAAAATTAGGACAAGTCATTTCAAATACCTGCGCACTGGCTCAATATATGAAACAGCGTATCGAAGCCGAACCGCTGCTGGAACCGCTCGCTCCCGTTGCGCTGAATATCGTATGCTTCCGCTATCGTAGCGCCGATGCCAACCGGGTCAATGCAGACCTTGTGGCCGCACTGCAAGAATCCGGCATTGCCGCACCATCAACGACTATCATCGACGGACAATTAGCCATTCGAGCCGCCATTGTCAATCATCGCACCACAGCTAGCGACATTGACGCCTTGATCGATGCCACGCTCGCACTGGGTGAAATTGTCGCAAAAAATGCCCAACCTCAAGCGGGACGAGGTTTGCAACCCCGGCCCACACGTTTTCACGATACCTAAGCTAAGCCGCTACACTTAACTAGCGCAAAACGTTTCGGACGGGGCAACATGCTCCGTCCGGCTATAGTCACAAAAAAATCCATCCTTAGAAAACATAATGCAAACCATTGAACTTACCGAACCGCTGATCGGCTTGGCAAAGCTGATGCGAATGGCTTACTCCGACTGCGATCTTGCCCCCTTGGGTACGCAATTAATCGAACGCGCCAAAACCGATACCAGTGGCCATGCGCTGATGGATTTGTCCACGGTTTTACAACTCCGGGGCAATCGCAATTTAGCCCTAACCCTGCAAGTTCAGGCCATCGAAATCCAGCAAATATATTCCCCGCCCACAGCGACCGGATCGGTTAATGTTCGGCTGCTTGCGATAATGGGTGCGGGCGATTTGATGGCAAATACACCTGTGGAATTCCTGCTGGAAGACTCCGATGTTGCCCTCGATATAGTCTATGCGACCCAAGACTTGCCTTTACCAGCCAATCTCCCGGATCACGATGTACTGTTCGTTGCCGTTGCCCAATCCGATCAAAATATGCCGCTGTTAGAAGAGATTGATGCCGCCATAGCATCATGGCCCCGCCCGGTGTTGAACAGGCCGAATCGTATTGCAATGATGTCGCGCAACGAGGCTTGCGCATTGCTAAAATCCACGCCGGGAGTGAACATGCCGATCACGGTCCGAGTAGACCGCCAGATTCTGGAACAAGTGGCTTATCAAGAACTGCGGCTTACCGATATTCTTGCGGACGGCGAGTTCCCAATCATTATTCGTCCCGTCGATTCCCATGCGGGGAAAGACCTGGATAAAATAGATAATTTGAACGCTCTGGTTAGCTATCTGCAAAACATGCCCAATAATGAGTTTTACGTGTCTTGTTTTATTGACTATCGCGAACCGGACGGATTGTTTAGGAAATATCGTATCGTACTGATCGACGGAAAACCCTTTGTTTGCCACATGGGCATATCCGAACACTGGATGATCCATTACCTGAACGCAGGCATGGCCGAAAGCTTCGACAAACGCGCCGAAGAAGCCCGTTTTATGCTCGATTTCGACAGTCAGTTTGCATGTAAACATGCCGACGCTTTCCGCGCCATCGACGAACGGGTTGGACTGGACTATCTGGGCATTGATTGCGGCGAAACCGCTGACGGCAAATTGCTGATTTTCGAGATTGACAGCTGCATGATTGTCCACGCCATCGATCCGGTCGACATCTTTCCCTACAAGCAAGCGCAAATGAACAAAGTATTCAGTGCTTTTCGACGAATGCTGCTTAATGCAATGCAACGCGGCATCCTTTAAATATACCCATGCCATCGTTAAGTATTTTGCTGCATTACACGGCCAACACTACAACAGGAGCGCAAGCTTTGCTTGTGCTTGCAGGCGAAGCCTGCGCTCCACACCTCATCACATCGTCTTAATTATTGTGCAAACCCAACCCCAAACACTAGACAGCCTACCATCCACCGAACAGCTCCTGATTGCAGGCGGCGATGCGCGCCTCGCACTCGATCCGCTCAGTGGGCTGAACAAATACGGCTGCCAACCGTTTCCCGACCCTCAGCTACTGGCATTCGGCTCCTCTACGGCATCCGTTATCTCCTCGGAAAGTTACGTCATCGCAAACCGGCTGCGCCAAAAACTGTTGACAACCCTCAGCACCGAGTCGCACACAGTCGTCTATGCCCTGGAAATACAGAGGATTCGCTTGGAATGGCTACAGCTTTGCGAACTATCCGACCTCAACGGACTGGAACTTATATTCGCCCCATCGGGTACCGACATCCATACCATTGCCGCACAATATACCAGCAGCGGAGCAACCGCACCGCCGCTGATAATCATGGTGGAAACCAATGAAACCGGAAGTGGAGCGGCCTCAGCCTTAAACGGCAACCACGTCATCGGCAATAACGCCGTCGAAGTCGTACAAGTATCCATTCGGCTGGACGATGGGACGCCCAGACCGTTAGCAGAAATCGACGCCGAAGTGGAAAACCTGACAAGCAAAGCCGTTGCCTCGGATCGGCGTGTCCTGTTAATACTTGTCGATCAATCCAAAACCGGATTAATCGCACCAAGTCCGGCCTGCGTCATGGCGTTACACCATCGCCATCCCGATAACATTGAAGTACTGGTCGATGCCTGCCAGTTCCGCCTCGCGATGCCGACCTTGCGCGCCTATCTGGAACAGGGCTTTATGGTCGCGCTGACCGGATCGAAATTCCTGACCGCCCCATCTTTCTCCGCCGTATTACTGCTACCGTCAACCGTAGCAGAGCGCCTTCAAAAACGCGCATTTCCACGCGGCTTGCTGTCTTGCTCATCCAGAGCAAGTTGGCCGACTGATTGGCCTGGAAACGAGCATTTGGCTCACGCCGCCAATTTTGGACTGCTGCTGCGCTGTGAAGTCGCCCTGGAAGAACTGCGAAGATTTTGCGCCGCACCGGAAACATCCGTCATAGACTTTATCAAAGCTTTCACAGAAGCAATCCAGCAACGCCTGCAATCCGATCCTCACTTCCAACCGTTACCCGCGCCTCAACTTGACCGCCGCCCGTTAATAGAGGCAAATAGCTGGGATCATCTCCAGACCATCTTCCCTTTCCTGCTTTACGATCCCCAGCCTGCCGGACGGAACCCGTTAAATCGCGAACAAACCCGGAATATCTATCAACAACTGCAAAGCCGGCTTTGGCCACTCACACCTGACCGTGCCAACAGCGATATTGCCTCAATACGCTGTCAACTTGGACAGCCCGTTGCCTGCGGCACGCGTAACGGCATAGCGGTAAGCGCCTTACGTTTATGCATCAGCTCACGGCTGATTGTCGAAGCAACAGCGCTTGATGATAAGGGTATTACAATAATTAAAGATGCGCTGACGGTTTTAGACAAAACAGCACTGCTAATCCAATCAAGCGGGCGAAACGGCTATTGTTTATAGGCATCCGGCATTGCATCCCAGCCCATTTTAATTTCTATCATCAAGCCGGAAACCTCATCCAGAATACTTTCATCATTCTGACTATTTGCGACAAGCAGACGATGAACCATATAGTCGTAAAGACTACCCAGATTTTCTGCAATCTCGCCACCTGACTCTTTATTTAAAGACCCTTGCAGCCCACCGACAATATTGATGGCTACACCAATACTTTGACCTTTCATAGCGATTTCATTACGCGCCATGCTTGCTTTTGCAATTGCAATCCGCTCCAAAACCCCTTCCATCAGCATTTGCACAAGACGATGAGGCGACGCCCCCATGACAGAACTATTAACACTCACTTGCTGATATTGTTTTATGGCTGATACAGCATTCATTTGTCCATCCTCATTAATCATTACGTTGCGCTCCACTACCTGGAACACCCGATGACTGTAGCGACAACTTTAACAAAACCTTTACCTTTTTTATAAAAAATAACCGGACAGCCGGACAGGGCTCGACAGCAGAACGGGGCATGTTGCCCCATCCGAAACGTTTCAACTGGCTACGGAAAACACCAAACGTTACGAACGGGGTTGCAAACCCCGTCACGCCTGGAAATTGCAAAAAAATACAGCCCACAGCTCAAAATTAATAGCCCTAAAAAAAATTAAAGTTTCCTAAAACCACGCCGATAACGGTTTCAGGTTGCGAAGGATGCAAAACATCCCCGCAGACTGAAACCAAAATAAATATCCATTCAGGAGAGCGTCATGCCACAAGTTATCAATACCAATATCAGTTCGCTGAACGCACAACGTAATTTAAATAAATCGCAAATGGCCGGGCAACAAGCTATGCAACGTCTGTCCTCCGGTCTGCGCATCAACAGCGCCAAGGACGATTCCGCAGGCTTGGCCATCACCAACCGGATGTCTTCCCAGATTACCGGCCTCACCCAGGCGGCCCGTAACGCCAACGACGGCATCTCGCTGGCGCAAACGGCGGAAGGCACGCTCGGCGAAATCAGTAACAGCCTGCAGCGTCTTCGCGAACTGTCGATCCAGTCCGCCAACGCCACCAACAGCGCCAGTGACCGCGCTTCGCTACAGGCGGAAGCGAGCCAGCTTACTCAAGAAATTACGCGCCAAGCCAGCACAGCTGAATTCAACGGCATTAAACTGATGGACGGCACCTTCACTGCCAAGGACTTCCAGATCGGCGCCAATGCCAACCAGACTATTTCAATATCATCAATTGCCGATTCTCGCGCTACAGCCTTGGGCAGCAATATCCTCGTTGCCGACGGTACCGTCACGGGAAATGCCTTGACTCCCGCCGTAGCTGACTCAGCAACAGCCGTTAATGGCATAGCAGCAGAAACCGACCTCACCCTCGCCACAACGGCCGGCACATCGCCCGCCATCGCGTACGCAGCAAACTCCAGCGCCAAAACCATTGCCTCCGCTATCAACGTTGCCGCCTCGAACATCGGCATAACCGCCACCGCCACCAACAGCGCGACATTATCCGGCCTCGGCACGGCGGGTACAGTCACCTTCGAATTGTTTGGCGGCGATACATCTGCGTCATCTTTGGCGAAAATCACTGCTGTGATTGCTAACAAGAACGACCTGACCGCTATGGTTTCGGCCATTAACGGGCAGCAAGGCACTACAGGGATCACGGCGTCGTTCACTACCAGCACCAGCAAAGCGTCGATCACGCTCAGCACGACCGACGGACGTAACATCGGTGTTGGAGATTTCCTTAACAGCGGCGGCGCCACCGGAACTATATCGCTCGCAGGGACGGGGGGCGCAGCAGCAGTTCTGGGGGCAGCAACCACCACCGATAGTTCGATCGTGACCGGAACCATTTCGCTGTCCAGCAACAAAGGAGCGATTGTTACCGCTGGCGCCGACGCCACTGTCTTCGCTGTTGCTGGTGTCAATATCAGTAGCTTCACGTCGGTGTCCACTCTGGACATCTCGACAGCAGCAGGGGCGCAAGCCGCAATCACTACACTGGATGCAGCTTTGGGTCAGGTCAACACCTCGCGGGGCGACCTCGGCGCCTATCAGAACCGGTTCAGTTCGACGATCAACAACCTGCAGTCTACGGCGGAAAACCTGTCCGCCTCGCGCAGCCGGATTCAGGACGCCGACTTCGCCACCGAATCGGCAGAATTGAGTCGCAGCCAGATTCTGCAACAGGCAGGTACCGCGATGCTGGCGCAAGCGAACCAATCCAGCCAGGGCGTGCTGTCTTTGTTACGTTAATTAATCAACCTAAAACAGGGCGGCGGTTTAAGACCGCCGCCCTTTTTGGCCTTACCATAAAGGAGGCTTCATGGACACTTTAAAAGCAGTTTCAGCACCCCCGAACCAGAGTTCCCGGTTAGTGCAAGCGCCACCCACGAAGGACGAGCAGTTTGGAGTGTCTGCCAGCGCTGTAGCAACAGCGGCAGTACCGGCTAAGTTAGCTGAACAAATAGACCCTGAAAACAAGCAACAAATCTCCAACGCAGTTAAAGAAATCAACAGTTTTTTTCAGCTGGCGCAACGCTCTTTGGGGTTCAGTATAGATGAGTCTTCAGGGCACATGGTTATGCAGATTAGGGATGCTGAAACCAATGAACTGATACGCCAGATACCGGGAGCTGATGCGCTTAAGCTTGCCAAACAACTGGATGATTTAACAGGCATATTATTTAAAGCACAGGCGTAGGTTGTGAGGGCGACTAAAGTCGCCCCTACAAAGAACAACATTTTTCTAAATAGCTATATTGGCTATGACTGCGGAGGATTAAACAATGGCGAGTATTACTTCAACAGGACTCGGCTCCGGCCTGGATATTAAAAACTTAGTATCCAGTCTGGTATCGGCGGAACAGACTCCCGCCAGTAAAAAACTGGACAAACAAGAGGCCCTGTTAACGACCCAGTTTTCCTCCTACGGCAGTCTTAAAAGCGCGATGTCAACTTTTCAGAGCAGCCTGTCCGCCCTGAGAAACCTCAGCACTTTCCAAAAACTGACCGCTACCTCTAGCGATACGGCTATCGTAACGGCTTCGGCGTTTAGCAATGCCGACCCGGCCAGTTACAACTTGGAAGTCAAACAGTTAGCCAAAAGCCAAGCGCTGGCCACACCGGCTTTGCCTTCCGCTACTTCTACGGTGGGTACCGGTACGCTGACCATTAAATTCGGCACAACCATTTACGATCCCGTAACCGATGTTTACACCAGTTTTACTCAAGACGGCAACCAAGGCACTTTAACACTCAATGTTGATGCGACCAATAACACCTTGGCCGGACTGAGCGAGGCCATCAATAAAGCTAAAGCAGGCGTAACGGCGGTGGTCGTTACTGATACCAGCGGTTCTCGTCTGGTGTTAAATTCGACCGAGACCGGCGCGAATAGCAGCATGGAGATCAGCGTCACCGATGACGATGGCGATAATGCCGATACGTCCGGCCTCTCGGCGCTGGCGTTTAACAAGGCGGCTACCAATATGACGCAAGCCCAGGCGGCTCAGGATGCCAAACTGGCCATTAACGGACTGGATATACTGAGTTCATCCAATACTGTTAACGCTGCCATAAAAGGCCTTTCGTTTACTCTTCAGCAGGCTCAACCAGGCAAAATTATCACTGTCAGTGTAAGCCAGAGCAACGATGATATTGCCAAGGCTATCGATAACTTCGTCAAAGGTTATAACGACTTGGTTAAGATCGTAAACCCCCTGACCGGTTTCGATAAGTCAACGCAAAAAGCCGGGCTGTTACAAAGCGACGCGACGCTACGCGGCGCTATGGCGCAGCTGCGCTCAGAACTGGGCAACATGGTCAGCGGCCTGAACGGCTCCGCCACATCGCTAGCCGATATTGGTATCAGCACCCAAAAGGACGGCACACTGACCCTAAGCAACGCCAGACTGAACAGTCAACTGGCCTCGAATCGCTCAGGCGTGGCAGGGGTGTTTGCGGTGCTGGGTCGCCCCTCTAACTCTAATGTTTCGTTTGCAGCCAGCACGATCGATACCAAAGCCGGTCAATATGCAATCGACATCACACAAATCGCTGCTCAGGGTGTACTGAATGGCACGGCTCCTACTTCTCTGACAGTGGCCGCTGGAGAGGACACGTTCGCTATTAAAGTGGATGGTATTCAGTCCGGCACTATCGCCTTGACCCAAAAAACCTATGCCAGCTATGCCGAATTGGCTACGGAAATGCAGTCTCGTATCAACGGCGACAGTTCAATAAAGGCTGCGGGTGTATCCGTTGGCGTCACCTATGATGGAGCCAAGATGGTTTTCACGTCCAAAAGTTATGGCGCGTCTTCTCAGTTGGAGATTACGGCGAATACCACCACCAAGCAGGGATTAAGCGTCGGTGCGGGTACCCCCGGTCAAGATGTCGGCGGCACTATCGGCGGACTGGCTGCCACCGGTAAAGGCCGCGAATTAACATCAACATTAGGTGACGCTAACGGGTTGAAGCTCATCATCAGCGACAATGTTATTGGCGCTAAGGATACGATAGATTTTTCACGCGGTTTAATTGAGCGGCTGGATAAAGTCATGTCCGCCGTACTCGATAAAAAAGGCTCTTTCGATGCTCGCACCGACGGCTTGCAAAAAGGCCTGGATAAAATCGCCAAAGAGCGTGCAAAGCTTGCTGACCGTATGACTACGCTCGAAGCGCGCCTGTTTAAACGCTTTAATAGTATGGATGCCTTACTTGGGAGAATGCAGTCCACCGCCAGTTTTCTACAGCAAGCTTATAACCCTACACCCAGAAATTAATTAAAGGAACGTCCATGATGAGCTACACGAAGGATACTTTGGTCAACGAACGCTAATGAAAGACGAGCCGGCATTGGACATACACGCTAAAGCTGATCAGTTGCTCGATTTAACCCAAGCTATGTTGGCAGCGGCAAAATCGGATGATTGGGATGCGTTTGAGTTACAGGAGCAGCAGCGTAGCGCTATGTTGGAAATGGTTTTCGGAAACCAGACCGATATGGAATCAGCCAAGTTGCAACTGTCCGGTATGATTAAAGAAATCCAGCTAATTGACCAAGTCATTTGCAACTTGATCAGTCAACAGCGCGATCTGGCCGCTGAAGAGTTGCGCCATTTGAAACATGCTCAGGCAGGAAACAAGGCTTACCGAATAGCGGCTGATGATCCCTGGTAAGTCATATTTTTTGTTTTTAACACACAGACGAGACTTTTAGATTTTCACATAGCCGGACGGAGCATGTTGCCTGCCCCGTTCGAAACGTTTCAGCTGACTACGGAAAACACCAAACGTTACGAACGATCAAGGTAGAACAACCAGTTACCCAACTGCCCCCTCACAGATCCCTGCGTGCAGAATTACCGCACAGGGCTCTTCAAAACTGCTCGCTTTGCACACGGCGTTTCCTTGATTCTTAGAAAGCATGAAGTATGCGTGGCTTGGCTATTTCAAAACTCTTGTCCAGTTCTTTGAACCCTATCCAGTTGTAGCTTTTGCGCTGACTGCGCCGGTTAAGCCACTTGAAAAACAATCCTTTCACCTGATACACAAAGCTGTTGAGGCTTTGAAAGTTTCCAGTCACACCGTAGTAGTTATAATAGCCGAGTAACTTCCTATTCAATTTTGCAAAGAGTATTTTCTTCGGCAAACCGCTGTGTTTCTGAAACCATGCTTTGAAATTCGCTAGGGATGCCCTCAGTTTGTTCCTTGATGTACGGCGTTTCAAGATTGGTTTACCCCATCGATTCACGCACCAGCGAAACTCAAATCCCAGAAAATCAAACTTCGTCATCCGATATACCCCGCTCAAACATACGGATGATGGCATGTTTTCTATAAACCAGCCTCATTGGCTACTTTTCAACCAGTTGCACTCGCTGAGTAACACCACACACCAGGGTATAAGGTATGGTATCGGCCCATAGCGCAATTTCTTCAACCGGCAAGTATTCGCCCCACAAGGTTACCGAATCGCCGGGTTTGGCATCCGAATGAACGCCCAAATCAACCGTCAGCATGTCCATTGATACCCTGCCGATTAGCGGCACGCGTCGGCCGTTAATCAATACCGGCGTCCCGGCTTTGGCGTAACGAGGATAACCGTCGCCGTAACCTATCGCTACGATGCCCAGGGTTGTAGACGTTTCACAGCGCCAACTACCGCCATAACCGACCGTATCGCCCACTTCGATTGGCTTGACGGCAATTAACCGGGAATGCAAGGACATCACCGGTTTTAGCCCCAGTTGCTGCCCTGTTGCATCGGGAAACGGCGATATACCGTACAACATAATTCCGGGCCGCACCCAATCGCTTAGGGAGGACTTCCATCCCAGGATAGCCGCAGAATTAGCCAGACTGCACTCACCGGATAAACCGGCAACGGTTTGCTCGAATAAGCTAATCTGTTTTAGCGTTTTATCGTCATTGATGTCATCGGCGCTGGCAAAATGTGTCATCAAATTGACCGGCTGTTTTATCAGCGGGCAGTCGATTAAGCGCTGATAAACCGCGCTGAACTCTTCCGCCCTGAAACCTAAGCGATTCATGCCGGTGTCGAGTTTTAGCCAAATAGCAATAGCCTGTTGCCCCGCTCCAGTTTCGAATATATCCAACTGGGTTAAGCAATGCACCACGGCATCCAATTGGTAATGCTGCAATTTTTGCAACTCTTCGGCGCAGGTAAAGCCTTCTAAAACGGTAATCCTGTGGCTAAATCCCGCCTTGCGCAAGCGAATACCTTCGTCAACTCTAGCGACGGCGAAGGCATCGGCATTTTTTAATGCTTCGGCAATGCGTATCAAGCCATGTCCGTAGCCATTCGCCTTAATAACGGCCATGACTTTGGCGTCTGGCGCACAGCTATGCACCCTGTCCAGGTTATGCTGGAGTGCGCCCAGGTTGAGTTCCGCATAAGCCGCCGGAGTCATTCATCGTCCCCACGGCCATAATAGGTTCCGGCGAAATTTTCAAAGCGGGTATATTGCCCCAAAAAGGTGAGCCTGACGGTTCCCAACGGGCCGTTACGCTGTTTGCCGATAATGATCTCGGCGATACCTTTATCGGGACTGTCTTCGTTATAGACTTCATCGCGATACACGAACACGATCAAATCGGCATCCTGCTCGATAGCGCCGGACTCACGCAAATCGGACATCATCGGGCGTTTATTAGGACGTTGCTCCAAATTACGGTTAAGCTGGGACAAGGCCACCACGGGGACATTCAATTCCTTGGCCAGCGCCTTTAAACCTCTGGAAATATCGGAAATCTGCTGCACCCGGTTTTCACCGCTGGACGGCGATTGCATCAGCTGTAAATAATCCAGCACGATTAAGCCCAGTTGGCCATGCTCACGCGCTAAACGCCTAGCTCTTGAACGCACTTCGGTCGGCGTTAATGCCGGAGTATCGTCGATGAATAACTTGGTTTCAGCCAGTATATTAATGGCCGAGGTCAAGCGCGGCCACTCATCATCCTCTAACTTTCCGGTTCTGATTTTATGCTGGTCGATACGGCCTAATGAGGACATCATCCTCATCGCCAGCGAATCTCCCGGCATTTCCATGCTGAATACCGCAACCGGTTTATCGCCTTTAATTGCGATATTTTCGGCCATGTTCATCGCGATTGTCGTTTTTCCCATTGACGGACGTCCCGCCACAATGATTAGATCGGCAGGTTGCAGTCCCGAGGTCAATTCATCAAAATCGGTAAAACCGGTAGCCGCTCCGGTGATGGAGCCTTCCTGTTCAAACAGCGTTTCAATTTTATCGACGGCGCGCGCCAACAGCGATTTAATGGTGAAAAATCCGCCCTGTCCGCGCTGCCTTTGTTCGGCGATTTTAAAGACTTGACGCTCGGCGTTTTCAAGCAAATCCGCAGTCTCGCGACCTTCGGTATTGAACGCCGAATCTGAAATCTCGGTGCCGACATGAATCAACTGCCGCAATACCGAACGGTCTCTGACGATATTGGCGTAAGTGACTATATTCGCGGCACTGGGCGTATCTTTTGCCAGCATACCTAAATAGGACAGTCCACCGGAATTATCCAATTCACCTATAGCTTCCAATGATTCCGATATGGTAATCACATCAAAAGGAATCTGTTTTTCGGCGAGTTGCTCAATGGTCTTAAAAATCAATCGGTGGTCTCTTCGATAAAAATCACCCTCCACCACCTTGTCCGACACCGAATCCCAAGTTTGATTATCCAACATTAATCCGCCCAAAACCGATTGTTCGGCCTGAATGGAGTTGGGCGGGACTTTTAAAGAATCCAGTGAATAATCACGATCGAACGAATAATTTTCAGACATGGTTCATAGTGACAAAGACGTTAATCATAAAATATTTTGAAGAAATCCGTAAGTTATTTAACACTAGAGATAATCCGAGAATCAGCAACTAAAGTTCAGCATTGATTATAATCAACATAGAGCTAAATTATAATGTTAAACAATAAAATATTTGCCAACTGGTTTGGTACTGTTGAATAGTAAGTATAAGCTTACAATTGACTTTATTCGCGAAAGAAAGATGGACTTATTATTACCTTGGCTTACCTTGTAAATTAAATCGGTATCGGCAAGTGATTATGCATTTGAAATAATCATATTACTCCGATTTGATTCAAAAACCGTCTTTTTCGATGCTGTACCGAATTTATTTTTGCATAGGATGCTGCTGACGTAAGGAGTCACATCGTTCGCGATTGATGCGCTTCACTGCGTTCAGCACATCCTACTTAACTTAAACGGTTTTTGAGTGTAATGGGAGCAAGGGGAATCCATAACAATCCGTCGAAAATCATGGTGATACTATTTATTTTTCAGGACTTCCAATCATAGCGCTGATCTAATGGCTATACCTGCTGAAAATAAAAAACCAACGCTTTTCTTTTGAAAAAACAGATAAAATATTAAAAAGAATTTTTTTGGAGAGTATTCTAAAAAATACAGTATATTACTTTGACAGGTTAATTTACCAAATAATAGGTAAACTAAGGTAGGGAATTATTTGTGGATAGCTTATTTAAAAATGTGGGAACTTACTAGTTAAAATAAGTAACATATTATGTTGTATCGTTTTTAAAGCAATTAATTTCAGCCCCTTAAAAATCTCTGGGATTTAGGTTAGGGGCTGAGAATTGATGAGTATGTATATTTCTGATTTAGTCTTCAATAATAGAAGCAGGTCTATCAACTAACTCAACATAAGCCATAGGCGCATCATCGCCAGGTCTAAATCCGCATTTCATAATACGTAAATATCCGCCAGCTCTATTTTTGTAACGCGGGCCAAGCTCATTAAAAAGCTTAGTAACCACATCACGATCACGTAATCGTGAAAAAGCAAGACGCCTTTTAGCAACGCTATCTTCTTTAGATAGCGTAATTAATGGCTCAGCATAACTTCTTAATTCTTTTGCTTTCGGTAAAGTTGTTTTTATTAATTCATGTTTAAATAATGAACTAACCATATTACTAAATAGCGCTTTACGGTGACTGCTATTTATATTGAATTTTCTTCCGGATTTACGATGTCTCATTGTAAGAAGACCTAATGTTAGTGTGTTATTGCGTGGGTTTGATCCGCAAGGTTTTCAGGAGGCCAATTTTCCAACCGCATACCCAAAGATAAACCTTTTAAAGCAAGAATGTCTTTTATTTCTGTTAACGACTTTTTACCAAGATTTGGAGTTTTTAACAACTCAACTTCAGTACGTTGAATTAGGTCTCCAATATAAAAAATATTCTCGGCTTTTAAGCAGTTAGCAGAACGTACTGTTAATTCAAGATCATCTACAGGGCGCAGAAGAACAGGATCCCATGGCTCTTCAACTTCCGCCTCTTCTTCAGCAAGCTGATCATTCACTTTTTCAAAATCAACGAAAACAGATAACTGATCATGAAGTATAGTGGCAGCAAGTTTTATAGTTTCCTCTGGATCAACAGTACCATTTGTTTCCAGCTCGATTATTAATTTATCTAAATTAGTGCGCTGCTCTACACGCGTACTTTCAACCTGATAGGCTACTTTAACAATCGGACTGTATGATGCATCAAGCTGAAGCGCTCCGACAACGAGGCTGTGTTCGGAGTTTGATTTCCTAACACTTACAGGTTCATAACCTCTTCCGCGACGCACTCTGATTTTCATATTTAAAACGCCAACTTCTGTCAAGTTAGCTATGACTAAATCAGGATTAATAATTTCCACGTCATGTGGGATTATAATATCGGCCGCAGTTACACAGCCAGCACCATGCTTAGAAAGGGTAAGCTCAACTTCATCTTTAGAGTGAAGCACAACAGCTAACTTTTTAAGGTTAAGCAAAATATCAATCACATCTTCTTGAACACCATCTATAGTCGTGTACTCATGAAGAACGCCTTCAATTTCAACATCGGTAACCGCACATCCAGGAATTGTGGACAACAACACGCGCCGCAGGGCATTACCAATAGAATGACCAAATCCTCTTTCAAGGGGCTCAATAACAATCTTAGAATGATTAGGTGTTTTACTTATAACCTCAACTAAGCGGGGCTTCAGCAAGCCAGAAATAGAATTCTGCATTTATATCCCTCAAAACCGCGATTATTTAGAGTAAAGCTCAACTACCAACTGCTCATTTATATCGCTACCCAAATCTACACGATCCGGAAGTGAACTAAATGTACCTGTCATTGCTTTAGAATTGACTTCAACCCAAGAAGGAAAGCCATACTGCTCAGTTACAACCAAAGCATCAACAATTCTTTGTTGTTTTTTCGCTTTCTCTCTGATAGTAAGGATATCACCTGGAGAAACTTGGTAAGAAGGAACATTAATTAATACATTATTTACCTGGATAGATTTATGACTAACCAACTGACGAGCTTCAGCCCGAGTCGACGCAAAACCCATACGATAGACAACGTTATCTAATCTTGACTCTAAAAGATTCAACAAGTTTTGACCGGTTGCGCCTTTCTTCAAATCCGCCGACTTATAATAATTTCTGAATTGTTTTTCTAAAATGCCATAAATTCTACGTAAGCGCTGTTTAGCTCTCAACTGAACTGCGTAATCGGAACTTCTTGCGCGCTTAGTACCATGCTGACCGGGACGCTGATCCAATTTACACTTATTTTCTAAAGACTTTCCTCTGCTTTTTAAAAACAGATCAGTCCCTTCTCTTCGACTTAATTTACAGGTAGGCCCAAGATATCTTGCCATAACAAACTACTCCAGATTTTTATACGCGGCGTTTTTTCGGCGGACGACAACCATTATGTGGTATTGGCGTCACATCAACAATATTATTAATTTTGAATCCCAAGTTGTTCAGAGAACGCACTGCTGATTCGCGACCTGGACCTGGACCCTTAATCATAACATCTAGGTTTTTCATACCAAATTCTAAAGCTACCGATCCAGCTTTTTCAGCTGCAACCTGAGCAGCAAATGGCGTGCTTTTCCTGGATCCACGAAAGCCAGAGCCTCCAGATGTAGCCCAAGAAAGGGCATTTCCTTTTCTATCTGTGATAGTTATGATTGTGTTATTAAAAGAAGCATGAACATGAACTATACCGTCCACAACTTCTTTTTTTATACGTTTTCTAGAACGATTTTGACTCGCCATTTACTTCAACCTCTTAAAGGAATATCTTATTTTCTAATTGCCTTGCGCGGGCCTTTCCGAGTACGAGCATTTGTTCTCGTTCTCTGCCCTCTTAAAGGCAATCCTCTACGATGTCTTATTCCGCGATAGCAACCCAGATCCATCAAACGCTTGATATTCATAGAAACTTCACGACGCAGATCACCTTCCACTGTCATCTTCGAAACCACATTACGAATAGCTTCTAATTGCTCTTCAGTCAGTTCTTTTATTTTTGTCGAAGGCAATACACCTACTCCAACGCAAATTTCACTTGCAGTTTGACGACCAACACCATAAATAGCAGTTAAAGCAATCACCGCATGTTTATGATCTGGTATATTTATCCCGGCAATACGTGCCATCTAGATACTCCCCTTGGTAGCACTCTAAAGTAAAGCGCCAAATTATAGCATTGCCTTAATTATGACGCAACAATTATTATCCTTGTCGTTGTTTATGTTTTCCGTCTTCACAGATAACCCTGACAACACCATTTCTTTTTACAACCTTACATTTTCTACAAATTTTCTTAACAGAGGCACGAACTTTCACTACTAACTCCTAGATTGCTCTTGTGCAATAATTTATTTTTTTAGATTGGCTTTTTTCATTAAACCATCATACTGCTGCGACATAACATGCGTTTGCATCTGCGAGATGAAATCCATTACAACCACGACAATAATCAATAAAGATGTCCCACCAAAATAGAATGGAACATTCCAGTAAACAATCAAAAACTCGGGCAATAAACAAACAAGTGTAATATAGAATGCACCAATTAATGTTAATCGAGTCATCACTTTATCAATGTAAGAACTTGTCTGAAGCCCAGGTCTTATTCCAGGCAAAAATGCGCCAGATTTCTTTAAATTTTCAGCGGTTTCCTTTGAATTAAACACTAAGGCCGTATAAAAGAAACAAAAGAAAATAATAGCCGTCGCATAAAAAATAACATAAACCGGCTGCCCAGGAGATAGCATAGTAGCCACGTCCTGCAACCAAGTAAAACCTTCGCTATTACCGAACCAACCTGCGATAGTCGCTGGAAACAAAATTATACTCGATGCAAAAATAGGTGGAATTACGCCAGCCATATTAAGCTTTAGAGGTAAAAAACTACTTTGCCCAGCATACATCTTTCGACCTTGCTGCCTTTTTGGATAATTAATAAGAATCCTTCTCTGCCCTCTCTCAACAAATACCACCAGAGCCGTAACAGAAATTGACAACAAAAACAATAAAACAATAAAGGCGCCATTCATTTCACCGGTTCTTGCAAGCTCAAGAGTACCGCCTATCGCTTTGGGCAAACCCGAAACAATACCTGCAAATATGATGAGTGATATGCCATTTCCAATTCCGCGCTCGGTAACCTGCTCGCCCAACCACATCAAGAAAACAGTACCAGTGACCAAGGTTACCGTAGTAATAACAATAAAGCCGATACCAGGACTCAATACAACTGAGAGGCCACCAGCAGTTTGATTCTGCAATGCCAATGAAATTCCAATCGCTTGGAATGTTGCTAAAACCACAGTACCAAATCGAGTGTATTGAGAAATTTTACGCCTGCCTGATTCACCTTCCTTTTTTAGCTGCTCCATTGCTGGAATGACAACAGTCATTAATTGCATAATGATTGACGCAGAAATATAAGGCATTATACCTAGCGCAAACAGGCTTAAACGCATCAAAGCTCCACCTGAGAACATGTTAAACATGTCCAGGATTGAACCACTTTGCTGCTCAAACATAACAGCAAGTGCTTTTGGATCTATTCCAGGCACAGGAATATGGGCGCCGACTCTGTATACAAAAAAGGCTCCCAAAACAAAAAGTAATCTAGCCTTGAGTTCTGAAAAACCGCCGACCTTGTCAGCTACCTGCGCTCTTGAAGTACTCACTTAAACCTCTACTTTGCCGCCAACAGCTTCTATAGAAACCTTAGCCCCACCAGTCACTTTTAAACCTTTGATAGTAACAGCTCTGGTTATTACTCCAGACATAATAACTTTTGCTTTTTTTGTAAAAGAAGGAACAATATTAGCATCGATCAATGTCTTGAGATCAATTACGTCAGCTTTTAAGCTATCGATCTCATTCAATCTAACTTCAGCAGAATACTTACTCATTAAAGAAGTAAATCCAATCTTAGGCAGTCTACGTTGCAAGGGCATTTGACCACCCTCGAAACCAACCTTATGAAAGCCGCCACTACGAGACTTTTGACCTTTATGACCTCTTCCACAAGTTTTACCAAGCGTACAGCCAATACCCCGACCTACTCTTTTAGATTTTTTTCGAGCCCCTTCACTTGAACGGATGGTATTTAAAAACATTACACTTCCTCAAATTTTAGCATGTATGATACTTTATTTATCATACCTCGGTTTTCAGGTGTATTAAGAACGACAACCGTCTGATTGATTTTCCGCAACCCTAAACCCTTTAAACAAGCTTGATGGCGAGGTAAACGGCCAAATTTGCTTTTTATCATCGTAACACTTATTTTATTGTCAGCCATTACCACTACCCAATAATCTGTTCAACTGATAAGCCGCGTTTTGCAGCTATTTGATTAGCGCTATGCATTCCTGTAAGGCCGTTAATAGTTGCTCTAACAACATTAATAGGGTTACTCGTTCCGATGCATTTAGCTAATACGTTATGGACTCCAACTACTTCGAATACAGCTCTCATTGCTCCACCAGCAATGATACCTGTGCCTTCCGAAGCAGGTTGCATATAAACTTTAGCTGCACCAGTAGTGTTCATAATAGCATACTGCAAGGTATCGCCTTTTAAGGAAACTTTACGCATATTTTTACGTGCTTGCTCTAAAGACTTTTGTATTGCAATAGGCACTTCGCGAGCCTTGCTTACACCGTAACCAACTCGTCCCTCACCATCACCAACTACTGTTAGCGCTGTGAAACCGAAAACCCTACCGCCTTTTACAACTTTTGCAACACGTCTTACATTAACTAATTTTTCTTGCAAACCATCTGCACTAACCTGAGAAGGTGCTGTAGACATATTATTCCCCTAAAATTTCAAACCGGCTTCACGTGCCGCATCAGCCAATGCCTTAACGCGACCATGATATTTAAACCCTGAACGATCAAAAGCAACTTCAGAAACACCTGCGGAAATTGCTTTTTGCGCAATAAATTTTCCTACTTCAGCCGCAGCAGTTATATTTCCAGTATTTTTTAACGTAGATTTAATTTCGGCCTGGGTTGTTGAAGCACTTGCTAGAGTTGTCGTTCCATCAGCACTAATGATCTGAGCATAAATATGTTGCGCAGTTTTGTGAATTGACAAACGTGTTGCACTTAATTTCTTAATTTTGCTGCGCAATTTTAATGCGCGCTTCATACGAGATTGTTTCTTATCCATTACGCTACCTTACTTCTTCTTAGCTTCTTTTCTTGCAACATGCTCATCAGCATATCTGACACCCTTACCTTTATAAGGCTCAGGCGGACGATAAGCCCTTATTTTTGCAGCAACTTCACCGACTAACTGCTTGTCACTACCTTTGACAACAATTTCTGTTTGTGTAGGTGTTTCAACAGAAACTCCAGCAGGAACTTCAAAATCAACTGGATGTGAAAAACCAAGAGCTAAATTAAGTATATTCCCTTTGGCTTGAGCTCTATAGCCCACACCAATTAAGGTCAATTTTTTTTCAAAACCTGCTGAGACACCAATAATCATGTTACTTACGATTGCTCTAGCCGTTCCAGCTTGAGCAGTAGCTTTTTTATCATTCTTATCCCACTGGACTTGGATCACGTTATCCGCAATACCTAGACTAACAGCCGAATTAATAACATAAGATAATTGACCATTATTTCCTTTTACAGTCACATTATTACCCTCTAGCTTTATATCCACACCACCTGGGACAATTACTGGAGCTTTAGCAATTCTTGACATAACCTGACCTACACCTTAACAAACAGTACAAATGACTTCACCGCCATGTCCAATTGAACGGGCAGCTCTATCGGTCATAACACCATTTGATGTTGATACAATAGCAATCCCTAGCCCGCCAAGAACTTTCGGCAATTCATCCTTAGATTTATAAATACGTAAACCAGGTTTACTAATTCTTTTTATATTTTCAATTACTGGGGCGCCTTTAAAGTACTTCAATTCGATAGTCATTTCTGTATGACTACCGATTGTTTCCATAGAAAATCCCGCAATAAAACCTTCCTCTTTTAATACCTTAGCAATAGAAACTTTTAATTTTGACGAAGGCTGCTTAACGATTTTTTTACCAGCAGATTGACCGTTTCTAATTCGGGTCAACATATCTGCAACTGGGTCTGTCATACTCATTTTATAATCTCTCTAAACTTGATCTAAAAGATCTTACCAACTTGCCTTTACCAAGCCTGGCACATCGCCACGCATTGTTGCTTCTCTTAGTTTATTTCGACTAAGACCAAACTTACGGTAATAACCGTGCGGACGCCCGGTTAAGTTACAACGGTTACGAACTCTTGATGCGCTAGAGTCTCTCGGTAGCTTCTGAAGTTGTAAATGAGCAGATTCTTTATCTTCAAATGAGGCATTGGGATCCCTGATAATTTCTTTCAAAGATTTACGCTTAACATCATATTTTTTTACTAAAATCTTACGCTTTTCTTCACGCGCAATCATTGATTTTTTTGCCATTTTAATGCGCCCTTTAGTTCTTAAATGGAAAATTAAACAGCTTCAACAAAGCCAAACCTTCTTCATTAGTTTGCGCTGTTGTTGTGA
>JAURVK010000075.1 GCA_030655535.1 Methylobacter sp. | reverse complement strand
ATCAATATCTTTGGCATGCGCCTTGAGTTTGAATTGCGCAGCGCGTGTCAGGCGATCCTGTTTGCGCTGATTACGGGCCTGGTCTTCGTGATCGACTAAGAATTGCAGGCGTTCGGCAAAAGCTAAGCCTTCATAGGTGCCAGGCTGATCCACCTGTTCGCCCACACAGTGATGCGGCACCGAGTACAGGTGCTGGTCGTAGATCAGGTGATAATCGATATTGACGCGGGCATTTTTAATGTCGGTGTACTGGTAAGCGTACTTCGGTAACGGCGACAAGGCCGGTTTATCCAGCGTTTCAAACCACTGCTGACGACAGCCTGGCATTTGCTTGAAGGGCTTTTGATTGAGTTCGATCAATAAGGCGCTGACACAGTGATTCAACTCCGCAAAGAGAAGAAAGTTTGATGACGCAGTTTAGCCATAATCCAGCGTTCGACCAGCAGAACACCGGCCTCAGCTTTGGCTTTATCCTTGGGTTTATAGGGCCTTGCAGGCATCACCGCGATCGAGTGATGGGACGCCAGCTGTTGATAACTGGGGTTCAGTTAGGGGTCGTAACGACAGGCTTTAGTCACCCCGCTTTTTAAATTGTCAGGCACCAGCATCACGGTCGTTCCACCGAAAAACTCAAAGGCTTAGCCCTTTGGCTGCCTAGCCAATCCGGCAGGCTTTGGCTCCAGGTCGCTTCGGCAAAGGTGTAGTTGGAGGCGCCCAATACCGCCACAAAGATCTGCGCGGTGCGAATTTCGCCGGTTGAGGCGCAGACCACGGGCATCGTGGATCCGGCATAATCGATAAACAACTTGTCACCGGCACGATGAGTCTGCCGCATGGAGCGTTTTTGTTTCTTCCGCCAGTCGGCATAACGGGCGCAGAACTGCGAGTAGCTATTGCAACGGTTCGGAACCTGCTGGGTGTATTCCTCGGCAACTGCTCCTGCGTTGCTCTACCTCCTGCATCCATGCAAGTCGTCCCAAAAGCAGTTGCTTGGTCAAGCCTTTTTTTTTCAACTCCATATGAACGCTTGTCCATACCGGCTCTTGAAATTTGGCTGAAGGCCGGGCATCCGAACGGGGATAAAACGTCAGGGCTAAGGTTTGATCATCCCAATCCTCCGGTAGCGGCCAGGTTATTTTTAGCTGCGCGGCCAGTTTCAAGATGTTTTGGATACTGCCGACACTGATCTTGGTGCTGGCACTGATCTTTCGGATGCTTAATCCGGCGCTGTAGCTGAGTCTGAGGACTTTTCGTAATTTTCGCATTGCTGTTCTCTTCGCTGGCATATCTTTTCCACAAAAGGTGGAGAGGATAGTCTGATTGGATAAACAATGCGTTAGGCGGGATTCCGGCAACCTGAACAGTCATTCTGGCAACTTGAACACCGATTCTGGAAAAATCCGGAAAAGTGTTCAGCTTGAAACCAGAATCAGTGTTCAAATTGAATCAGAATAGGTGTTCAGATTGGATCAGAATGGGTGTTCAGGTTGAGCCAGAATATGCAAAGGTGTGGTGTTATGGTATTTAAGTACTCCTTTGATGGTTTTTTCAGTAGAAATAAGTATATTTTCAAAGGATATGTTTTTTGTTTAGGAAATTAATTTTCTGAAAATCTATATTAAAAAAATGGCCTGAAAAAATAAAGTTTTTTTCAGGCCATTTGGGTGAGTCATCCACTGGAAAGTGTAATTCTCGGAGAGAGGTGCTATCCAGGCAATAAGACTTTAATGGGTTGCGTCAGGTTCAACAGTGATGACTTTTAAAGCGTTGGTTCCGCCCGGTATCCCTTCCAAATCGCCTTGAGTGATGATAAATGTATCACCATCCGCCGCTACGCCGCGTCTTTTTAATTCAATTATGATCGCTCGGTTTACTTCAGCATGATCGCTGAGGTCATGGATGAAAAGTATTGGAAAAACACCACGGTATAAGGTGACTTTGCCTAGTGTTTCTTGATGAGGACTGAACGCAAAAATTGGAATACCTGAGCTGATCCTGGACATCCATAAGGGTGTTGATCCTGATTCGGTTAGCGCAGCAATACCATTGATTTTGGAGTGGTTGGCCAGATACATTGCAGACATTGCAATGGCCTCGTCGACGCGCTCAAACTGGAGTTCAACACGATGCCTTGATACACGGACTTTAGGTTGTTTTTCTGCTTCAACGCAAACGCGATGCATGGCTTCAATGGCCTTAATCGGATGTTTTCCAGATGCCGTTTCCGCAGACAACATGATGACATCGGTACCGTCATAAACCGCATTAGCAACATCAAAAACTTCAGCACGAGTAGGAATCGGGTTATCGATCATTGACTCCATCATTTGTGTCGCAGTAATAGCCACGCGGTTGAGTGTCCGGGTACGGTCAATCAGCATTTTTTGCACAGCAGGCAGGTTGGCATCGCCAATTTCGACGCCAAGATCGCCGCGAGCAACCATGACGGCATCCGATGCCAAAATGATTTCGTCAATAACATCCAGGGCTTCAGCCCGTTCAACCTTTGCCACGATGCCGGCATGGCAGCCTGCAGCAACTAACAGGCGACGTGCTTCATGAAGATCTTCAGCGGTGCGTGGAAAAGAAATGGCGACATAATCGCACTTCATTATCGCAATCGTTTTAATATCTTCCTTGTCTTTGTCGGTTAATGCAGCAGCAGAAAGACCGCCGCCCAGCAGGTTGATGCCTTTGTTATTAGACAGGTCGCCACCAACGAAAACAGTGCAGTTAACGCGCATGTTTTCAACATTGACCACATCCAATACGATACGGCCATCATCCAGTAGCAGTCTGCTGCCCGGTTTGACTTCTAAGGCTAGGGGTTCATAGGTAATGCCTACTTGAGTATTATCGCCGGCCATTGGATCCAGGTTGATATCCAAAGCAAAATTCTGTCCCTCGTTTAAAAACACTTTGGTGTCTTTAAAGCGGGCAATACGAATTTTAGGGCCTTGTAAGTCAGCTAAAATACCAACCAGTCTGCCGGTTTTTTTGCTAAGCTCACGTACCGCGTTGGCTCTGTCGATGTGATCTTGAGCCGAGCCATGCGAAAAGTTCATGCGAACAAAATCAAGGCCCGCTGCAAACATGCCTTCGAGTACGCCGGGCTTGTCTGTAGCGGGACCTAGTGTTGCTAAAATTTTGGTTCTTCTTAACATTATGTAGGAAATCCGTTATTTAGCGTTAACTAGAGCAATTGTCGTGTCCAGCATACGATTTGAGAAGCCCCATTCGTTGTCATACCAGGCTAGAACTTTTACAAAGTTACCATTCATGACTTTGGTCAATGATGCTTCATAAATTGATGACGCTGGATTGTGATTAAAGTCAATTGAAACCAATGGCTTGGTATTGATTTCCAGAATGCCTTTTAATGAACCTTCCGATGCGGTTTTCAGAATTTGGTCGACTTCTTCTTTGGTGGTATTTCTGCCCGCTTGAAAGGTTAAATCAACAACGGAAACGTTAATAGTAGGTACTCGCATCGCGAAACCATCCATTTTTCCAACCAGTTCAGGCAGTACCAAGCCAACAGCGGCAGCGGCACCGGTTTTTGTAGGAATCATTGATTGCGTGGCTGAGCGAGCGCGGTGTAAATCGCTGTGATAAACGTCCGTTAAAACCTGATCGTTGGTGTAAGAGTGAATGGTGGTCATTAAACCATGCACCACGCCAATGGTGTCGAGCAATGGCTTAACTAATGGCGATAAACAGTTAGTTGTGCATGAGGCATTAGAAATAACGGTATCTGACGCTTTCAGTACATCATGATTTACGCCATAGACGATAGTTGCATCAACATCGTTGCCGCCGGGTGCTGAAATAATAACCTTTTTTGCGCCGGCAATGATATGAGCGGAAGCCTTGGCTTTGCTGGTGAAAAAACCGGTACATTCATGAACGACATCAATACCCAGCTCTTTCCATGGCAGTTTTGATGGGTCTCTTTCCGAGAAAACCTTAATCTTGTCGCCGTTGATAACGATGTAATCGCCATCAACACTCACTTCGAAAGGGAATTTTCCATGCACTGAATCATACTGAGTCAGGTGAGCATTCGTTGCGGCGTCGCCTAAATCGTTGATTGCAACAATTTGAATTTCGTTGGTGCGGCCTGCCTCGTATAATGCGCGAACGATATTACGTCCAATACGACCATAACCATTGATTGCAACTTTAATTGGCATAGATATTCTCCAGATTGATGAAAAGAAAACTTACAAAAACGGATAACCCTAAAGCTTCCGAAAATTCTGTTAATTATACCAAAAATTAAGATGATTAGTCTATTGAGATGGAAAACGACTGTCGATTGTTGAGTATTCCAGCGGGTGTCGCCGAGAAAATAAATCCAGGCAGGTTAAATATTCTTACAGAAATTTAGGCAAAAAGTGGATGCTTTGTCTTGCAGTCTGGATGGCGAGTCTGACGGTATCGGGAGCAGTGCCGCCAATGTGTTTACGCGCTGCGACCGAACCTTCCAGGGTTAAATAGTCAAAAACATCATCAGTAATCAAACTCGAAAAAAGCTGTAGTTCTGACAGGGGAAGTTCCGATAAATCGCGTTGTGTTTCTAATCCTAGGCGCACTGCCAGACCGACAACTTCATGGGCATCACGAAAAGCCATGCCCTTGCGTACCAAATAATCGGCTAAATCGGTCGCCGTGGCAAAACCGCGTTTGGCTGAATCATACATATTGACTTTTTTGGCTTCGATATGGGGAACCATGTCGGCATAAGCCCGCAGACAATTAATTAAGGTGTCGGCGGTATCGAATAGCGGTTCCTTATCTTCCTGATTGTCTTTGTTGTAAGCCAATGGCTGGCTTTTCATCAGCATCAGCAACGAAACCAAGTGGCCGGTTACCCGACCGGATTTGCCTCGAACCAATTCGGGTACGTCGGGGTTTTTCTTTTGCGGCATAATTGAAGAGCCGGTGCAAAAGGCATCGGGCATTTCGATAAAGTCGAACTGGGCGCTGGACCACAAGATTAATTCTTCAGAAAAACGCGATAAATGCATCATGATTAAGCTGCCTGCTGCGGTAAACTCAATCGCAAAATCACGGTCGCTGACCGAGTCCAGAGAGTTGGCTGACGGACGGCTGAAGCCTAGTAAATCAGAAGTCATCTGGCGGTCTATCGGGTAACTGGTTCCAGCCAATGCCGCAGAACCCAGCGGCATGATGTTGACGCGTTTGCAGCAATCTTCAAGCCTTTCCCTATCGCGGCTTAGCATTTCGAACCAGGCCATCAGGTGATGGCCGAAGGTAATCGGCTGGGCGACTTGCAAATGCGTAAAGCCCGGCATGATGGTATCGCTATGTTGTTCTGCCAAATCCAGAATGGCTGTTTGCAGGCGCGTGAGCTGGATAGTAATCTGTTGGATTTCACTGCGCAGGTAAAGACGAATGTCCGTTGCCACCTGATCATTACGGGAGCGTCCGGTATGCAGTTTTTTGCCGGCAATGCCGATTAAATCAGTCAGGCGGGCTTCAATGTTCATGTGAACATCTTCTTGTTTGATCGACCAGACAAACTCGCCCTTAATGATTTCCCGGCTGATTTGGGCCAGACCATTAATAATGGCGTCACGTTCCTGTTCGGTCAGAATGCCGCAAGAGCAAAGCATTTTTGCGTGGGCGATCGATCCTTCAATATCCTGCTGCGCCATACGCTGATCAAAATCGACAGAAGCGGTGAATACCTCGACAAAGGCATTGGTTGCTTGAACAAATCGGGCACTGGAAAGTTTGTCGGAATTAACGTTGGTCATGATGACTTATGTGGATTGGCTAAAATGAGCAAATTATACCTCTAAAGCTTCCGCTCCTGCTAACGCTCCTTACCTGCATCCAGTAGGCAAAATTTCCGCTCCTAGGCGCAATGATATGCAGCTCCTGCGTCGATACAGACAAGAATTCAAGTTCGATTAACCGTCATTAACTTACACGGGTTACAATAAGACCATTTATTGTTGAAAATGAATGGTGTTCTTTTGACTGAAAAAATTATTCGTATTGCAACGCGCAGGAGTCCTCTGGCCTTGTGGCAGGCGGAGCACGTTGCAAAGCTGCTGGAGCGGACATTTCCGGGGTGCCGGACTGAGCTGGTTAAAATGACCACTCAGGGCGATAAGATCCTTGATGCACCTTTAGCCAAAATTGGCGGTAAAGGTTTGTTTGTTAAAGAACTCGAGCAAGGCATGTTGGACGGTTCTGCCGACATTGCGGTGCATTCCATGAAGGATGTGCCGGTGGCGTTTCCAGAGGGTTTGCATTTGTCGGCTATTTTGACCCGTGAAGATCCGACCGATGCTTTTGTTTCCAATCATTATTCGACCTTACAGGATTTACCGGCTAATGCCAGAATCGGTACCTGCAGCTTGCGCAGACAATGCCAAATTAAAGAGCTTTACCCCGATGCCGAGATATTGTCGTTAAGGGGTAATGTGAATACCCGTCTGTCCAAACTGGACGCAGGCGAATACGATGCCATTATTTTGGCTTCAGCCGGCTTAAAAAGATTGGGCATGGCAGAGCGCATTACTCAAAGTATGGATACCGGTATCAGTTTGCCTGCGATCGGGCAGGGAGCCATAGGCATTGAATGTCGGGTTGATGATCTGCAACTCAATCAGATGCTGAGCGTGTTGCATGATAGCGAAACCGGGCTATGTTTGGCGGCAGAAAGGGCCATGAACGCGCGTTTGAATGGCGGTTGCCAGGTGCCGATTGCCGGTTTCGCAGAGCTGCAGGGTGAGCGACTGTTCATGCGCGGATTGGTCGGCAGTCCTGATGGCAGTGTGATATATCGGGCCGAGCGAACCGCTGGACTGGACAAGGCGGAAGCTATCGGCACAATGATTGCCGAAGACTTATTGGCGCAAGGCGCAGATAAAATTCTGCAAGCGCTGTTCGACTGATTACGATGTTAAACGGCGCGCATGTTTTAGTGACTCGGCCTGAGCATCAGGCGGAAAACCTGAGTCGTTTAATTGAACAGCGGGGTGGCATAGCCGTTCGGTTTCCAACGCTGGAGATTGTTTCACTGGATGATGCCGAACCGGTAAAAACTACGCTGGAGAATCTGGATAGCTTTCGCTGGGTTATTTTCATCAGTGCCAATGCAGTAAATTTTGCTCTAAAGGCGAATGGTGGCAAAATAGGGTTCACGAAATCTGTGCGTTTTGCCGCAGTGGGACAGTCAACGGCGCAAGCCATGACAATGGCCGGGTTACCCGTCGATTTAGTGCCTGAAAAAGGTTATAACAGTGAAGCGTTGCTGGCAATGCCGCAACTACAGCAGGTCGAAGGGCAGGATTTTTTAATCGTTCGCGGTGAAGGCGGACGCGAACAGCTGGCGACTACGTTACGCAGCAGAGGCGCAGCCGTTAACTATCTGGAAGTCTATAAAAGAATAATTCCCCGTATTGATAGCTCACCGGTTGTCGAGTTGCTTGCGCAACATCGACTGGATGTCATTACCGTGACCAGTGCCGAAGCATTGCAAAATCTGAATTTCATGCTGGGTGAAAAAAATAATAAGCTATGGTCATTTATACCCTTGGTGGTAGTTAGCGATAGAATCAGGCGACAAGCCTTCGATATGGGATTTAATCGAATTACTGTGACCGATAGACCTATCGATACAGCAATTCTTGAGACAGTAATAACGTGTGTGACAGGGGAATAGAGTGGCCGAATTGAGTGAACAACAAGAACAAAAGGTGAGCGAAAATAGCAAAGCTTCCGCTCCTGCTAAAGCTTCTCGCAAGTCGCGTAGCGGATTCTGGTTTGGCATCATTGTGCTGCTCATCATCATAAGTGTGGTCGGTGCCGGTTTTTATCTTTTTCAGCAATTACGCTCTCAACAGGATAATTTAGGCGGCGAAGTTAATAAAGGCGATATGCATCTAATCGAGTTGTCAAAACAGATTAGCGGATATCAGATGCAACTTGCCGCCATGCAATCGCAATTGGCAACGGTAGAAGCTAATGTTGCCGGAAAAGATGCCCATTTTACCAAAACACTGGCGGATTTTTCGCGGCTGCATAGCGAAAAACTGGACAGCACGCGGAATGAATTAAACAGCGCAATTTCGCAAGTACAGCGTCAATTGGGCAAGACCCGTAGCGACTGGTTAATTGCCGATGCGGAATATCTGTTAAGCGTAGCCAATCAACGCCTGCATTTAGTCGGCGATGTGAATACCACCTACGAAGCGTTGGAAGCGGCGGATCAACGCCTGAGAGAAAGCGGCGATGTCGGGGTATTTAAAATACGCGAACAAATCGCCAAGGATATTGCGGCAATCCGTCGTGTTGCGGTCGCCGATACTGTGGGTATTTATGCTTCGATTCAATCGCTGCAAACTCAGGTCGATTCATTGGTCTTGTTTTTGCCGTATACCGGAAAAGCATTGACTGAACCCAAAGCAGTACAAGAGCCGAGCGATAAGGAAGCTCATAATATTCTGGATTCTGCAATGATGGAATTGGAAGGGATAGTCACTATCAGACACACCGAGCATCCCATTAAGGAAATATTAACACCGGAACAAGCTCAGTTTATTCGTGAGCAGTTAAGAGTAAAGCTGGAAATGGCGAAAATTGCCCTGGTTCAGCAACATGAGCAACTTTATCAGTCCAGTCTGGCTGATGCAAAAAAATGGGCCGAGCTTAACTTTGCCAAGGACGCACAGACGAATAAGTTTATTGCCGAACTGGACAAGTTTAACGCCATTAAGATCCGCAGCGAGTTTCCCGACATCAGTCTGTCGCTGAAAATGCTTAGAGATATTACCAAGCTGAGACTGGACGCTGATAAAGCCATGCCGCAGGCTGAAAAAATCGAACCCGTTCAACTCGAAAAACCAGCCGAAGCGGTAAGCCCCGTTGATACGACGGCACCGACGCCGGAGGCAGATCAACCCAAGGAGCAGTTGCCGAAGGAACCGGCGCGACAGCCGGTTGAAGCAGCGCCTGCCGCGCAATAATCCAGAGAGTACATGATGAAAAATATAATGTATTTTCTGGGTTCGCTGCTTGTTGCCATTATTGCCGCTTTTTTAGCCAATAAATGGCTGGGCGGATTTGAGAATCCCGGTTATGTCTTGATAGGCATAGGACATTGGTCCTTGGAAACATCGCTAATCGTTTTTGCGGTTAGCCTGATTATGGCGTTTTTTGTGTTTTATGTCTTCTTCCGATTTTTAGGCTGGCTGTTCAGATTGCCGGGCCAAGTTAAAAATCGCGGCAAAAACATAAAATTTAACCGTTCCCAGGAAGCTCTGATTGCAGGCCTGGTCGATTCTGCGGAAGGTAACTGGGAAAAAGCCGAAAAAGTATTGATCAAGCATGCCTCGCAAAGCGGCGCTCCGTTGATTCACTATTTGACCGCAGCAAGAGCCGCACAGTCCCGGGGCGCGCTCGATAAAAGGGATGAATATCTAAAAAAGGCAGCAGATGGCGCGCCGGGTTCCGATGTGGCGATAGGCCTGACACAGGCAGAATTGCATTTGTCGGAAAAACAGTTCGGACAAGCCCTGGAGACGCTGACACGTCTGCATTCCATCGATCCGACTCATGCCAGCATATTAAAATTATTACACCAAGCCTATCAACAGGCCGGTGATTGGGAAGGCATTCGCAAACTGATTCCGTCATTGAATACCCATAAAGTGTTGATGGAAGCCGAGATAAAACTGCTGGAGACCGAAGCATTCAGCAAATTGTTAAAGCAGGCGGCCGAGCGGGGCAGTGTTGAGGAGATTGAATTGCTATGGTCGGAAATTCCTGATTACATCAGACATATGAAAGGTGTTTCGGCTATCTATTTTGCCGCGATGATAGACGCAGGAGCGGGCGCAAAGGTTGAAGGCGGCTTGGCCAGAGCCTTGTCGACAACCTGGGATCAAACGCTGGTGGTGTTATTCGGTAATGTACAGTCGCTTAATGTCGCAAGACAGTTTGAAACTGCCGAGCAGTGGTTGCCTATGCATCCTAGGGATGCCGTGTTCCTGGCCGTATTGGGCAAGCTGAGCATGAAATGCGGCGACAACCAAAAAGCCGAAACCTACCTGACCAAAAGTATTTCAATAGAGCCTACCGTCCCTGCTTATCAACTATTCGGCGATTTGCTGTTTGTCCAAGGCGATAAAGACAGAGCCAGCGAATGTTATAAGCAGGGCCTGGAGTTGGCGTCCAGCGCGATTGTCAGTCGAATTGATTCAATATCCTGATAGATTTCGCTGGTTCCCAAGCTCCAGAGACTGTGAAAGTATTATCCAAATCGGGCTGAAAAAATGTTTTACCACAGAGAACACGAAGGACGCGGAGAAAATAACAACGTTAATTCAAGGCATTAAAAACTTCGTGCTCTCCATGTTCTTCGTGGTTATTCTTTAATTTTTCTAAATACGAATACTTTCACAGTCTCTGGAGCTTGGGAACCAGCGAAAGCGTTGCCCATCCTATACGACTAAAACAAACTATCCCACATCTCATCAACCTTTTTGATCACCTCCGGCGACATCTGAATGGTTCTGCCCCATTCCCGGTTGGTTTCTCCCGGCCATTTATTGGTCGCGTCAAAGCCCACCTTGGAGCCCAAGCCTGACACCGGCGAGGCGAAATCAAGATAATCTATCGGCGTGTTTTCCAGTATGGTCAAATCCCTGGCGGGATCCATGCGGGTGGTCATCGCCCAGATGACCTCCGGCCAGTTGCGCACATCGATATCGTCATCGACGACGATCACAAACTTGGTATACATGAATTGGCGCAGGAACGACCAGGTACCCAGCATCACGCGTTTGGCGTGACCGGGATATTGCTTTTTCATGCTGATCACCGCCATGCGGTAGGAGCAGCCTTCCGGCGGCAGGTAGAAATCGATAATTTCCGGGAATTGTTTTTGCAATATGGGCACGAACACCTCATTTAACGCAACGCCCAAAATGGCCGGTTCATCGGGCGGCTTGCCGGTGTAAGTGCTGTGATAAATCGGCGCTTGGCGCTGGGCGATCCGTTCGATGGTGAATACCGGAAAATCGGCGACTTCATTGTAATAGCCGGTGTGATCGCCGTAAGGGCCTTCCGGGGCGAATTCGCCGGGATAGATAAAGCCTTCCAGCACGATTTCAGCGCTGGCCGGTACCTGCAAATCGTTAATCAGCGATTTGGCAACTTCCGTTTTGCTGCCGCGCAATAAACCGGCAAACGCGTATTCGGACAGCGAGTCAGGCACCGGTGTGACGGCGGCAAGGATGGTTGCAGGATCAGCGCCCAAGGCCACGGAAACAGGGAAGGGTGCCCCTGGATGGGCGGCCTGGAATTCCTTGAAATCCAGCGCACCGCCACGATGCGCCAGCCAGCGCATGATGACTTTGTTTTTGGCAATGACTTGCATACGGTAGATGCCGAGATTCTGCCGTTCTTTATGCGGGCCTTTGGTGATTACCAGCGGCCAGGTAATCAAGGGAGCGGCATCTTCCGGCCAGCAGGTCTGGATTGGATAGTCCCCTAGATCGATTTCATCGCCTTCCCGAACCAGTTCCTGGCACGGCGGGGAGCTGATTATTTTGGGCGCCATATTCAGCACTTGCTTGAATACCGGAAATTTCTCCCAAGCGTCTTTCATGCCTTTGGGCGGCTCGGGTTCTTTCAGGTAAGCCAGCAATTCGCCGATGCCGCGCAGCTCGGTGACCGAATCTGCGCCCATGCCCATCGCGACACGGCGCGGCGTACCGAACAGGTTGGCCAGTACCGGAATGTTTGCGCCTTTGGGGTTTTCGAACAGTAATGCGGGGCCGCCCTGTTTCAAGGTGCGGTCGCAAATTTCGGTCATTTCCAGATAGGGATCGACTTCGATGGTGATGCGTTTGAGTTCGCCTTGTTTTTCCAATTGCTTGATAAAGTCGCGCAGGTCTTTGTAGATCATGTTATTTTAAATACAGCTGTTGAAAGGGAGTGCGTAGGGCGTGCCATGCGCGCCTTTATCGGCCAGGTAGAAAAGGCGCGCATGGCACGCCCTACGGTCAGATCGAACGGGCCCATCAATCACTTCAGACTATTCCATTGATGGTTTACGCAACAATGCCAGTATGCTTTAGCAACGCGTCAATGGTGGGTTTGCGGCCGCGGAAGTTGATAAACAACTCCATCGCGTCCTGGCTGCCGCCTTGTTCAAGAATGTTGGTTAAGAAGGCTTTGCCTGTTTCCTGGTCGAAAATGCCTTTTTCCTCGAACAGCGAGAAAGCGTCGCTGGACAACACTTCCGCCCATTTGTAGCTGTAATAACCGGCGGCATAACCGCCGGCAAAAATATGCGAGAAGCTGTGGGCAAAGCGGTTGAATTTGGGTGGCTGGACAACGGCAACCTGTTCCCTGACCTGTTCCAGAATTTCGTAGATGCGGCCGCCTTTTTCAGGGTCGTAGTCCCGGTGAATCCTGAAATCGAACAGGCTGAATTCCAGTTGCCGCACCATGATCATGCCGGCCTGAAAGTTTTTAGCCGCCAGCATTTTATCGAACAAGGCATCCGGCAATTTTTCGTCGCTTTGATAATGGCCTGAAATCAGCGCCAGCGCTTCCTGTTCCCAGCACCAGTTTTCCATGAACTGGCTGGGCAGTTCGACGGCATCCCATTCAACGCCGTTAATGCCGGAGACGCCCAGATGATCGACCTGGGTGAGCATATGGTGCAAGCCGTGACCGAATTCATGAAACAAGGTCGTTACGTCGTCATGGGTCAGTAATGCCGGTTGGTCTCCATGAGGCGGGGTAAAGTTGCAGGTCAGATAGGCGACCGGAGTTTGAATAGTGTCGCCGGATACTTTTCGGCCAACGCAATCATCCATCCAGGCGCCGCCGCGTTTTTTGGCTCGGGCATAAAGGTCGGTATAAAACTGGCCGCGCAGTTGACCGTGTTTGTCATGAATCTCGAAAAAGCGCACGTCGGGGTGCCAGCTGTCAAAGCCAATAAGCTCGGATATTTGCAGCCCGTACAATTTTTCTACGATCGCAAACAGGCCGGGCAACACGCGGGTGATCGGAAAATAGGCTTTCACTTCTTCCTGCGACAACCGGTAAAAATGTAAGCGCATTTTTTCCGAAAAATAGGTCATATCCCAGGATTGCAGATCGTTAATACCGTAGTGTTGTTTGGCGAACTCGCGCAAGTCGGCCAGATCCTTGCGCGCATCTCGCCAGGATCGGTCGGCCAAATCTTCGAGAAAATCGGTCACGTCATCCGGTTTTTCAGCCATTTTGGTTGCCAGCGACAGTTCCGCGTAATTGTTGAAACCCAACAGTCGGGCTTTTTCATGGCGCAAGGCCAGGATTTTTTCCATGATTTCGCTGTTATCCCACTGTTCTGCATGCGGGCCTAGTTCGGAAGCGCGGGTGGCGAAGGCTTCGTAGTGTTCGCGGCGCAATTCGCGGTTGTCGGCGTAAGTCATGACCGAAATATACGAGGGGAATTGCAGGGTGATCATCCAGCCGTTTTCGTTATGGCTTTCCGCTGTCTGTTTGGCCTGAGCCAATGCGGATTCGGGCAATCCGGCCAGATCCTGTTCGTCCCTGATAAGCTTGCTCCAGGCATTGGTTGCATCCAGCAGGTTTTCTTCATAGCTGCTGGCAAGGGCGGATAATTCCTGGCTGATGTCCTTGTATCGCTGTTGTTTTTCCTTGTCCAGGTCTATGCCGGATAATTTGAAATCCCTTAGGGCGTTGCGGATGATTTTTTGCTGGGCGATGTCCAGCGTCGCAAATTCGTCGCTGTCGGCAATAAAGCGATAAGCTTTAAATAAGGCTTCGTTTTGTCCCATTTCGGTCGAATAGGCGCTGAGTTTGGGCAAGCAAGCGTTGTACGCATCGCGAAGCTCATCGCTGTTGACCACCGAATTCATGTGGCTGACCGGGGACCAGGCTTTATTCAGCTTATCGTCCATATCTTCCAACGGCTCGATCAGGTTTTTCCATGTGTAATGTTGTGTGGCTTGAAGATGCTGTTCTACTGACGAACGGGCTTCTGCCAGGAGTTGGTCGATGGCCGGGACTACGTGTTCCGGTTTAATCTGGGAAAACAACGGCAGAGTGGAGTTGGCTAATAAAGGATTGTTCATCAAATTTCCTTGCTGTTCTGAAATCTCCCCCTTCAGGGGGATTATTTAAGTTTGACAACGATGCACCCGCATCATTATCCTTTTTTGGTAACCTCCTCGTTCACGGGGAGAAACAATCCACCGGCCTCTATCTGTCGGTAGGTGTCACTCGACGGATGAGGCCGAGTGTGGATTGAAACATAGTGGTATCAGGATAAAAAGTTCATGACTGCATTGATGCGATATTGTGCTTTGTGCAGTACATCCAAAGAGAAGTCCGGGGTTAGTTTGTTGTTTTTAAGTTTAGTGTAGGCAGGTATGGAGTTCAGGTAGGGTATTTCCTTGGCTCTGTTGGTGCCGAAATAGCTGTGCAGCTTGGCTAATATGACTATATCAACCAGATTCAACTGATCGTTCTCGCTTTCGTAGAACCAGTCTTCCGAGTGCTTGGGGATGCGGGCTAATTCCGGCGCAAAGCCCAAGGTGTGCAGTACTAGCGAGCCTACAGGCGGGTTCAAAAACGGGATAGCAGAGTCCAATACGTCTAAGTTCGGGTATTCATCAGGATACTGTTCGGCGAAATGCAATATGGGTATTGTACCTATGTTGCAGACCAGTCCGGCTAATAAAGCATCTTCAGGGTTGACCGTGCCGTCTTCCTGCGCAAGTATAAAACTCAAACTGGATATATAAAGGCTGTTTTTCCACAAGGTTTGCATTTTAGCCATGAGTTGCGGATTTTGGCAGCGGAATAATTGTTTTAGACTGATGCCCATGACCAGTTTGCGGGTTTGGTCCAGACCCAGTCGGGTAACCGCCGTATGGCAGTTGGTAGTCGGTGAAATGGGCGAATATAGCGCGCTGTTGGCCAGCTGGATCAGCTTGGCTACGATAGATGCATCTATACCGATAATTTTGACAATTTCATTAACACCTAAATCTTTTCCTATCGCTTCTTTCAACCTTAAGGCGACATTGGGTAATGAGGGCAGGCTTAGTTTGTTTTCCCGGTAAGCTATCGAAAAACTGGTAAAAAAACGATTGTCGGCTATTTGTTCAGGTAATCCAATATCAATAAGTTCAACAGTAACAGGCTGTTGTAGGCTTTGACCTGTCCATCGACAGATAAATTCTCCTGAAATCGCTAAAATTGTGATGTCTGTTGTAGCGAATGCCGTTGCTCCGCAAACCTTGCCGCTATTAAGCGGCAGGTTGGCCAGCGATGACTCTGCCGACAGAGTGTAGCGGTTGTCGCAATTCGGCTGAAGTTCAACGCTGCCTTCAAGCAGATAAAAAACTAAATGGGTTTTCTGTCCGAGTCTAAAAATGACGGAACCCTGAGCATAGCTTAGTGTAGCGTGAGCCAGTTGCTCTACATAGGCATCGTCCATGTCTCGAAGCGGAGCCAGTTTTTTTAGTGTGGTCGGCGATAGTTTTTTATGATCGGTGAAGACGGGTTCCGAACAGGTAAGTGATCTATTTGGATGATCGGGGGAAGTGATGTCTGGTTTTTTTTCCGGGGCAATATGCTTGCGGTGCTTGGAAAATAGTTTGGTAAACCAATTCATGATGACATTACTAATAAATTTAGTTGGCTGGAAAGTATGCGATTTGGTATTTTATAAGGGTAATGGGTTAATGATCTGCGTCGTGAGTGTCAAAAAATAGGGCTGTTTTGGATAGATGATCGTGCCAGCTGCGCCGATTCTTATCAATAAGAATCCATAAGATGCCGAGTCCCAAAAAAACCCATGAAAGAATGGCGATAGAGAAACGGAGCAAGGCCTGTTTCCAAGTGATGGGTTTTCTATCCAGGGTGAGCACTTTGATTTTCCACGCGCGCAGACCCAATGTTTGCCCGCCATGCGTCCAAAACCAGGCGTAAAAGAAGAAGCTGACTAGCAGCAGATACAGGGGGAAAAGGAATTGTTGGGCCGTGAAAGCCTCGCCTGCATTTAAAGGTAGCAACAGTGCAGTCGCAACAAATAAAACAGCGATTAGCAACAGCAGGTCGTAAAACATAGCTGCTAGGCGACGCAAAAAACCAGGTTTAGAAATGAGATGACGACCTGATTTTTGCTGTGTACTCTTTGTCGATACGGCCAACTAAATTTTAAATAAGGCTAGTTTTTGACCAAAATACATGCACATCGCCATCAGTGCTCCCAGCATTACCAGGGAAAATAAGAATGGCGGTCTATGAAACAGAAGAATGAAGAAATCTGTTGCAAAAAGGCTGGTGAACAAAGGTTGGTCAATTAAGCCATTAAGAATCTTTTTGAACATAACAATTCCAGTCAAGCACGCTAATGTTTGTGCGAATGTTTAAAAAATGGTTGTCCGATTTTTATCCGGTGTGTGCAATATGATCTAAATCAGCATTGCGGGTAAAAAATCAGAGTGGTAATTTTACTCCATTCAAAAGGGGAATGTAAAAGAAACTTGCGGATTGGGTTAGAATTCATTAGCAATGATATAATTAATATAATTAAAAAAATAATGCAGGGTGTAAAGACTATTTTAAACTTCTTTAAAAAAATTATTAGTTCAGTCAGAAATGAAACTGAACCGGTCACCGCAGGCGTCAAAATATATTCGCGCGCGGAACATAATATTTCACGATCCCAGATCAGTGAGAACGCGCTGAAGGTTCTGTATCGTCTGCAAAGGGAGGGTTTCGAAGCTTATCTGGTCGGCGGCTGTGTGCGTGATTTGTTGTTGGGACGAGAGCCTAAGGATTTTGATGTTGTCACCAATGCCGATCCTGATCAAGTTAGAAAAGTATTTCGTAATTGTCGATTAATCGGGCGCCGGTTTCGTTTGGCGCATGTGCATTTTGGCCGAGAAATTATTGAAGTTGCGACATTTCGAGGTGCGGGAGAAGAGCAAAGCGACAAACAGGTACTTAATAATGAAGGGCGTTTGTTAAGGGATAATGTCTACGGTACGATTGAAGAAGATGTTTGGCGTAGGGATTTTAGCGTTAATGCGCTCTACTACAATATTAAAGATTTTTCGGTAGTGGATTTTGTCGGCGGCATGGCTGACCATAAAACCGGCACTCTCAGGCTGATCGGTGATCCAGAAATGCGTTTTCGTGAAGATCCCGTGCGGATGTTGAGAGCCGTGCGTTTTGCCGTTAAGCTTGGCTTCAAGCTGGATCGTGATTGCGAAAAAGCGATACACAATGATGCGCAGTTACTGGCCAGCATACCGTCCGCCAGGCTTTATGATGAAGCGTTAAAGCTGTTTTTATCGGGCTATGCGCTACAAACTTTTGAAATGCTTAGGCATTACGGGCTTTTCCAAGTACTGTTTCCGTCCACAGAGAACAGTTTGGCGATTGAAGAAAACGGTTTCCCCCGATTATTGTTGATTAAAGCGCTGGAAAATTCGGATAACAGGATAGCCGAGGGTAAATCGGTTACCGCTTACTTTTTACTGGCGGCTTTTTTGTGGGAGTCGGTGCAGATACTGGCCAAAGAAAAAATGAAGCAAGGCGAGGTCGAATATGTTGCCTATCAGGATGCCGCTAGTGAAATCATTGCCAGGCAGATTAGAAGTACGGCTCTCCCTCGTCATATCAGCATGGCTATGCGTGAGGTTTGGAGTATGCAGCCAAAATTCAATGCGCGTATCGGCTCTAAACCCAGTCGATTAATCGGGCACCCTCGCTTTAGAGCGGGGTATGATTTTTTGTTGTTGCGTTCCGAGACAGGAGGGGCGGATCCGGAGTTGGCGGCGTGGTGGACTCGATATCAGAATGCCAGTGAAAATGAACAAAGAAAAATGACGCAACCACCCAGAAATTCACAGGGCAGCAAGTCGGGACGCAAAAGAAGCTATCATAGAAAGCTTAAAGACAGCGCGCCAAAAACAGAATCTTAAATGTATTGAGTCATGAAAAATTCAGCAACTGATTGGGTAGTCGCTTATATAGGTTTGGGCAGTAACCTGGCAAACCCTGTAGAGCAAATACAAGCAGCGCGCACAGCAATAACGCAAATAACCGGTGTGCAGGAGCTGGCTTTTTCGAGTTTGTATTGCAGTGCGCCTATGGGGCCGCAGGATCAGCCTGATTACGTTAATGCGGTGATCGGCATTAAAACCGATTTGCCGCCGATAGATTTGCTACGTTGCCTGCAACGCATCGAAAACGATCAGGGACGGGTCAGAAAATCTGAGCGCTGGGGAGCAAGAACGCTGGATTTGGATATATTGATCTATGGCGATCAGATGATTGAGTTGCCTGATTTAACAGTGCCTCATGTAGGCATTGCTGAACGGGCTTTTGTGCTCTATCCCCTTTATGAGATTGCCCCGCAGTTGCAAGTGCCCGGAAAAGGCGCTATTGCCGATTTGCTTGAGCAATGCCCTATGAGCGGACTGAAACGGTTGTGAAGAGGTTCAAGGTTCAAGGTTTTCTGGTTCCCACGCTCCTGCGCGGGAATCCATACTGATTTTGGGTGTTGTCATGCTTCCGTATGCATTCCCACGCAGGAGCGTGGGAACGAGGAAAAGGCTAAGGGCTAAGGGCTAAAAAATTATGCGTCGCCCTTCACCTTGAACCTTGAACCTTGAACCATGAACCATGAACCATGAACCATGAACCTTGAACCTTGAACCTTGAACCTTGAACCTCATTGATATCCATGTCAGCCGAGTGCTATTTTCTAATTGTTAAATAGTTTTAAAAATGAATCAATATTCTTCCACAGCTACGCTAAAACCGTTATCGATTAATGATCTGGCTGCGATGAAACAACGCGGCGAGAAAATCTCTTGTTTAACCGCCTACGATGCCAGCTTTAGCGCATTAATCGACAAGGTAGGTGTCGATATGATGCTGGTGGGGGATTCTCTGGGCATGGTTGTTCAGGGGCATCATACAACGCTTCCGGTCACCATTAGGGACATGGTTTATCATGCCCGGTGCGTCAGCAATGCCAGACAGCGGGCGTTTATTATCGCCGATTTGCCGTTTATGAGTTATACCACGCCCGTTAGTGCGGCTAAAAATGCGGCCAAATTAATACAGCTTGGCGGCGCGCAAATGATTAAGCTGGAAGGGCCGAGAATCGATTGCGTCAGTTTTCTTGTCGATCAGGGCATTCCGGTTTGCGGGCATTTGGGTTTGTTGCCGCAATCGATTAATCAATTGGGCAGTTATAAGGTTCAGGGCAAGGAAAGGGCGGCTGCCGAACAAATGCTTGCCGATGCCCAGCAATTACAGCAAGCGGGCGCAGGGCTGTTGGTATTGGAGTGCGTCCCGGCAACCTTGGCTAAGGACATCGGCGCACAGTTAACGATCCCCGTTATCGGTATCGGTGCCGGTGCAGACTGCGACGGACAGGTACTGGTGCTTTATGACATGCTCAATATCGGCACTATCAAGCGTCCGCGTTTTTCCAGAAATTTCATGAGTGACGCAGCGAATATCGAGGAGGCTATCCATGCCTATCATCAGGCGGTCAAACAATCCCTGTTTCCTGCTACTGAACATAGTTTTTAAGGTTTATGCGCCTAGTTAATACTGTATCGGAATTACGCGATGCCGTTAGGGTATGGCGCTCGGCAGGACAGAGCGTTGCATTGGTGCCGACGATGGGCAATCTGCACGCCGGGCATCTGGCGCTGGTGAATGAAGCCCAAAAAAAGGCTGATCGGGTGGTGGTCAGTATTTTTGTCAATCCTACCCAGTTCGGTATTGGCGAAGATTTTGAGACTTACCCCCGTACCGAAGCTGAAGATCGGCAAAAGCTCAATGCTTGCGGTGCGGATTTATTGTTTCAACCTGCTGTTTCAGCCGTTTATACATCGGATGCCAAAACGGTCGTATCGGTATCCGGTCTGTCTGAAGAGTATTGCGGCGCGCTGAGGCCGGGACATTTTGACGGTGTTGCAACAGTTGTTTGTAAGCTATTCAACATCGTGCAACCGGATGTCGCCTTATTTGGGTTAAAAGATTTTCAGCAGTTGACGGTGATACGGACGATGGTCAGGGATTTGAATATTCCTGTTGAAATAGCCGGCGTAGAAACGGTTCGGGAGGCAAGCGGCTTGGCAATGAGTTCCAGAAACGGCTATTTAAGTGCCGAGGAGAAAACGACAGCCGCAAAACTTTATCAAGCTTTATGTGTCGCGCGTGACGCTATTTTAGCAGGATCAGCCTCTTTTCAGGAAATAGAGTGCAAGGCGATGCTGTTTTTGCAGGAATCCGGTTTTCAGCCGGATTATTTTGGTGTGTGCAAAGCGAGTGATTTAAAAAAAGCAGGCGAGGATGATGTGGCGCTGGTTTTGTTGGCGGCGGCACGCTTAAGCAAAACCCGGTTAATCGATAATGTTTGTTTTTCCAGAAATCCCCAATCCTGCTCAGATGCTTTTTTGTCAAAGGCAGACTGAGGGGATTTAAAGGCTAAAAGTTGATGCATTGTCGCTATTAATGGATAATGCGCGGTTCTCAAGAGTATTTATAGTGTTTTTTATTATGCAAATCACGATGCTTAAAGCGAAATTACATAGAGCTACGGTGACCCATTCAGAATTGGGTTATGAGGGTTCTTGTGCGATTGACGGCAATCTTCTCGATTTATCGGGTATCAGAGAATACGAGCAGATACAGATTTACAATGTCAATAATGGTGCGCGTTTTACCACCTATGCTATTCGTGCCGAAGCAGGATCGGGCTTGTTTTCAGTTAATGGCGCAGCTGCCCGTCTGGCGTGTCCCGGTGATCTGATTATTGTTTGTGCATTTGCCATAGTGGATCAAAAGGAAGCGGAAAGTCATAAACCTACCCTGATTTATTTTAATGAAAAGAACGAAGTTCAACGTTCAGCCAGTTCCATCCCCGTTCAGGCCGCTTGATTGCCTGTCTTATCCCACTGTATGAAAAAATAGTGGGTAATCAACTATAGTCTTCTGTAAAGCAAATGCGTTCGTACTGAGGGTGTTGTTGTCTCAGTCGACGATTAGTCAATTGTTACTGCTGCTAAAAAGCGGCAGTAACAAGATAACGGCTCAGGTATGTCGCTGAAAAATCGAATAACGCTCTTTTTTCGAAGAAATATCCATTAGCGGTTGGCGTTATGCGCTTTCAAAAACATTAATTTCATTGCCGGCTTCAGTCAGCGTTGTGCTTTGATCTACTTGAACCAGCACTTTTTGTAGACCTATTCTCTTTGTGCAGTTAATAACTAATGGCGATTTAATGGCGCCTTTAATAGTCGGTTGGTCAGATTCGTCCTTGTGTAGAATTATCAGGATAAGCGTGTCAGCGGTATCTTCAATCCCCAGTGTAGCTTCTTCTGCATCGTTTAATACAAAGTTGTAATTGATATTGAAAATAGACGGCTGTGCAACTGAAAAGGTAAGGGATTCATCATCTAAGGATTGCAGCCAGAAAATGAGGGGATTGTCGCCTTCCTGATGAAATAGCTTGAAACGGGTTTGATCTTCAAAGCCGGGTATGCCGTTGGGAAAGTTAATGATAGTGTTGGAATCGATGGATTGTTCGCCTAAAAAACTAGATTTAATTTCCATAAAAAACTCCGGTAAAAATGAATGTGAATGTAGATATATAGTCTATAATCGTCAGTATAGCAAGACTGGCTTGTCATAAGCTATTTACCAGGATTTTACCCAGTCGCCCACCTTGACTCCCAGTTCACGAGCAGGGACTTCCAATTGGCCTATCGCGTAACGAGGCGTGATATTGCGGATGGTTAATATGCCGACGGCTTGCTTGTCCTTACCTATAAAACTAAGGCCGCCATCAAGATGTAAGTCATTACCAATCGTACTATAGACTACCAGTTGGTCGCCGACATTAAGTCTTTCCTGGGCACCCGCATCAATAAACACGGTATCATCCTTAATTTCAATAATACGTGTTGTAAAGGGGTAACAACTTAAGGACTGGCGAATATCGGCACTTGCCAGATTTATAATTTGAGCTATTTTCCCGCCGGTCGAGGTGGAGTTAAAGCGCTCGCTGCCTACTGTATAAGTTGCGGGTATCCACACATCGCCGATGACATCATCAACATAACGCTGCTGGAACAGCAATGCGCCGGTATATCCGTCATGTACATAAACATCAATCCCAATCCCGCGTCTAGCGACGACATCGCGCGCCAAACTTCTGGCAAATGCCAAAGGCCCCGCGCCGCTCATGTATTCGGTGGATTCGACCTCCAGATCTCTAATCACACCGGACAGCACAAATTGCACGCCGTTTGATGTCGCTAGTTGCATGACTTTTGACGGACGATAGGCGGTGCGGTCTTGTAATTCAGGAGCCAAGTCGGCTCTTGGATATAGATTGATATGGGTGGCATTAGTGCCGATAAATTCGCCGGACTCCATTAAAATATTGTTAAGCTCGCGTGGAATGCCGCTATATAAATCCTGCGTTTCGTAGCCGGTCACCTGTTCTTGTTTAGCTAAAGGAAAGGCGGTTGCGATAATACGTTTACGATAGTGGGGTGTGCAGGAGTTATCAGACGATAATTCCACCATGGCTACAACATGATAGATATTATCGGCGGTCCATTCCTTGATAACTTTAGTATTGCTCACAGCGGCAGCGGTGCGCATGGAAACCGTATCGAGTGAAATGTTATTTTGACTGACTGAAGTCCGGCTATGAATATTAGCAGACGATTGCATGGATGCTTGACGAATGGCATCTTGCAGGGCTTGTTTTTTAGCTAATAACGGCATACCTTTGCTAATGGCCGCCCGACCTTCAACGGTTATTACAGTAGAGTTTGCGCGAGCTTGATGCTGAACATCGGCGCACGATAGACTTAATGAACACGCGACCCATATGAAGCTGAATAATATTTTTGCCATTCATCAAACCGGTTAGTTGCTGAGAATAATTACGACACTGCATAATAGCTCTTAAATGCTATTTATGATAATTTTCAAAAGTATGCGTTCATAGCAGTAACCGGTTTATAAACTCAGATCGTGTTTTAAAAGTTTTATCGTTCCCAAGCTTTGCGTCATTGCCATTAAGCTGGGGTGTAATTATCACTGTAGGACTCATTGTGGGGGCGACTTTAGTCGCCCTTTGAAAACACTGGGCGACTAAAGTCGCCCCCACAACTTCTTACGCTCTGCGTGACAAAGATACAAATCTGTTGCGTTTACTTGCCGGAACC
>JAURVK010000071.1 GCA_030655535.1 Methylobacter sp. | reverse complement strand
ATTAAAGAATAACCACGAAGAACATGGAGAGCACGAAGTTTTTAATGCCTTGAATTAACGTTGTTATTTTCTCCGTGTCCTTCGTGTTCTCTGTGGTAAAACATTTTTTCAGCCCGATTTGGATAATACTTTCACAGTCTCAGGATCTTGGGAACCGCATCATGTACGCCCATAATTGTCTTCGAAGCGCACGATGTCGTCCTCGCCGACGTACCCGCCGCTTTGCACTTCGATCATCACGCAGGGTGCAGTGCCGGGGTTTGCCAGGCGATGTTTGTGGCCGGCAGGAATGAATGTGGATTCGTTGGTGTTGATCACGATTTCTTGCTCGCCATTGATAACCTTGGCTACGCCGCTAACGACAACCCAATGCTCGCTTCGATGGTGGTGCATTTGCAAGCTCAAGCTAGCGCCCGGTTTGACTTCGATGCGCTTGATCTTGAAGCCGTTGCCCTCTTCCAGTACGGTGTATATGCCCCAGGGACGATGCACGGTGCGATGTGATTTATGAGCCTCGTGACCCTTTGCCTTTAATTCCGCGTAAATGTGCTTTACATCCTGTGCACTGGATTTATCGACCACCAGAACGGCATCCGGCGTATCGATGATGATGAGATTTTCGGCGCCAACCGCGCCGACCAGACGGTCATTGCTTTGGATGGTGCAGTTCCGTGTATCGTACAACAGGGCATCGCCCTGGACTCGGTTGCCATCGGCGTCCGGCTCGGTAAGGTCGCCCAGCGCCGTCCAGGTACCGATGTCGCTCCAGCCGATATTGCACGGGATAACGGCAACCTGACCCGACTTTTCCATTACGGCATAATCAATGGAATCATCGGCAACATTGCCAAAGGTGTCGGGATCGAGTTCAAGCAGCGTAAAGCCGGCGCCTTCGGCGGATCGCGACTTTTCGATACAAACTTTTGTGGCGGCAAGGATCTGCGGACAATACTGTTCCATCTGTTGCAGCATGAAACCGGCAGTGAAACAGAACATGCCGGAATTCCACAGGAACCGGCCAGAAACGAGATATTCCCGTGCTTTTTCAAGTGACGGTTTTTCAACGAAGCGCAGTACCGTGTTGCCGTCGGCCTCGATATAGCCGTAACCGGTCTCCGGTGAGTCGGGCTGGATGCCGAAAGTAACCAGTTTGCCTGTAGCTGCCAGTTCAGCGGCTTTGAGCACCGCTTGTTGGAAGGCCTGTTGATCAGCAATCAAGTGGTCGGCGGCAAGCACCAACATGATCGCATCATGGCCATATTTTTTGGCAACTTGGGAAGCGGCAGCAGCAATCGCTGGAGCGGTATTACGCCCGAAGGGTTCCAAAATGAAGGATGTTGCGACCCTCTCAGTATTCACCTCACGAAACTCATCTTCTGTTTTGAAGAGCAGCTCCCGATTGGTGACGGTTAGAATTTCTTCCACACCCGGCAAACATGCGCCTCGCAGAAATGCCTTTTGCAACAGGCTTTGCCCATCATCCAAGCGTATGAACGGCTTGGGGTGCAACTCACGAGAGACAGGCCACAACCGGGATCCTGCACCACCGCAAAGAATTGTTGGAATCAACTGCATTAACGTCCCTTGGATATTATTTTGGCGCCGATAAAAACCGCGACAGCACAACAAAGTTATAAAAGCCCAAAATTCTACCACACGGGGAGGGAGGGGGTGAATTCTTAAGGAACGGGAATTAAATAATTCATACATTTACGCAAGGGCGACCGGCCGGTCGCCCCTACGATCTCGTTCCCACGCTCCCGCGTGGGAACGCATAAACCCCATTCCATAGGCTTGGCGATGCTTGAGCTAAGCGGGTAGCCGGTAGGCCGTTCAAAACGTTTCGGACAGGGCAACATGCCCTGTCCTGCTTTGGGGGCAGTATGGATTCCCACGCTGGAGAGACTGTGAAAGTATTCGTATTTAGAAAATAACCACGAAGAACACGGAGAGCACGAAGTTTTTAATGCCTTGAATTAATGCTGTTATTTTCTCCGTGTCCTTCGTGTTCTCTGTGGTAAAACATTTTTTCAGCCCGATTTGGATAATACTTTCACAGTCTCTGGAGCATGGGAACCAGAAAAGAAACCCCGTCACGCTCAGAACTACATGGCTGGTCCCAATTATTCCTACTCCTCGTCTGTCATTCGTCGTTGTTTTCAGCAAGCTCAAACAAATACTCCCCATACTCCGTTTTAGCCAGTGCTTCGGCAGTTTTTATTAAGTCCTGCCGGGTTAGCCAACCTTGATTGAAAGCAATTTCTTCCAGGCAGGCGATTTTAAATCCCTGTCGATGTTCGACGGTTTGTACAAACTGGCCTGCTTCGATAAGGCTGTCATGAGTGCCGGTATCCAGCCAGGCAAAACCGCGCCCAAGAATTTCTACGTTAAGCTTTTGGTTTTGCAGATAAATACGATTAACTTCGGTTATTTCCAATTCGCCGCGCTCTGACGGCTTGATTTGTTTGGCAATCTCAATAACTTGATTATCGTAGAAATAAAGCCCCGTTACTGCAAAATTTGAACGCGGCTGGGCCGGTTTTTCTTCAATAGATATGGCTTTATTGTTTTCATCAAACTCGACCACGCCGAAGCGTTCTGCATCTTTAACTTTATAACCAAAAATGGTTGCGCCTTGGTTACGATGTAGAGCGTGTTTTAAACTGGCGGTAAAACCCTGTCCAAAGAAAATGTTATCCCCCAAAACCAGGCAAACATTGCTATTGCCGATAAATCCCTCACCGATCAGAAAAGCCTGTGCAAGCCCTTCCGGCTTCGCTTGCACTGCATATTCGAGCTGTATGCCGAAATCCGAACCATCGCCGAGTAGTTTTTTAAAACTAAGTTGATCTTCCGGCGTGGTAATAATCAGTATTTCCCGTATTCCGGCCAACATCAGGACTGACAGCGGGTAATAGATCATGGGCTTGTCGTAGACCGGCAACAGCTGTTTAGAGACCGCCTTGGTAATAGGATGCAATCTTGTGCCCGCGCCACCCGCCAGAATAATTCCTTTCCAGTTCATCATGCTTCTCCAAGCCCCAGCCTTTCCCGACGGTAACTGCCATCCTGAATATGACGACACCAGTCCAAATTATTTAGATACCATTGCACGGTTTTTTTCATGCCGGTGTCAAAGGTTTCTTGCGGCATCCATCCCAGTCGATCGGCAATTTTTGTGGCATCGATAGCGTAACGAAGATCATGCCCTGGCCGGTCTTTAACATAAGCTATCAGCTCCTGATAGTTACTGATTCCGCCCGGCTTATCCGGCTGAAGTTCATCCAATATGCGGCAAAGGGTTTGCACGACGCTAAGATTGGTTTTTTCGTTGTATCCGCCGATGTTGTAAGTCTCTCCAATTTTCCCTTTTTCCAGTACGACAAGAAGCGCTCTGGCATGGTCATCGACATATAGCCAATCCCTGATCTGCTGCCCATTGCCGTAAACCGGTATGGACTTGCCTTCCAGCGCATTAAGCATGACAACCGGAATTAATTTTTCCGGGAATTGATAAGGGCCGTAGTTATTGGAGCAATTAGTGACGACAACAGGAAGGCCGTAGGTGCGCTGCCAAGCCCGAACAATATGATCCGAGCTTGCTTTGGAAGCGGAATAAGGCGAGCTGGGCGCATAAGATGTCTGTTCGGTAAAAAGACTATCGCCATCCATTAAGTCGCCGTAAACTTCATCGGTGGAAATATGATGAAAACGGAATTGCGCTTTTTTATCCCCTGCCAGTGCCTGCCAATAGTGTCGAGCGGCTTCGACCAAGACATAAGTGCCGACGATATTGGTTTCGATAAAAGCGGCAGGGCCATCAATAGAACGATCTACATGGGATTCCGCCGCCAGATGCATGACCGCATCCGGCCGGTATTGCCGAAGCAGCTGTTCAATTTTAACCGCATTGCCTATATCGGCCTGCTCAAAGCTATAGCGGGAACTGCCCTCTATCGGTTGGAGCGATTCAAGATTGCCCGCATAGGTGAGCTTATCGACATTGATTACGCTGTGTTCCGTCTCTGTGAGCAGATATCGGATAAGGGCCGAGCCTATAAACCCCGCACCGCCGGTGATCAGTATTTTCATCAAATTTCTTCGCTGGTCTGAAACCTCCCCCTTCAGGGGGATTATTTGAGTTTGACAACGATGCACTGGCATCGTTATCCTTTTCAGTAACCTCCTCGTTCACGGGGAGGAAAAATCCACCGACCTCTATCCGTCGGCGGGTGTCACTCGACGGATGAGGTCGGATGTGGATTGAAACATGTTTGTTGTCCTTAATGATGTACAGAATCGGCTATATCTGCCATACAAAGTTTTAACGCGTCATCCCATGCCGGCATTTTCAAGCCGAAATGCTGTTCCAGGCGGCCTGTTGCCAAGCGCGAATTGGCGGGGCGCTTGGCCGGCAAAGGGTAATCTGTTGTAGGTATAGGGTTAATAATGCGGCTTTTTACTGTTTGATTTTGCTGTTGCTTTGCAACATCAACAATCATCCGGGCAAAGCCATGCCAGGATGTTTCGCCCGCTGACGTTAAATGATACAGACCTGAGTTAAAACCGCCTTCGCGCCGTTCAAGCAGCGATTGCCGTAAAATATGCGCCGTTGTTTCGGCTATCAATCGCGCCCAGGTCGGCGAGCCAAGCTGATCGGCAATAATATTCAACTGTTCGCGTTCTGCCGCCAAGCGCAGAATGCTTTTTAAAAAATTATGACCTCTTGCCGCATAAACCCACGATGTCCGAAGAATCACGTAATCGACTCCACTGGCCTGTATAGCCTGTTCACCGGCTAATTTGCTTTGTCCGTAAATATTGACCGGATTAGGGACATCGTCTTCCATATAAGCAGAAATCTTGGTACCGTCGAAAACATAGTCGGTTGAGTAATGAATCAACAACGCGCCGCTTTTTTTTGCCTCTTCCGCTAAAACACCGGGCGCTTCTGCATTAATCAGGAACGCCAAATCCTGTTCGGTTTCCGCTTTATCCACTGCGGTATAGGCTGCCGCATTGACAATAACATCCGCGCTGTATTTTTGTACGCTGCGACGCAAACCATCAAGATCGGCAAGGTCGGTTTGCGAGCGTTTGGCGGCAATAATTTCTCCCAGAGGCAATAACGCTCTGACCAGCTCCCATCCCACCTGTCCGTTACCGCCGGTTAGCAGAATTTTCATGCAAACACCTCGGCATCTTGAAATGACCGCCCTTGCTCATCCTTGGCAGAAAGAAGGGGAATATGGTTTTTTGGCCAATCGATGCCAATATCGGGATCATCCCAGCGGATACATCGCTCATGTTCCGGCGCATAGTAATCGGTGGTTTTGTATAAAAAATCCGCCTGCTCGGATAGCACTAAAAATCCATGCGCAAAACCCGGCGGTACCCAGAGTTGCCGATGATTTTCTCCGCTTAACTCCACGCCAGCCCAACAGCCAAATGTGGCCGACGATTTTCGTAAATCGACCGCCACATCAAAAACACATCCTGCGGTGACACGAACCAGTTTTCCTTGCTGTTGTTTGATCTGATAATGCAATCCTCTCAATACATTTTTACCGGATCGCGAATGATTATCCTGTACGAACGTCGCAGCTACGCCGGTTAAATCATGAAAAGTTTGCTGATTATAACTTTCTAAAAAAAAACCGCGTTGATCGCCAAAAACTTTAGGCTCGAGAATGAGTAAATCTGGAATTGCTGTTTGGATGACTTTCATTTTGAAAAAATATTTAAGTAAAAAAACGCCTCATGCACTCAATTGCCAAAATAATCTTTATCGGATGCGCCGAAGCATCGGCTTAGCCAATACCAAGCATAAACTTACACGCCTCTTCACTAACCCCGACGCATGACCGCTGACAAGAATGATTGCATGACTGTTACCCATCAATGATCTCAGGCATAGGGCGTTAACCGGGGTAATTTCGATTGAACAACTTGAATCACTAAAGCATCTTTCACAATTTCTCGCCTAAAATAAGCATGATTTTATCTTCATCAAGCCCGGTTAATCCGCTGATTGTCTGTATGGGCAAACCCATTTTATGCGCATTTAATACCATTTTTATTGTTGCGACCGATTCGCCTTGTTCTAAGCCTTGCTGCAAGCCTTGCTCTAAACCTTGTTGCAAACCCGTTTTAGTGGCCAACTCTATTGAACTTTTTTGTATGTAGATCCAGTCTTTCTTTTTATGCTGAAGTTCTAGTTCTTCTTCGTTTAGATTCGCTTCGTTTGCGATATTAAACGCTTTTTCAAGCTCCATATTAAGATTTTTAGGGATGTAATCGAGACTCCCGACATTTTTTATAAAATAAAGCCACTTGTCCTGAATAGTGTCCAGTTCGCTTTCCGTTTTATTGTATTTTGGCAATTCAATAAAAACCAATTCAATATCGTCACTGTATTCGATGAACTGCTTTTTTTCGATCAGCTTGAAATTGGTTATCAACTCTTCATTGTTTTTAAACAGGGTAAAGTCGGTGATGGTCAATGCGATTACCGGGTTCAGCAAATGATAAGCATCGCCCTTTTTAAGCTGTATCGAGTAATTTTTGGCCGCATTATACAAGATTCTTTTTTCCAGTCCTTCGTGATTAAGAACCTGCATTTCGATAATGACTTTTGAGCCGCCATCCAATTCCGCCTTAACATCCACATAGGTATCTTTCATCCCTTTTAATAGAGGGATGCTGTACGGATCGACAATGATGAGGTCTTTAATTTTTCGGCCGCCATCAAATTCGAGTACCGAATTAAGGAAGCTGATCAGAATGTCTTTTGAATCGGAACTACCAAAGACTTTTTTAAAAGCAAAATCAGTTTTTACATCGAGAAATTTCATTGCACACCCCATTGTTACTTGGCAGACAGACTTGGAGCTAACGGTTTGATTGTTTCATAGGCAAGATCATTTAGCCGAACCATAACAGCTTAGCCAACCTAAAACCGATGCCGTCGTAAGCGTCATTAACTCGAACAGTTTTTATTTACCGGATTGAGGTTTGCAATTTTGTCCGTATCGGTTCAAATATTGCCCCGGCTAAACACTGCCGATTTTACTCCAGCAAAAGGATAAACTCCCACTGATCTTTGCTGACCGGCATGATGGATAATCGATTGCCGCGTCTTACCAGCGCAAAATCTGCCAATTCTTCGCGGCATTTCAATTCTTTAAGGGTGATGGTGCGCGACAGGGTTCTGACGTATTTAACGTCAACCATCATCCAGCGAGGATGCTCAGGGTTGCTTTTGGGATCGAAATGCGGGTCATCCGGATCGAAAGCCAAAAAATCGGGATAGCCTTCCTTAACAATTTCCATAATGCCGACTATGCCCGGTATATCACAGTTGGAATGATAAAAGAAAACCTGGTCGCCCAGCTTCATGTCGTCCCGCATCATGTTCCTGGCCTGATAATTACGCACGCCATCCCAATGTTCGATCCGGTTGGGCTTGTTGTACAGATCGTTAATCCCGAACGTATCCGGTTCGGATTTCATTAGCCAGTAGTTCATGGGGATTTTGTTTTGCATAAGAAGCTATTGTTAGGGTGCATCTCCCGCCTGCGCCGTAATGTGCCATCGTCCTTGAACCGGAGGTTCAAGTGGGGACGTGGCCGGTAAATCAGGCTTCCCGTATAAAACGGGCATGCACACCAATACAGGTATCCGCCCCCGGGGTAAAAACAGGTTCAGGAAACACCCAGCACATCCTCGAACGCTACAGGAGATACAGGACAATAGTTTAACGTGTTTACTGGTTTTCTAAAACGTTTTCTATTTTGTGCGTCATTTTTGCCAGACATTCGCTCAAATTTTGGTTGAGCATCGCATTTTGATTTTTCATCAGTTGCAACTCATGAGCCAGATTAAGCGCTGCCATAACCGCAATTCTATCTGCGCCCGCCACTTTACCGGAATCTCTCATCTGCCGCATTTGCATATCAAGCTGTTGTGCCGACTGGATCAGATCGCTTTGCTCATCAGCTGCGCAGGCAATTTTGTATTCTTTGCCCATAATGGTCAGGGACACAGGCTGGGGTTTCTTGTTCATGAACCGTTCTCCATTGCTTTCAGACGAGAAATCATCGCTTCAACTCGGGTTCTGGCCAGAGTGGTTTTTTCCAGCAACTTGGCTTTTTCCCGTACTAAGGAATCCTGCTTGGTTTTCAGCGAACTGTTTTCATTTTTTACGCGGTCGTATTGCTCGATAAGCCGATCCAGCTTGTTTTCGAGGCCTTTTAACTCTAAAGATTGATTTAATTGTATCATGGTGGTAACTAGGTTATTGCAAGCAAGTAAATACGTAATATTTTACGCCTTTACCGAGCGATTCAAGATGAACAAATGTGATTCAAATTAACGATCAATGGTAGCATAAGCGATATTTTTAGTCCGCGATAGTGAAATTATTATGTGGAATTTATGACTTACCAAGTAATTAATACAATAGTTGTACGAAGCGATGCCGAACTCTCTGCAGCAGAAGCTCACGGTATGGCGACGGGCATGTTATGCGCCAATGAGCAGGCCCAGAGCGCCGAATGGTTAACCGAACTGTTTCGGCATGCAGCGCCGGCAGCCGATGAATACCGGTCAACATTGGTGCATTTGTTCGAGGAAACGCGAAGCTTATTGGCAAACGATGAATTCGAATTCGACTTGTTGTTGCCTGACGATGAGACCTTGCTGGGCGAACAGGTTGAAGCATTAACTTACTGGTGCCAGGGCTTTTTATTGGGCGTGGGTTTTACCCATGCCGCCTCCGATCTGTCCAAGGAAGCCACCGAAATACTAAAAGACATTGCCGAATTTACCAAGCTGGACACCGAGGCTGAAGGAGAAGAAGATGAGAGCGATTTTATGGAAATCACCGAATACATGAGGTCGGCGGTTTTATTACTGCGCAGCGAATTAAATGACAAAGGTTCTTGAACCTTTCACCTTGAACCTTGAACCTGATTTAAAATGAAACAAAGTGAATTTAAAAAACGCCGCAAGCAATTAATGCAACACATCGGCATCGGCAATATTGCGATTATAGGCAGCGCTGCAACCCGAACGCGTAACCGGGATGTCGATTATCCGTTCCGACAGGATAGCGATTTTTATTATTTGACCGGCTTTAATGAACCGGATTCCCTGGCCGTTTTTATCCCCGGCCGCAAACAAGGCGAATACATTTTATTTTGCCGCGAATTCGATAAAAAAAAGGCCTTATGGGAGGGCGCGCACGCAGGTCTTGACGGCGCTACCACCCATTATAAGGCTGATGATTCTTTCCCGATTGATGACCTGGACGACATTTTGCCGGGCATGCTGGAAGACAAGGCCAAGGTTTATTATCCTATGGGCCGCGATTCCGATCTCGATCACAGCTTATTGGTCTGGATAAATCATATCCGCAGCCAGTCCAGAACCGGTGTTAATGCGCCCGGCGAACTGGTTTCGCTGGAACATGTACTGCATGAAATGCGGCTATTCAAGAGTCCCGAAGAACTCAAGCTCATGCGTCGCGCCGCCGATGTTTCCGCCAACGCCCATGTAAAAGCCATGCAAAAATGCAAAGCTGGATTGTATGAATATCAGATAGAAGCGGAAATTATTTATCATTTTATTCAGGATGGCTTGCGTGCGGTTGCTTATCCTTCGATAGTAGCCGGCGGGAAAAATGCCTGCGTACTGCATTACACTGAAAATGCCGACAAATTAAAAAGCGGCGATTTATTGCTGATCGATGCCGGTGCGGAATGCGACCATTACGCCGCCGATATTACCCGCACTTTTCCGGTTTCCGGGCGTTTTAGCGAGCCGCAAAAGCTGCTTTATCAACTGGTACTAGATGCCCAGACAGCGGCCATCGCACAGATCAAACCCGGTTTACCGTGGCATCTGGCGCATGACGCTTCGGTTGAGGTGCTCACCAAAGGCCTGGTATCGCTGGGATTGCTCAAAGGCAAGGTGGCCAAGCTGATCAAAGATGAAAAATACAAACAGTTTTATATGCACAGGATCGGTCACTGGCTAGGCATGGATGTGCATGATGTCGGCGACTATAAAGTGGATAAGGAATGGCGCTTGCTGGAACCCGGCATGGTACTGACCATAGAACCGGGCTTGTATATCCCTGCGGATTGTCTGAGCGTTGAAGAGCAATGGCGCGGCATAGGCATACGCATCGAAGATGATGTTCTGGTAACCGCTCTGGGGCATGAGATTTTGACCGGCGGCGTGCCAAAAACCATTGCAGAAATTGAAAGCTTAATGCAGGCGAGCTGATGCAACATGATTATGATTTATTGATTGTCGGCGGCGGCTTGGCAGGTAACTGTCTGGCGCTGGCGTTAAAAAACACCGGACTGAAGATTGCAATAGTTGAAGCTAGCAGCCGCGAACAATTGCATGACTCTGCTGCCGGCGACCGGGCTTTGGCTTTGGCCGCCGGTACCGTAAAAATGCTTGAGGCGTTGGGTATCTGGCAAAGCATTAGTCAGGCCGCTACCGCTATTAAAAACATCCACATTTCCGATCAAGGTCATTTCGGCAAAGTCCGGCTTTCGGCGCAACAAGAAAACGTGGCTGCGCTAGGCTATGTTATTACCGCGCGGGACATCGAGACCCATGTCGCCAAGCTGGTTAATGCTGAAAATATAGAACTGATTTGTCCTGCCCGTCTGGTCGGTTTGATGGCCGGCAATAATGCCGTCAATGTCAGCTTAAAACGTGGCGATGAAGCGTTAAACGTATCCGCCCGGTTGCTGGTCGGTGCCGACGGCGGCAACTCTTCAGTGCGCAAGTTGCTGGAAATAGCCCAGCACATTACCGAATACGGACAGACCGCATTGGTCACTACAGTCAGATCATCCCTGCCTCATAATAATACCGCATTCGAGCGTTTTACCGCTTCCGGGCCGCTGGCCTTGTTGCCGGTAAATTGCGATCATTGCGCCGTGGTCTGGACGCGCACCACTGAAGATGCCGATGCACTGATGTCCTGCAGCGAGGCCGATTTTTTAGCCGAACTTCAGCAGTGTTTCGGTTATAAACTGGGCAAATTCAGCTTGGTCGCTCCCCGGCGGGCCTTCCCCTTGTCGCTGATACGCGCCGAAAAAATGTTAGCGAACCGAACCGCAATTATCGGTAATGCCGTACATCAGCTGCATCCGGTTGCGGGACAGGGATTTAACCTCGGTCTGCGCGATGTTGTGCAGCTGGCCGAAATGATCATCAACCGGCATCAGGCAAATCAAGATATTGGCACAACCGAGTTTTTAACGGCCTATGCACAATCCAGACAGAAAGATCACGCCCGAACCATCGGCTTTACCGATACGCTAGTGCGGATTTTTTCCAATGACTGGCTGGCATTGGCAGCCGCCAGAAATGTCGGCTTAGCGATACTGGATCATATTCCCGCCGCAAAAACATTGCTGACCCGTCACGCGATGGGGCTGGCCGGGCGTTTGCCCCGCCTGCTATGATCCAGTGCAGTAAGTAGGGAACCAAAAGTTTTTAAACCAAACGAAAAAACTATTTACCACGAAGATCACGAAGAAAAATCATTACCTTCGTGTTCTCGGCAAATATCTGCCCTTGCAGTCGTCCGTGCTCTCCGTGGCGAACAAAAATGTTAAAAGACTTTTGAACGACTACTTAGGAGATAGATCAATGACCAATCGTTATGAAGTAATTGTTTGCGGCGGCGGCATGGTGGGTGCGGCAACAGCTTGCGCCTTGGCGCATGGCGGCATCAAGGTGGCGCTGCTGGAGCGGTTTAACCCGGAAAGGCACTGGCCGCCGGAACCGATTGATATTCGCGTCTCCGCACTGACCAAAGCCTCCCAGAACATCCTGGAAATGTTGGGCGCCTGGCCGGGCATGGTACAGCGCGGCGTTTGCGCGTATCGGGACATGCGGGTGTGGGATGCCCGCGCTAACGGGGAATTGCATTTCGATTGCGCCGACACCGCCTTTTCCGAACTAGGGCATTTGGTCGAAAACAGGGGCACCGTTGCCGCCCTTTGGGATCAACTGGACACCCTGCCCTCGGCCACTTGCATTACACCGGCAAAAGTTGTCGATATGCAGCTTAACGAAAACAGTAGGCAACTGCGCTTGGAAGACGGTCGAATCCTTGAAGCTGATTTGGTTATTGCCGCCGACGGCCGTGATTCAACATTAAGAGCCATGGCGGGTATAGCGGTAACCGGCTGGGAATATCACCAGGACGGTCTGGTCGCTACGGTAACCACTGAAATGAGTCATCAGTTCACCGCATGGCAACGTTTTTTGGCTGAAGGACCATTGGCTTTTTTACCGCTGAAAAACGGGCAATGTTCGATTGTCTGGACCCTCGGTTCAGCAACGTCAAAAACCTACCTGGCGCTTGCCGATAAAGACTTCCTGCAAGTTCTGGAGCAGGCCTCCGGCGGCATTCTTGGCAAGATGCTAAGCGTCGGTCCACGCGCTGCATTCCCTTTACGTTTTCAATACGCAAACCGCTATATCGATCAACGTTTCGCCTTGTGCGGCGATGCCGCCCATGCGATGCACCCGCTCGCCGGTCAAGGTGTGAATGCCGGACTGTTGGATGCCGCCGCTATTGCGGAACTGGTCATCCAAACCAAGCGGGAAAAAAGGCCGCTATCCAGCTCACGCTTCCTGCGTCGTTATGAGCGCTGGCGTAAAGGCGATAACCTGATGATGATGTCGAGTATGGATGTGCTTAACAAGACCTATAGCATGGCCGCAAAGCCCTTAGTCGGCTTACGCTCAGCAGGAATGAACCTGGTTAATAACTCGGCATTGGCCAAGGCTTATTTTAACAACTACGCCATGGGCTTGCGCGATGATTTACCTAAACTGGCAAAAAGGCAAATATGCTGGTAATCGCCGATTTTTAATACTAAGTACCGGCCAGGTTTGCAGTTTTTCGAATTAGAGTTTTGCCTGCACACCGGCTTCTGGTATATTCCAGCACTAGCGATACGGTTTACCTGCTTGGCCTGCTGACCGATGGCGCTTAAATATAAAGCAGTGAAGAACAAAAAAATGCAACTACTCAGCGTTAGAAAAAACAGAACGCAGATGACGCTGATAATTAAGATAAAAACAAGATTTTTTTGAGTTATCCGCGTTCTATTATATTGATGACTAAGTAGTTACAAACAAATTAACATAAAAAAGGTGGAGAGCCATTATGACTGAAGGGTTGTTTATATTAACTACTATTTTTGTTGCCTATGTTGTTTATGCGATTATAGGCGAACAGAAAGCAACTGCTAAATCCAAAGTACCGACGACAAAACCTGAAGCACAGACAGCCGCTGTCGAACAGCCGAAACCCCAGGTTGCTGTTGCAACAGAAAAACCGGTTGCCGCTAAAACTGTAGCGCCTAAAGCGGCAACACCTAAACCTGTAGCCGCCAAAACGGCTGCGCCCAAGGTAGAAACTAAGCCTGCGGCAGCCAAGGCGACGACAGCCAAACCGGCAGCCGCTAAAAAAGCCACTGCACCTGTCGCGGTCGCTATAAAAAGCACCGGATTAAAAGATCCAAAAACAGCCGAAATTACTACAGCGTATAGCAATTACCGATTCACCAAGCGCTGGATAAAAGACGCATTGGTTGCGGAAGGATTGCTGGAAAAAGTCTATAAAAATAATGAGCTGAATGCCGAAACTGAAGCGAAAATAAAAGACGCTATCAGTAAGCTGGAAGCCATGAATAAATATAAGGCTTAGGTATTTGAGGTTCAAGGAATATTGTAGGGGCGGCCGGATTGGCTGCCCTTTTTTATTGAGTTTTAAAACACCTTTCACCTTTCGCCTTTCACCTGCTCTATCCCATCTCCAGCTTGTTCAAGCGATAGCGTAACGACCTGAAAGATAGCCCCAACTGCTTGGCGGCAGCTATTTCGTTCCATTGGTTTTCTTCCAGCGCAACAGAGAGCGCTTTTCTTTCGATTTTTTCCAAATGCTCTTCCAGGGATCCTAAGCTCGGATCAAAATCCTGCGACTTGGCAAGGTCATGCGTCGCTACCGGCAGGCTCAAATCATCACTCTCTATACTGTTGCCGTCATACAGCGCCAAAGCTCTTTCCAGGATGTTTTCAAGTTCACGCACATTGCCCGGAAAATGATACCGTTGCAATGCTGCTGCTGCGGATGCCGATAAGGCTGGCCTATCCTGTTTGTCGGCAGCTGTCAGTTTGGCCAGTATGTGCTCGGTAAGAAGGGGTATATCGCTAAGTCGCTCACGTAAGGGTGGAACATGAAGATCGATGACATTGATACGGTAATATAAATCCTGCCTAAAACTGCCGTCGTTCACCATATCGTTAAGGTTTTTATGGGTGGCGCTGAGCAAACGAATATCGACCGGGATTTCCTGTTGCTCGCCAACGGGGCGAATCTTTTTTTCCTGGATGGCGCGCAACAGTTTGACTTGCAAAGACAACGGCAAATCGGCGACTTCATCGAGAAATAAAGTACCGCCTTCGGCGGCCTGGAACAAGCCTTTTTTGTCGCTGACGGCGCCGGTAAAACTGCCTTTTTTATGACCGAAAAATTCGCTTTCCATCAATTCCAGCGGGATGGCGCCGCAGTTGATCGCGACAAAAGCATGGTCGCTTCGAGAACTGTGCTGATGAATCAGCCTGGCAACCAACTCTTTGCCCGAACCTGATTCGCCGCTGATATAGACAGGAGCCTGGCTGCGGGCAAGTTTATTTATTTTGCCCCTGATCTCCCGCATGATCAATGATTCGCCCAGCAAGATGTGCCGGGATCGTCTTTCTTTAGTGGGGGGGGCAGCGGACAGTTTTAACGCGTTATTTACCAGCAACCTGAGTGCGGACAAATCAACCGGTTTGGAAACAAAATCGAATGCGCCTTTTTTCATTGCCAGAATGGCCGACTCCATGTTGCCGTGTGCGGTAATAACGGCAACCGGTATCGGAACGTGCAGAGTTTGTATAAAGCCAACCAGCTCCAGGCCGTTGCCGTCAGGCAGTTTCATATCGGTCAGACAAAGATCGAAGGGCTTTTGTTGCAATAATGCTTTGGCGTAGGCAACATTTTCAGCGCTACACGTTTGAATATTCATCCTGTTAAGGGTAATTTCCAGCAACTCCCGAATATCGGGTTCGTCATCTACAATTAAGGCCAGTGGTTTTTTCATAAGTCGATTAGGGTCTGTTCCGCGTTCAACAAGCACAGCCTAAAACAGCTCCGCTTATCGTCGCTTAAATAATAGCTCAATTTTGCCTGATTTAATTCGGCTAATTCTCTGGAGATATAAAGCCCTAATCCGGTGCCGCTGGACGATGTGGTGAAAAAGGGTTCAAACAGGTGACTCTGGTGTTCGCTGCTAATGCCGGGGCCGTTGTCGGTGATGGTTATGCAGGGTGACTGTTGTACGGAAAATACCTGTAAAATTATCGGCCCGGCCTCAGGCTTGCCGTACTTCAGTGCATTTTGACATAAGTTGTCCATAATCTGCCTTAAATGATCGGGATCTATCAGTACACAGACCGATTCAACGGGATATGAAAGCCTGAAGGCATCCCTATTGACGGCATGTTCCAGCGTGAAATTTTCCAGGTAATTGTCCAACCATGGCTTTAAATAAAGCTGTTCCCGTCTTGAATCCGTTCTTCTGGACAGCTGTAAAATATCTTCAATGATATGGTTGACGCGGACCGAGTGGGTCTGGATGATTTGGGTCAAGCGCTTATCCTGAACGGATAACAGCGGGTTTTCCGAAAGTAATTGTCCTGCGTGGCTGATAGCGCCTAAGGGGTTGCGTATTTCGTGGGCAATACTGGCGGTGAGTCGGCCCAGCGAGGCCAGTTTGCTTTGCTGTACCTGCTGATTATAAAGCGCAATATCCTCAAGAATAATCATGTAAAAAAATTCATTTCCTGTTGGTAAAGGTATGAACCGGCTATGAACTTGGGACTGATTCGGCAGTTCGAGCAGCACAAGATTCTGTTCCTGATCCGCTAACCACGTTTGAAATGCCAGCGATAAATGGCTTGAAATATCGCTTAAATTAACCGGCAGTACCGCTAAATTTACCAGCCGTAATGCAGACTCATTGGCCATCTGAATGGCTTGCTGTTTGTTGGCGATAATGATGCCTGATTGCAGATGCTGGATAATGTACTTGTTGAGATCTTCCAGTTTCGTGATAGTTCGTTTCTGCTGATCGGCAAGCTGTAATATTTGTTCGCTACGCTTTGCGAGGATATAGGACAGCAACGCAATGGTAAAAAATGCAGCACCCAGCATTCCGGCATTAGCATAAGAGGTCGAATTGAAACTGTGCATGTAATCGGCAAGGATTTGTTCGGCCAACACCGCCAAACTGGCTAAGGCGGCAAAAAACATCGCACAACGGCCGCCGATTAATAACCCGCCGGCGGCGATGGAGACCGCAAGCAATACGCCCATGCCGCTGTTAACGCCGCCGGAGGCATGCATGATCAAGGTAAGTATCAGTATGTCGGTAAAAATGAGCAGCTGCGCTTGTGCGGTGTAGCTTGTGAGTCGCCAGACTATGCAGATACCGGAGATGATTGAGAGTATCAAGTAGCTTTGGCTGCTGTAAGTGAATAATTTACTGTCGTAAGTGCCGAGTAATGAAGAATTGGTGTCACTGTAAAAAAAACTGACAAACAGGCCGGCCAGGATCAGTCGATAGCCTAAAAAAACTTTTAGCAATAACCAGGCTTGTTGGGCAGGAATTCCGTAGCCTTTGGAGAATGGGCAGGGAAATATGGTCTCATTGGAATTTGGCGGCATAGTTGTTTTTAGAATAGCGTTTTGCAGGGACTTCGTTAAAATGCTCAGTAACGCCCTTAATCGTAGCATTTAGTTATCATCGGTGCGTGAAAAATACCCGCCGAACCTTACCGGTCAATCCAGGAGCAATCAATGAATATTCATGAATATCAGGCTAAACAGTTGTTTTTGCATTACGCGATACCGGCGCCTGACGGCAAGCAGGCGAAAACCCCCGAAGCTGCCGAACAGGTTGCCGAGGAACTGGGCGGCGACGGTTGGGTGGTTAAGGCTCAGGTGCATGCCGGCGGTCGGGGAAAGGTCGGCGGCGTAAAGCTGGCCAAGAGCCTGGCTGAAGTGGCCGAGTTCAGCCGGGACATGCTCGGAAAACGGCTGGTGACCCAGCAGACCGGCGCGGAAGGACTGCCGATTAACTCGCTGCTGATAGAAAAAACTTACCCGATCAAGCGCGAATTATATTTAAGCTTGCTGGTCGACCGGAGTAGCGAGCGCATTATCTTTATCGCCTCCGCAGCAGGCGGCATGGATATAGAAACCGTCGCCCACGAAACGCCTGAACAGATTATCTCGGTTCCGATTCATCCGGCCGCAGGTCTTCAAGGCTATCAATGCCGAAAAGTCGCCTATGCACTGGGACTTAAAGGATCACAGATCAAAGCCTTGGGGAAAATCATGCAGGGCTTGTACGACCTGTTTCTAGCCAAGGACGCCAGCCAGATTGAAATCAATCCGCTGATAGAAACCGACAGCGGCGAGCTGATAGCGCTGGATGCCAAGATCAATTTCGACGATAACGCAGTCGAAGCGCATCCCGATATAAGGGCGATGAAGGATGCCGAGCAGGAAGATGAAAAAGAAAACAAAGCCCAACAATTCGGGCTGAATTACATTACCCTGGAAGGCAATATCGGCTGCATGGTCAACGGTGCGGGACTGGCTATGGCGACCATGGATCTGGTCAAACTGAAAGGCGGCTTACCTGCCAATTTTCTCGATGTCGGCGGCGGCACCAGCGTTGAAAAAGTCTGCGAGGCGTTCAAGCTGATCCTGTCGGATCACAGCGTGAAGGCGGTATTGGTGAATATTTTCGGCGGCATCGTCCAGTGCGACATTATCGCGGCGGGTATTTTAGCCGCTGTCGAACAGGTTCACGTTACCGTGCCCGTGGTCGTGCGTCTGGAAGGCACCAATGCCGAACAGGGCAGAGCCTTGCTAAGCAATACCGGATTGAATCTTTATGCGGCGGATGATTTGGCGCATGCCGCAGAACAAGCGGTCGCACTGGCGGAGGCCGCATGAGCATTTTAATCGACAAAGACACCAAAGTGATTTGCCAGGGCTTTACCGGCAAACAAGGCACATTCCATTCCCAACAGGCGCTGGACTACGGCACCCGATTGGTCGGCGGCGTCACCCCGGAACGCGGCGGCGAAACCCATTTGGGTTTGCCGGTGTTCAACACCGTGCAGGATGCGGTGAATGACACCGGCGCCACCGCCAGCGTCATTTACGTGCCGCCTTTTTATGCGGCCGACGCCATTCTGGAAGCCGTCGATGCCGGAATTCAACTGATCGTCTGCATCACCGAAGGCATTCCGATATTGCAAATGCTGCGCGTTAAGGCCGCGATGGCCGGTACCGGCGCATTACTGATCGGCCCCAACTGCCCCGGCATCATCACCCCCGGCGCCTGCAAAATCGGCATCATGCCGGCCAACATCCACCTGCCCGGATCAATCGGCATCGTATCGCGCTCCGGCACCTTGACCTACGAATCGGTGCATCAAACCACTGCGCAAGGCTTGGGGCAAAGCACTTGCGTCGGCATCGGCGGCGATCCGATACACGGCATGAACTTCGTCGACGTACTCAGCCGCTTTCAGGCCGATCCGCAAACCAAAGGCATCGTGATGGTCGGCGAAATCGGCGGCGGCGAAGAAGAAGAGGCCGCAGAATACATTAAAGCCCATGTCACCAAGCCGGTGGTTGCGTATATCGCAGGACAGACCGCCCCTCCCGGAAAGCGCATGGGCCATGCCGGGGCGATAGTCACCGGCGGCAAAGGCACGGCCGAAGGCAAAGTCGCGGCGCTTAAAGCGGCGGGAATTGAAGTGGTGAGTTCGCCGACCGATATTGGCGTGGCGATGAAGGGGTGCTTGTAAATTGCGGCTACCCACTAAGCCGGGGCAAGTTCGGAGTACAGGCTTCGCCTGTTTGCAAGCGAAGCTTGCACTCCGCATGCCGTAGCCTATTAATACTGTACCGTCTTAGCTAATAGCCCAAATTGCTGACAACCTGCCTGATAGACTAACTAATCCTCCTTTTACGAATGACCCTAAAAATAGCCCTAGCCCAAACCAACTTCCTGGTCGGCAACATCGCCGCCAATGTCGATAACATCGCACTAGCCGCCATCCATGCCCGTGATCAATTGGGCGCGGATATGATTGTCTTTCCTGAACTGACCATTACCGGCTATCCGGCTGAAGACTTGTTATTGCGCGCCGATTTTATTACCGCCGCCAATAACGCGCTGTATCAACTGGCCGACCGCGTGGCCGATATTGCGCTGGTCGTCGGTTTTCCCGAACACGATGGCGACAAGCTTTACAACAGCGTAGCGGTGTTGCATCAGGGCGCGATACTGGCATGTTATCGCAAACGGGCGCTGCCCAATTACGGCGTGTTCGATGAGCAGCGCTATTTTACGGCGGGCGACCAGCCGTGCGTATTTGAGTTTAACGGCACGTTCATAGGGCTGACCATTTGCGAAGATGTCTGGAGGCCCGGCATTATTGAAGATAACAAACAGGCGGGAGCGGAGTTGCTGCTGACCCTTAATGCCTCGCCGTTCAATTCGGGAAAAATCCATCAGCGCGAAGCCATTGTTTGCAGCCAGGTTAAAGCCGCGCAGATTCCGTTGGTTTATGTCAATCAGGTCGGCGGCCAGGATGAATTGATTTTCGACGGCGCGTCTTTCGTCGTTGACACGCAGGGAGAAATCGTCTTTCGTGCCGAGGAGTTTACAGAACAAATCAGCGTGGTCGAGTTTGACGGCAGTCATCCGCTAAAAAACACTTGTGCGCCGCTTTATGCTGAAATCTCCAGCGAATATCAGGCGCTGGTGCTGGGCATTAAAGATTATGTGAGAAAAAACGGGTTTCATGGCGCCATTTTAGGCTTGTCCGGCGGCATCGATTCGGCGCTGGTGCTGGCTCTGGCAGTTGACGCATTGGGCGCGGATAAGGTCGAAGCCGTGCTGCTGCCGTCGCGCTATACGCAAGACATGAGCAACGAAGATGCGGTGCTGGAAGCTAAAGCCTTGGGCGTCAAGCATCATATCATTCCGATAGAGCCCGCCGTTAATGCCTTCACCGGCATGTTGGCCGATATTTTCGCCGGTACGGCCAAAGACGCCACCGAGGAAAACATTCAGGCGCGTTGCCGGGGCGTAGTATTAATGGCATTGTCGAACAAGCAGGGAAAACTGTTATTAACCACCGGCAACAAGAGTGAAATGAGCGTCGGTTACGCGACGCTTTATGGCGATATGTCCGGCGGTTTTGCGCCGATCAAGGACGTACCCAAGCTGCTGGTTTACCAATTGGCGCGTTATCGCAATACCTTATCTCAAGTGATCCCGGAACGGGTCATTATCCGCCCGCCTTCGGCCGAGCTGGCGCCCGATCAGGTCGATGCGGACTCCTTGCCGCCTTACGATGTGCTGGATCCGATACTGGAGCGTTATATCGAGCAGGACCAATCCGCCGATCAAATCATCGCCGCCGGATTCAGCCGCGAAGACGTAGCCAGAGCCATCAGCCTGGTCGACCGAAACGAATATAAGCGCAGACAATCCCCGCCCGGAATCAGGATTACATCCAGAGCGTTCGGTCGCGACCGACGCTACCCGATCACCTCCGGTTATAAGGGAATTTAATGAAAATAAAATACAATAGGCGACCGGCCGGTCGCCTCTACGATGATGAAGAAGGCAATACCCTTTCTCAATTCCTGTCTATTTGTAATACAATAGGCGGGTTTACAACCGTTTGTTTCGATCACCCAATGTTCCTGCCGGCGGATTATAAAAACAAGGCTATAGCTGCGTTGGCTGACGATATTACCTGTTGATTTTCAATAGAAACATACCCTCTAACAACTCGCATAGCCCATAAAATATTACTGCTACCTCAGATATGTTCAAGCGTAGACAGTATTTAATAATTTAAAAAAGGTCAGTTCTATGTGTTGGAGTGGTGAAGCGTCCGGTGTTTTAGCCGTCGCAGGTCTTAGTACCGCAGCTTATGTTGCAATTAAACAGGGGGAATCAAAAGAACTCTGGGTTCCGTTAACTTATTTTGCCTTAATGGAGTTATTACAGGCGATAACTTACGTCTATATCGATTTATGTGACAATCCGAATAATCAGATACTCACACTTTTGGGCTATCTGCACGTCGCGTTCCAGCCGTTTTTTGTCAATATGGTCGCGATGTACTTCATTCCGGAAAGCGTCAAACTCAAAATACAAACCACGGTTTATACCCTATGCGGCATCGGTACGCTGTTCATGCTGATCAAGATGTACCCTTTTGTCTGGGCGGGATCCTGCAACATCGGCATAGAAGGTTTTTGCGGGCCGAGCGTCTGTTCCACCTCCGGTTCCTGGCATATCGCCTGGCAAATGCCGTTGAACGGCTTGATGTCAGACCCGGTCGGCTGGCTGTTCGGCTTTAACTGGGGTTTGCATGCGTTTACTTATATCGTCGTCGCTTTTTACCTGCCGCTTATGTACGGCTCGTGGCGTTTCGTGGGCTTTCATTATTTAATCGGCCCGTTTATTTCCGACCTTACCACCACCGATCCCAACGAATATGCGGCGGTTTGGTGTTTGTTTTCCATCGCTTTATGCGTATCGGTCATTAAATCCCCGATCAGAAAACACCTGCACGTTAAAACCTGGCCTTTTTATAAAAAGTATATTGGCGATTCGCTGTAGCTTCCAGGTTTTGGCTGCCAGCTTAAGGTGCCGTGTTAATAGGCATACGGAGTGCAAGCTTCGCTTGCAAACAGGCAAAGCCTGTACTCCGAACCTGCTATGGCCGGACGGACATGAATAATCGTAAACCAAAATAGTTGAGATCAATGTGGGAGCGATGCCTTCGTCGCGATGAGGGCATCGCTCCCACATTGATATGCTATCAGTGCCAGCAAATTTTAAATGGTTGTCCCATCCAAGCCGGACGGAGCTTGCAAGCAACAAGATGCTTGCCCCGCCTACGTTACTTTTTTCCTAACCGTTTTTGTTGATTTATCCTCGAACGCAGCCATTGCAATAGAGTTACGCCGCGCTTGATAATATGGGGCGCATAGTATTTTGCCCTTTGCAGCAGCCATACCAGCAGCCGAAAAAGCATCAAACCTATTCGATAGAGCGTTTGTTGCGCTCGGTAAAATAAGGGTCGCAGCGCCGCAAAATTCAGCTCTCTGTCCCTGATCTTGCCGCGCCGGTGCAGCCAGCGTAGCAAGCCGCTGACATACAGAACGAACAAGCCGATACCGGCAAGAAACCAGAGCAACCGGCCGGTCGCGCCAAAAGCCTCGCCGGTATGCATCGGCCATATCCAGGTGGTAAAAACTTCACCCTGATTAAATCCCGACGGGTCGCGCACTTCTTTAATATGCCCGCTCCAGCGATCCACCCAGACCGTCGTATAGGGATGCCGAAGATTGATTTCATCGCCTTGCCGCAAGTTGATCCGATAAATTCCGCTGTCACCGGCGGGCGTGGTAACGCGTCTGAGTTCGGCTCTTGGAAACGGGCCGCGTGCGATAAATTCCGCCGATTCCAGAGCGACAGGATGATTGTTCGGAATCGCCGAGCTGACGATGTTTTTCCCCGTTCCGCCATGCTCCATACCCGATGTGCCGACCAGCGTTTCCAATATCGACGGATAACTCAGATGAAAACCGGTGAACGCCAGCAACAATAAGATCGATGCGCTAAGCAGTCCGATCAGACGGTGCAGGTCGAAAGCAAGCTGCATCATGCCGACATTATGACGAATCCTTAACGCCAGGGAGGGTTTGTATACCGCCGACCTGCCGGAAACAGACGCGGCGAACGCTGCCCGAATGCCCCGCAGTCCCGGCCACCACAAATAAATACCGGTACCGATAGAGACCATCAGCAATAAGCCCAAAATGCCCACCGCATTCCAGCCGAAGCGATTTAGCTGTAACTGGGTATGCAAATCAAGCAGCCAAGTGGCGGCTGTTTGTCCCCAGAACCGACTGGCAACGACCTCGGCGGTATACGGGTTTACCGACACCATCAGCGGTGCGTACAACTCGAAGAACGTTTCTCTGGGTTTCTCGTACCAAACGGTAATCATGCCCTGCGGAGACCTGGGCATTTCCATAGTCCAGGAGCCGTAACGGTTGGGATGTGCCGTTCGCACTGCGCTGATGATTTTATCCAACGATTGCCGCTTGCCCAATGGCTGCTCGATAACCAGCTTTGGATTCAACAATTCATCCAGTTCTTCGCGGTAAACGCTGATACTGCCGGTCAAGCCCATCAACGCAAAAAAGAATCCGGCGATTAAGGCCAGATAAAGATGAATCTTAATCCAGGTTGCCCGGTTGAGCAGGCGTTGAATGGGCAATTGCATGACGTTGGTATCAGATAAAAAACGATCATTATCCCATACGGGATTCTGTCGTGTTTATTTTGTCCAATCCGCCGAACAGCCCTTATGAAAGTTTTTATCGAGATTTATATCAATGTATTTGAACAATAATGGTATTTATCTTCATGAAAGTTTAAACTCCAACTTGTACCTTTGAAATTGAAAACACAGCTATCGATGATCCGACTCCGCCATTCGTCAGCCCCAAAACAAAAGGCCTACGACACTACAGAGCTTTATTATTGCCCCGCATCAGGCGATCAAAAATCCCCGAGTCGCATGAATCATGCATCTAGCCGCTTTCTCACAAACCTTACCCGATTTTTACCCGTGCTTTCAATGTCGACTGTAATAATGAACGTCTTCACAATATCAAACCCTAAGAGGAAACAGCGATGAGTTATTGGGATTCCCAGGCGATGGAACTGATCTACCTGGTCTACGGCCTGGCTTTTTTCGTTCTGGGTGTGGTTGCCTGGATGCTGCCCAAGCGGAATACGACGTGGCGCTTCGCCCCGCATTTGTCGCTGCTGGCCGCATTCGGCATTCTGCAAGGCATCGTGGAGTTTATTGAAATGCAGAGGCTTAGCAATTCAGCCGAGTGGTTAACTGGGTTGAGCCGTTTGTTGTTGGCCGTTTCCCATCTGCCGCTGCTGGAGTTCGGTCGACGCACCTGGGTCGCTATTTCGGGATCGACCCGGCTGTCTGCACCTTGGGTGTATGGCATTGCGATACTCGGAGCGGCAATGCTGACGCAGTGGACGGCCGACCCCTTTATAGGTCTGGCGATAGGGGCGCGTTGGTTTGTCGGTGTTCCGGCTGCAATGCTAACCGGTCTGGCGCTGTTCGCCGTCCAGCGGGAAACAAAAACGACCGGCCGCAATGCGAACTGGCTGCGCCTCGTTGCGCTGGCATTCATCTGCTACAGCGTGTTTAACCTGGTTCCGTTACAGAACGATCCGCATCTACCCTCATGGCTACCAACGCAGGCGAACTTCCTCGCGCTGTTCGGCATTCCCATCCAGTTGTTACGAACTCTGTGCGCAGTGGCGGCAACCTTTGGATTGGTGTCGCTGGTACGACTAGCCGGCGATAACTGCCAAGTGGACGCTACCATCTTCGAGTCGCATGAACCGATAGTCATCACCGATGCCAATTCGGTCATTTTACGCATCAACAAAGCCTTTACCGCCTCCACCGGCTACACAGCCGAGGATATAGTAGGCCGTAAAATAAACCTGCTCAAATCAGGACGCCATGACGATACCTTTTATGCGGCGATGTGGAAAAGCATCAATCGCACCGGAACCTGGCAGGGGGAAATATGGGATCGACGCAAGAACGGCGAAAATTTTCTCAACCGGTTAACTATCTCAGCGATAAACGATGCCGCCGGTGCAGTCATTTATTACGTTGCTATGTATTTTGACATCACCGAACGTAAAAAAATACAGCAACTATTACAGAACAAAGAGCAGATGTTGTCCGAAGCGCAGCGCATCGCCCATGTTGGCAGTTGGTCTATGGAGTTGGCGACCGGTTATCTAAGCTGGTCGGACGAATTACATCAAATTTATGGCGTTACGCCGGAGACATTCGAGCCCTCAATGAAATCATTGTTCGATTTGATTCATCCCGATGACCATACCGCGATAAAAATATGGGTCAGCGACTGCCGAACCGGGAAGGAGTGGCGGGAACTGGATTTCCGTATTATGCGGCCGGACGGCAGCGTTCGTTTTATTCGTGGTAGCGGCGGATTGCAATGCGATGAAATGGACAATCCGCTACGCATGGTCGGAATTGCGCAGGACATCACCGAGCGCAAACAAATGGAAAAAGAGCTAAAAGCCAGCGAGGCAACATTCCGTTCGATTATCGAGGTTTCCCCCGTGCCGATGGTGTTGGATGATGAGCAGTTTAACATTACCTTCCTGAATCCGGCGTTTATAAAAACCTTTGGTTACAGTTTCGATGACATCCCCACCATAGACGACTGGTGGACGAAAGCCTGCCCTGATCCTGACTATCGCCAGCGGGCCAAGGATAGTTGGTACACGACACTGAAAAAATCCAAACAGAAACAAACCGGCTTTGCGCCTATGGAAGTCGCTATTCGCTGTAAGAACAACAGCATTAAAACGGTGTTGGTGTCTGTCGCTGCTGTTCATCACGATTCTGCAAGTTTGTATTTGGTGATACTGTACGACATTACTCAGCACAAACAAATGGAAACCAAGCTCAACGCCATTTTTAATGCGGCAGCGGAAGGCATTATCACTGTGGATATGACGGGCAATATCGTATCGGCTAATACCGCAGTAGATACTATTTTCGGTTATAAACCGGAAGAGCTGCTGGGTTGCAGTATTGATAAACTCATGCCGTCATCGCCGGAACTCGTAAATGATGGCTGTTTGCCTCCTACAATGCAATCTATAGGACAAATTCGGGAGATTGAAGGCCTGCATAAAAACGGTTCTGCGGTGCCCCTGGATCTATCCATGGCAGAATTTTCAATCGATAGTGCGAAATATTTTACCCATATTGTGCGCGATGTGAGTTTGCGCAAATACCGGGAGCAACAAGACAAAGCACATCTTGACGAACTCGCCCATGTCACTCGCCTTGGACTGATGGGAGAAATGGCTTCGGGCATTGCTCATGAAGTCAACCAACCTTTGACCGCAATTTCCAGCTATACGCAAGTTAGTTTAAACCTTGTTAACACTGAAAATCCTGACCTGGTACAACTCGCCGAGATCTTATCCAAAACTCAGCAACAGGCTTTAAGAGCGGGAAAAATAATTCATCGGATGCGGGAATTTGTTAAATCTCATGCTAAACATCGGTCAACCGCCGACGTTAATAGTTTGATTCATGATGCTGTCGATATGTGTATTGCCGAACTTAAACAAAGCGACATAGAGCTGACAGTTGAACTGGAGCACAATCTGCCGCCTGTCTATGTCGATCATATTCAAATTGAACAGGTGCTCATAAACCTGATCCGAAACAGCATTGATGCCTTACAAAGTTTACCTGAAAAGCAGCAACGTCAATTAAGCATCCATAGTCACTTGGTTCCCAACAAAGGCATACAGGTCAGAGTGAAGGATAATGGACCGGGGCTTGATGAAGACCAACAACAAAAAATATCAATACCTTTTTACACCACCAAGACAAACGGCATGGGCATGGGACTATCCATCAGTCGCTCACTTATCGAAGCCCATGAAGGTACGTTACATTTCAACAGCGAACCTCGGAAAGGCACGACTTTTTATTTCACATTACCCATAGAAAAATCTGATGTGCCATGAGGGTGCCGATGCGCAACCCTGTCTCATTGATCCTTTATCCGGTTTATAACTTTTTTTATAACCATGAAGGACATGAAGTTAATGAAGAATTGAATTGTTCTCAGTAGAGAATAATTTTTCAACCTAATTCACCGCAGTCAATCGAGGCTTTACCGGCTCACCGTCGATTTCGAAATCCATTTTGATACGTTTTGCGGCGGCTTTCATTTCCGTTTTATTCTTAAAAGGCCCGGCGATAACTTGATAGGCATCGTTTTTCTGGATCTTACGAGCGGGTATGATCGGCCCTTGATGATTCAACATCGTTGCCAATTGTTGCGCCTGGGTTTCATCATTAAAACTGGCCACCAAAATGGACCAGTCACTCTCTTTTAACGCCTCAACAACGGGCTGGTCATAGAACTGCCCGGGATGTTTCAGCGGTAAAGCGTTTGCCGATATTTCCGCCACATCAGGGCTATGCATCAGTATCGGCGTGGGAACACCATTTGAAAGCTGGAGTATACGTTCGACTTTATCCCAATCGACTGCCGCATTTTTTTGATTGCTGATTTTACGCAATTGCTTGACTAGCTGTTTTTTTAACTGGGCTTTATTTTTCGCCCACTTTGGTAAGGGTTCGTGCGCTTCAAGGTAGAGCATGCCCTGATGCCAGGCTGTCAGATAAGGCTGGTGAAGGATGCGTACCGGCATGCCGACTGCCGCTTTTTTAAACAGCATTTCAATATCCTCAGGATACATCTGCACACAGCCGTGACTGATCTGCATGCCGATACCGTAAGGTTTGTTGGTGCCGTGGATTAAATAACCGGGAATAGCCAGTCTCATCGCATAAAGTCCCAACGGATTATCAGGGCCTGCGCCGACGACCTTGGGCAATGCATCGCCTTTTTTGGCGTGTTCGCGATGAATGGACTCGGGAACGGTCCAGCTTGGATTCGCATTTTTAGCGACTATGCGGGTCAGTCCCATCGGCGTACTCCATCCCTGGCGACCAATGCCGACCGGATAGGTGTAAACTTTGTTCGGCTGTTTTTGGGGATAGTAAAACAGTCGCATATTCGCCAGATTGAGGGCTATGCCTTGATGAGCTGAATCGGGCAGAATAAATTGTACCGGCAACAAAACCCGGCTGCCCGGCTTGGGTGTCCACGGGGAGACGGCGGCATTGGCTATGCTGATGTCGTTATAGCCTAAGCCGAAATGGCGGGCAATATCCGGCAGCGCATCATTCTCGCGGGTGTCGATTGCGGCAATCGTGCCGACCATGTTGTCACCGTCAGTCAGCTCGAATTCGTGGGTGGCTACGGTTTCGGATTGAGGTTCGGGAAACTCGATGGTTGCCGCTGTTTCTTGATCGGAGAAAAGCGACGACATAGTCTGACAGCCGCTAAGCAACATTAATCCAAACGCCAGCATAAGCGGCAGGGCCGATTTTTTAATATTGAAATTTTCTTGGCTAGTCATATACATAATAAGCTACGCGTGGGAGCGACAAACTTCCAGTATAACGAGTTGAATATTAAGAAATGATTAAATACCGGGGCAACGAGCGAACTCTAACACGCGATACATTGTAGGGGCGACCGGCCGGTCGCCCTTGCGCAACAGTATTTATTCCTTAACCACCCGGTCGGCATTCAATGCAGTCCATCCGACGACGATCCTGTATACCATCAGTATTAACGTGGCAATCAGAATAAAAAATCCGACACCGAACTCAAAAGTCAATCCGGCCAATGCGAAACCCGCCAGAGCTATCCAGACGGTCATGATCTGCCAGTCGAAATGGGATTCCAGCCAAGTTCCCTGAACTTCGGATTGCTTCATGAAGTTGATAGCCACGCCTACCAGCAACGGCAATCCGGCAAATGCGAAAGCCAGCACCTGACACAGATATACGGCTGCCGTCAGGCGCTTTAATGTCTGTAATCTTTCAGCATCCATTTGATTAGTCGAATTATCATTCATAACCCACCTGCCCGTTGATTTTCCAGTTATGACAACCGCGAATAGTTGTTGTCTTCATTGTTTAGATATACGCTTTAATACAGATATGTCAACCGGCACCGAGCTCATTTTATGCTTTAAATAAGCTCAAAATCCAAGTTCGGACAGTCCGGGGTGGTCGTCTGGCCTGATCCCCAACGGCCAATGAAATTTCCGCTCCGCCTCGGTTATCGGCAAGTCGTTGATGCTGGCTATGCGGCGCTTCATCAGACCGTTCCGGTCGAATTCCCAATTTTCATTGCCGTAAGAACGAAACCAGTTGCCGGAAGCGTCATGCCATTCATAGGCAAAACGCACTGCAATACGCGCATCAAAAAAAGCCCATAGTTCTTTTATAAGGCGATAATCCAGCTCCTTAGCCCATTTTTGCTGTAGAAATTGCACAATCTGAGTACGACCGACAAGAAACTCGGCACGGTTACGCCATTGGCTATCAACGGTATAAGCCGAAGCGATTTTTTCCGGGTCGCGGGTATTCCATGCGTTTTCGGCGGCGCGTACTTTTTGCGCTGCAGTTTCGGCAGTGAATGGCGGCAGTGGTGGACGGCTATTTTCGGTCATGTGCTGAGCCTCTTATTGTTCAGCGGAACATAAAATATAGTTTGTAACTACTCAGTAGTTACAAAAATGGAACGCAGATGCCAAAAGTAGGCGACGCTGACGATTAAGATCAAATAAGATTTTTTTTGAGTTATCCGCGTTTATCCTATTTATCTGCGTCATCTGCATTCTATTATATTGATGACCAAGTAATCGCTATAGTTTTTACAAACCTTTACTGCAACACAAATTTAAGCCCTATTAACATCAGAATAGCCGCCAAAATCGGCCGTAAAATTCTTTCAGGAATTTTGGCGCCCAGGTGGCTGCCAATCCAGATGCCGGGTAAAGAGCCGATCAGCAGGCTGCCCAATAACACCAGATCCACATTACCCAAACTCATGTGGCCCAGTCCTGCGACTGCGGTGAGCGGAATAGCATGAGCCAAATCGGTGCCGACAATTTTCAGCGTAGTCATTCTGGGGTAAAGAAATAACAGCGCGACAGTACCCAGCGCACCGGCGCCCACAGAAGACAGCGTCACCAATATGCCCAGCACTGCGCCGATCAATACGGTAGCGGGTATTTGCAGATGTTTGAAGCGGCCGGCATTTTCGGGAGTGCTATGCTCATCGTCAATAGGCTTAAGCTTTGCAGCCCGGCTTAATAACACGCTACGCACTATCAGCGAGAACGCGGTCAGCAGCAGCGCGACACCCAAGGTAAAAGTAATCGCTCCGGAAGTTTCTTTACCGATTGAGCTTAAATGTTTCAGCACAAATAAGGTAGCCACCGCAAAAGGTATACTGCCCAGCGCCAACCAGCCGACAATTTTCCAATCAACCGAGCTATGTTTATTGTGATGCACCCACACGCCGCCGGTTTTAGTGATCGCGGCAAACAAAAGGTCTGTACCCACCGCGACGGCAGGCTTAAATCCGAACAGGAAAACCAGCAATGGCGTCATCAGCGACCCTCCGCCTACGCCAGTCAGTCCCACTAAAATTCCTACGGCAAAGCCGGAAACAGTGTATCCCCAATTCATCTTAACTAACCCTTGTTTTAATGCGCCTAAAAAGCCGCCCATTATAACAGGCGAGTAGTTCTCTATTTAAGAGTTGTTGCTTTGTATTTTGTTTGGGTAGCGGGATTCACTGTAGAATCAATGTCCTGCGTTTTTACGATATCCTCGGTGCGCCCCTTTGCTGGTTCCCACGCGGAGCGTCACAGCCATTAAGTTAAGCCGAAAATAGTTAGGGTTGAATGCCGTGGGCGCGAATTTATTCGCGCG
>JAURVK010000061.1 GCA_030655535.1 Methylobacter sp. | reverse complement strand
ACGAAAGCCACGAAAAAATGTAAAGCCCTCTATTTCTCGACTGACGGTGTAATGCCGAATTATTCATTCATATCCATGTGACTGGAACCGGCAGTCATACCGGCATGACGATACTAGCCAAGGCTCATTGTAATCAGGATGCATTTTCGACATGCTTCTAGGTACCCCGTTTGTTTTTCGTGCTTTTTGTGTTTTTCGTGGACTACGATTTTTCATAGGTACGCGCGTAACATCAGATAGCAACAAGGATGCGTTATTTCACTCAAATAGTCACCTTGGGCAAAAATAGCCGGATGATGCTTGTCATCACTAACTGCAGCGGAATACCCGCTATGCCGCAGTGAACAAAAGAAATACCATTTAATTTATATGCTTTTAGGTGAGATAATGAATTCCTCCGATAACTTGGACATCAGAAAGTGCATGCGGATTTCTTGCGACCAAGTTAAGTTTTAATTGATTTACTTTTTATCTCAGCACCCTCTTTCCCGTTTTCAAAATAATGATAAATTCAACAACCTCAAATTCATCGACAACTAAAACAGCAGTCACTTGCGCAAACTGTAACTTGGATAATTTGTGCATTCCTAAAGGACTGCCTCGGTCGGAAGTGGGTGAGCTCGCCTTGTTGGTCAGTCGAAACAATATACGTCAAAAGGGTGAGGCTATATACCATGCCGGCAGCCCATTCAGAGGAATAATTGCCTTGCGTTCCGGCAGCGCCAAATTACTGAGTTTTGACCAAAATGGCAATGAGCTGGTCGTTGACTTCATTCTTCCTGGAGAATTACTTGGATTTGACGGCTTGTCGTCTCAAATCCATAACTGTACCGCTATAGCATTAGAGACAGTGAATTATTGCCATTTGCCTGCCTATAAAATAGAGATATTGGCCATCAATACCCCCGGCTTAAGCCAAGTGTTGCTGCAAAGATCCTGTAATCAATTTGATGCTCAAGTACAAAAGATGATGCTAAGTCGCCGATCCGCTGAAGAGCGCGTAGCTTGCTTTATTCTGCATATTTCAGATCGCTTGAGAATACGAGGCTACTCCGAGCTGGAATTTCGCCTGAGCATGTCACGGGAAGAAATAGGAAATTACCTGGGAATCGCGCATGAAACGGTCAGTCGAATCATTCATCTCCTTCAAGCGCGGAAACTGATAGAAGTTAAATCCAAACAATTGAAAATAACAAACAAAAAAGGGCTGTTTAGCTTTTATACAACTTAATCGCTAAACAAGCCCAGACTTACGAGGATTTATAATTAAACTTTCGCATACAACACAACTCAGGTAGGCTTTAAGTTGCGCTATATGCGGTAAAACGAAAACTACGGCTAAGAGGAGAAAGCCTTTTAGTTTCTATACGCTGAATGAGAGGCATCTTCAGCGATTGCTTTTGCTGCCGATTCGTACTTGTCATGCTCACCGCTTTTAATCATAACCACTGTAACAATCACGGCTAAAACAAGGCCCGCTACATAAATCCAGAAATTATCTTTTTCTTGTATTTCACTCATAGCAACTCTCCATCTATTGATTAAGGACAACAGTTGATTGGCATCAACGTGCGGCTATTTAAACAAAGTGCGGAATAAAAAACTTGAGCCAGATCAACAAATGTTTCTTTATTGGATTCTACCCAAAATGCAACCCGAGGATTAAGGATTGATTGAGACAAGGTTCGAACGACATGGGGCAGTTGCCGAGAACCTCGCCATTTTGATGAACGTGTTGATAGCGATTCGCATACTAACTGCCGTTAATGATGTGGATGCAGCTTGCTGACGGCTTGCAAACCCCACGGCTGCGGCTTAACTGCCGCCTCCAAAGCCGCTTCGGTACGATCATCCAATTGGGCAAAAAAATCCAGGCCGGTCTGCGCTTCTATGTTGTCGATGCTGGTCACAAATTGTTCCAGCGGCTCTTTGCCAGTAACGGTTTGCGGCATTAAAAAGCCTAACGCGATAGACGGCTTTCCGGGGGCGGCTTCGGTGATATAAATTTTGTAAAAGGCATCCGGTATTTCCACCGTCCAATCCGAACTTAAGCGCTCCACCGTCCCGCTAAAAACCGGCCCGGTGATCACCCATACCTTGCCAAAGTTTTTGGCGAAATGCTTGATTTCCGTTTCCTCCAGATGCTGCCACAGCTGCTGATTGAGCTTGGATTTTTGCGGAATGATGTTGGTCATCAAAAAACTGTCGGCCTGCCCTTCCCTGCCGTACAGACGACTCATCGCGTAATTCGGCGCCATGTGCCCACGATCGTAACCGCTTTTTTGATAACTGTCGTGACTGACGCGATTGATGCCGCGCCAATCGGTTTCAAAGCGATTGGGGCGCTTTAGGGACGGCGTATTTGCTTCCGGGGTCAATGCGTATTCCACCCACAGCGGATTACCGCGCAAATCCGAATAACCCAGAATAAAGCCATGATTGCGCAATATGCGAAACCAGGTATCGCTATTTTTGGCATCGCTGGCTTGCGGCGCGCCTTGATAAAGTAATGCAGGACGGGCAATTTTGCCTTCATAACCATAACCGCCCAAGCCAAGGCCAAAAATAATCAGCAGTACCGGATGTTTGCGGCCTAGGCGGAACAATCCCGGCAATAATGTAAGCAGACCGAGTCTGGTATTCTTTTTGCGCATGGGCAGATAGTTATTTAAAAGGGCGGTTCGACTGTGGCGGCGACTTCGCCTAAAGCCTACTTTTGGTAGTCGCCGATTGAGCAATAGGTTATTGACTGGGCGACTAAAGTCGCCCCTACAACCGCAATGTCCCATCCGGAAAATTTTTTATAGGCGAACCGATTAAGCCAGGATTAGGCCAGCGCTTCAGCATTAGGACTGAATAAATAGTCATTTTTTAAACAATGATCCAGCCATTTTTGCAAAAAATAATTCAATCGCCATTTGTAATTCATGATTTCACGGCTTAAACCGGGATCTTTAAAAACTTGCGCCACACCGGCTCGGGCATGATCGCTTAATACTTCGGCCAGCTGCGCATCCAGGTAAACCCTGATTTTTACGGCGGGCGCCATAAACTCATCCCTGTTTTTATTGAAGCAATGACTAAGTTCCACGGTCAAGGTGTGCGGCGTACGCTCAATGATTTCAAGATGCAGCGTGGTGCGATGAGGCGCAAGACCAATGGCTGTTTCTTTGAACACCATTAAATCCGGAATTAACTTAAATAACTTTAGATAGTTTGATTCGCAGACTTGTTCCAGGCAGATTGATTTGTTGACCGGATTGACAAAACTCATGATCGATATCAGCTTTCCCGGTAGCAGGCTGCCGCGCTGGCGGTTTCCCATAACACCACCTGAGCAACGTTAAAACCGGCCTGTTTGAGATGCCGATAAATCATTTTACTCAGGACTTCTGCGGTGGGATGTTCGTCAAGAGCAAGAAAGCGCTCCTGGTTTGCAATGAGCATGGGGATGATCGGGTCATCTTTATGTAGCAGAAAATTATGATCGAGCTGTAAATCGATGTATGCCTCAACACAGTCCTTAATATCGGAAAAATCGCAGACCATGGCTTGGTCGTTAAGCTGTTCCTGCTCTATGGAAATCGAGGCCTTAACGCTATGTCCATGTAAATTACGGCATTTGCCGGGATGATTCATTAACCGGTGTCCGTAACAAAAATACACCTCTTTGGTAATCGTATACATAATTAAAATACAAGCAGTTTTAGTGATGATTAATAATAACAGGAGCTTTAGTCCCCTTTTATACTCTTTATGGTGGCGGCAATCTCGTAGCTACCGTCGTTTTGCTGGGTACTTCTGATAACCTCGATGAAAGCGGTCATCGAGGGAGTGAGTGTGTTTTTGGGAATGATGTTTATTTCCATGGCCTTACCCGTATCAAAAGAACGGTCGGCAATAAATGAAACGCCGGCGCCACTGATAGATGAACAGCGTCCCTGATGTAACTCATCTGAACCTGCAAGTCTGTATGTCACTTCACAGTCTATTTCCATTCGAATATAATTTCGCTTTTCATCATATCCTAACATGTCATTTCTCCGGTCTTGTTACAATTATGGCACTCATTAGGTGAGCTGTATGGCCTTGGCTGCGAAGTTTACTATAAAGAACAAATAATAGAGCATGATTTGCAATAGAGTTATAAATTGAGCTATTCCGCTGGATATTAAGCTGACAATGTAATATGGTTGCTAAATTTCACCTCTTAAACAAACAGACTTCTGAGTATCATGAATAAAGCAATCGTTTTAACCGGAATTACCACCACGGGTACGCCGCATTTGGGTAATTATGTCGGCGCTATCAGGCCAGCCATTGCGGCGAGCAAGGACGCGAATGTCACTCCCTTTTATTTCCTGGCCGACTATCATGCGCTGATCAAATGTCAGGAGCCGGAAAGGGTCAGGCAATCCAGTCTTGAAATCGCCGCGACCTGGCTGGCTTTGGGTCTGGACACGTCGAATGCGGTTTTCTATCGACAGTCGGATGTGCCTGAGATTATGGAGCTTTCCTGGATGTTGACCTGTGTTGCGGCAAAAGGCTTGATGAACAGAGCGCACGCCTATAAGGCAGCGGTTGCCGAAAATGAGCAGGGCGGCGAGGGCGATGCCGACAAGGGCATCACCATGGGCTTGTTCAGTTACCCGATATTAATGGCCGCAGATATGCTGATGTTTAATGCCGAAAAAGTCCCGGTAGGCAAAGATCAAATTCAGCATATTGAAATGGCCAGAGACCTTGCCGGACGGTTTAATCATATTTACGGTGAACATTTTGTGCTGCCGGAGGCCGTCATTGAAGAACATGCGTCAACCTTAGCGGGCATGGACGGGCGCAAGATGAGCAAGAGTTATAACAACACCATCCCGTTATTCGAGCCTGAAAAAAAATTAAGAAAACTCATTAACAAGATTAAAACCAATTCACTGGAACCGGGTGAGCCTAAAGATCCCGAGGGCTGCACTTTATTCGGCATTTATCAGGCCTTTGCTACCCAGGCCGAAGCGGCTAAAATACGCCAACGTTATGCAGACGGCATTGCTTGGGGGGAAATGAAGCAGGCATTGTTTGAGCATATTAATGAACATATCACGCCGGCAAGAGAACGTTACGAGGCATTGATGCAGGCTCCCGAGCATATCGAAGAGCAATTGCGGGAAGGCGCTCAAAAAGCGCGCGCAGTCAGCGTCCCGTTTATGCAGGAATTGCGTAAAGCAGTCGGCATTTCTCCGATTTCTTTGTGAGGCCACTGACGTGTAAATTCAGTTAGCTAAATCAGAAAAAATATTGTAATTACCCAGCATTAAAAAAATAGAACGCGGATGACGCAGATGGCTATGATAAACGCGGATAACTCAAAAAAATCTTATTTTTATCTTACAGTCAGCGTCGCCTACAGGGCAGAGGTATCTACACAACTTAAAACGCTAAGCAGGACGGGGGTTTTCATGCTCCAGAGACTAGGAAAGTATTATCCAAATCGTGCTGAAAAAATTAATTACCACAGAGAACGCGAAGGACACGGAGAAAATAACAGTATTAATTCAAGGCATTAAAAACTTCATGCTCTCGGTAACTGCTCCTGCGTTCTATTGCTAAAACAGCTGCCCCAGTCCAAAGGCACCTAAATAAGCAACGACAAAATAAAATAATGACAAGAGTAGACTGGCGAAAATATTGATGGAAAGAACTCGTCTGATAATATTGGTTACCAAAACAAATTCCCAAAACAAAAGCAGTCCAAAAAAATAATAACTTAAAAGGTCTTCGCTGACGGTTAGCCAAATCAACACCGGTACCAGAGGGAGGGCGACTATATTTGCACAAAATAAAATCGCTGTCGCCACTTGTACATAAGCATATAACGTCCTATTAAAGAACAGCATCACACCTATAAATGTAAGTGTTAATAATGTCTCTATGCTAACTTCAACAAATGATTCTAACGGGTCGGCAGTCATGTTAGTTTGCATGAAATACTCAACCACGAAATAGAACAACAGATTTTGTTTAAAAAAACCGAATGATCTCGGCAGCTCCAACGGGTTATTTTTTAACCAGCATAACGGCAGGTATTGCTTTAGAACATCCATAGTTACCTGAGTTTTATTTTTACAAACTGTTTATATCCACCGTGTAACAACTACCCCCGGTGGATATGAGCATATTTAGTTAAAATCCGACGAATCCTGATGGCTAGCTAAGGATTCTCCATCATAGGTACTGAAATTATCGTTCAATAACTGCACCAGTTCTTTGGTTTTATTCGATACTTGAGTCAGGCGGAGTTTTGTTTTTTTATTCCAACCGATGGGTTCGGAGATCGGCAGCATCATGCGATTGAATGTCATATTTTTTTCAAAAATACCCGCTAAATTTTCCATTAAATGGAGTTCTTTTTGCCGACTATTAAGTTGATTGATTATTAATTTCGCATGGATCTTGCTAAACATAATATGCATAGGCGTCATGGTTACTACCAGCGTAATAACTATTACAGACCCAATGATAGGGTCTAGTAATAACTCCAGAATACCGGCTTGTATTTCAGCAAAAATGGCCAAAGTAGCAATAAATCCGAGAACAACCAGGCTGGAAAACACTGCGCGCTCTTTCCATTGTACGATAGCTGCTTTGACTTCCGGCATCACCACATCATTAATTTCACGAATATTTTTTTCCAGTGAATTCAACACACGGTAAGTACGATCATGCCCTACATTGGCTATACATTGGTCTATCGCTGAGAAGTCGACAGGGGCTTGAGGACTAACACTGCCTTCCTGGCTAGGCAGAACTATGAATTGACCGGTATTTAATCCCAATCCGGCCAATTTTCTTTGCCATGAAGAGATGATTTCGCTGTTTATAGACGAATTCATCATCGCTGCCGGCTTATCTATCAGATAAACAAATTTATTGGAATCCTGATGGAGAATAATACTTTCTATTAGCTCATCGACCAGTGGCGATATTGAATCGAATATATCGGTAAAAATAAAAACCAGATCTGAAGTTTCGATGATATGTTTTGCCAACAACGACGTAACCGGATTAGGCGGTGCGGCACTGATGTTGGGTGCGTCGATAAATAACTTGCTTTTCAGGCGGTCACTATTCAGCGTTTTTAATTCCAGATAAGAATTAATCCGATCCCCTTCGCCTTGTTGCTGCTGCTCAATTTTACTGCTGATCTGATAAAACGGGAACCGATGGTCTACATCCAGTGCAGTACCGGGCAATGTTGTCGGGTTGGACTGATTATTATGCAGTAAAACGGTAAATTTATGGCTGGCTGTTTGAATGCCGGAAAACAGGCTATCCGCCGCCAGATAATTATTAATAAATCTGGATTTAGCCGTTGAATTACCGCCAATCAAGCTAATTATCGGCCACCATGAATTTTTACTGGCAGTCGTTTCATCCATTTCGATGAGCCCTAGATCATATTCAATTTGATCGAGCTCCTGAAAGACTTTTGAGGCTTTCAGTAATATCGGATTGTCAGCGGCGAAATGTTTTTCAAGGTTAAGCAGATATTTGCTTGCTGTCTTTTTAGTCATCTGTTTGACACCGTATTTGTTGATTTTTTATGGATAAAGGGTTAGCAAAGTATACACCTAGAATGGGCGAGTAATACAAAAAACAAGGGGGGGGGAATAAGCTATTCTATTGCGGTAAAATTAAGAAGCATTAATCTTTTTACGCCCGAATAGACTTATTTTATAGTATATTGTGGCTCGATTATTAAGCATCGTAAGCATGGTTTAAAAAATAAAATGATGAATATGAAGTGTTTGGTTATTCATCGAAGCTTGGTATTGTTTGCTATTGCTTCGTTAATATCAGGCTGTGCTGTTCCGTTTTTGGGTGGGTATGGCGCTGACGGTCAGCCGCTTGAAGAGTTTGAACATCACGTAGAAGAAGTGTTCCGTTTGCAAAATCGAATGACCAGCGAAGTGATGATGTTGCTGGAAACTGAGGAAACCAGAAAATACCAGGCCTTAATGCAGGCTGAGCAACAGATGCAACAGATATGCGCCGATCTTAACGAATACGTTTCTCGTGATATGGACGGCTTAAGCAGTGGACTTTTTTTGCGTCGGCGCGTTGAGAAATCTGCGGTAGACTGCGAACAAGCGGCTTTAGTGATTAAGTCGCTGTTAGCGCCTTAGCATTAAAGACGCTTGGTCGGCTCCGGTGTCAAAACCGTATTTTGTGCAGGTTTGCTGTGATCGACTTCCGGGTAGTCCAGCGTGTAATGTAAACCACGACTTTCCTTGCGCTGCTGTGCGCAACGGACGATTAATTCGGCGACTATAACCAGATTACGTAATTCCAGCAAATCACTGGTAACACGAAAATTACTGTAATATTCGGCGATTTCCTTTTTAAGCAATTCGACGCGACTCATTGCCCGACTTAAGCGTTTATCCGTTCTGACAATACCGACATAGTCCCACATAAAACGGCGCAGTTCGTGCCAGTTGTGAGCAACAACCACTTCTTCATCGGAATCGCTGACTTTTGACTCATCCCAATCAGGGATAGGCGGTGCAGGCAAAATGCCGGGCAATTTCTGCAAAATATCCTCGCTGGCCCGTTCTGCGAACACCAGACACTCCAGTAACGAGTTACTGGCCATTCGATTAGCGCCGTGCAAACCGGTACAAGCGACTTCGCCTATCGCATAAAGATTGGCGATGTCAGTACGGGCATAGCTGTCGGTTAACACGCCGCCGCAGGTATAATGCGCGGCCGGAACGACGGGAATAGGCTGCTTGGTAATGTCTATATCAAACTCAAGACACTGCTGATAAATGGTTGGAAAGTGTTCGCGTATAAACTGTTCTGATTTGTGACTAATATCGAGATAGACACAGTCTATGCCACGCTTTTTCATTTCATGATCGATGGCCCTAGCCACTATATCCCGAGGCGCCAATTCCTCTCTCGGATCAAAATTGTGCATGAAAGGTGAGCCGTCCGGCAGGATTAACTTGCCGCCCTCGCCTCTTACCGCTTCACTGATCAGAAAAGAATGTGCATGCGGATGATAAAGACACGTCGGATGAAACTGCATAAACTCCATATTGCTGACGCGACAACCTGCGCGCCAGGCAAGCGCAATGCCATCGCCGGTTGAGCTTTGCGGGTTGGTGCTGTAAAGATAAGCCTTGCTTGCGCCGCCGGTTGCCAGAACCACGGCGCGAGCCGCTATCGTCCTGACCTGTTGTTTTTTTGAATCCAACACATAAACGCCCAAAACCCGTTTTTCTGCTTCCCGGGTGCTGGTAATTAACTCCACCACATTATAGTGTTCGAACAGCTCGATATTGGCGTGTTCCCGAGCGCGTTCAATCAGCGATAAAGACACCGCCTTACCGGTCGCGTCGGCGGTATGCACAATGCGGCGGTGAGAATGCCCGCCTTCCCGGTTTAAATGCAGTTTCACTTCCCCTGATGTGGTCTGCTCCTCAGTAAAAACAACACCTTGCTCCCTCAACCAGTCTATCGAACTTTTACCATGAGCCACGGTCAAGCGCACAATTTCGGGGTCGCAGAGTCCGGCACCCGCATCCAGCGTATCTTCGATGTGCGATTCAATAGAATCATCGGCACCGAAAACGGCGGATATGCCGCCTTGCGCGTAATAGGTGCTACCCGCCGTCAAGGCGAATTTTGACAGCACGGCAATACGCATCGAGTGATCAGCCAACTTAAGGGCCAAACTTAGGCCAGCGCCGCCGCTGCCAATAATAAGGACATCGTAATTTTGGGAATTGGGCATTTAGATTAAAGGTAGCCAGCCGGGCAAATGAGAGGAAGATTATTGTACTGTACTAACACGCTTAGTTATTATTGATGGATAATAAAGCTTTTTAGTGTGATAGCACAATTTTATATCGAATACT